>NZ_JAIESM010000056.1 GCF_019746015.1 Sphingomonas sp. | reverse complement strand
TCGTTGACGTTGGTGAGCGTCGGCCCGGTGACGACAAGGTCGCCCAGCCGTTCGAAGAAAAGATAGGCGTCGTTGCGCGCCAGATAGGCGGCGGCATCCAGCCCCAGTTGTCGCGCGCGCACCAGCGTATCCGGCAAGACCATGGCGCCGGCTGCATCCTCGGTGCCGTCGATCCCGTCGGTGTCGCAGGCAATCGCGCTGACGCCTGGCGCCCCGTCCAGCGCGATTGCCATGCCCAGCAGATACTCCAGGTTGCGCCCGCCGCGCCCCTTGGGATTGGTAACGGTCACCGTGGTTTCCCCGCCCGACACGATCAGCCGCCGCCGGCCGTCATTGGACAGGCGCCGAGCAAGCGCGGCGTGGCTGGCGCCCAGATGCTTTGCCTCTGCCTGAAGCTGGTCGCCCAGATTGGTGACGTCGCATCCCCGTGCCTGCGCCGCCATTGCCGCTGCGGCCAGCGCGTCGCGCGCACTGGCGATGATCACCGTTTCGCAGCCGGCCAGGCCCAGCGCATCGGCGTCTGGCGTTTCGTTGGTCGGGTCGGCCAGGGCGGCGGCTATCGTTGAGGGCGTCGCGATGCCGTAGCGGGCAAGGATGTCGCGCGCTTCAGCGAGCGTGGTGGCATCGGCAACGGTCGGCCCCGACGACACGAACGACGGATCATCTCCGGGGATGTCGGAAATGATCCAGGTGGTTACCTGTGCCGCCCCGGCCGCCACCGCCAGCCGCCCGCCCTTGATCCGCGACAGGTGTTTGCGCACGCAGTTGATCTCGGCGATGGTCGCGCCGCTGGTCAACAACGCGCGTGTGATCGTCTGCTTGTCGGCCAGCGTCACGCCAGGCGCGGGCGCCGACAGCACGGCCGATCCGCCCCCCGACAGCAGCACGAGCAACCTGTCGCCTGCCTCCAGATCGCGCGCGATTTCAAGTGCGCGATCGGCGGCACGCACGCTGTTTTCGTCCGGGAACGGATGGCCGGCCTCGATCACCTCCACCCCCGGCCAGGTCGCGCCGCCAGGGGGCAAATGCCCGTAGCGCGTGACGACCAGCCCCGCCAGCGGCGCCGGCGCGCGCTTCTGCGCGACCCGCATCATTTCCGCGGCCGCCTTGCCGATGGCAATGACGGCCGTTCGACCGGTCTGCGACAGCGGCAGGCGCGGTGGCATCGCCGCATCGGGCGTGACGGCGCCAACCGCATGGTTGAACAGGTCGCGCAAGGCGGCGCGGCTGGTCACGTCAGGCACGATGATGGTGATGTGTCTGCCCTCCCAGGGCCGCGCTGCGGCGGCTTCGCGGCAAAGGCTGGCTCGCCGCCACGCGCCTGCCAAGCATCAATTCTGGGAACGCTGTGTTGCATCATCAGCAACGCCGACATCCCATGACAGAGTCGATCGCAGCGCTTCGACCAGGAAATCGATCAGGCTGCGCACCCGAACCGGCACGCCCTTGGGGTCGGCGAAGACGGCGAAGAAGCTGAGGTCCGGCGTCTGCCACCCCGGCAGCACGTCGACCAGGCGCCCTGCGGCAAGGTCATGCTTGCACAGGAACGCCGGCAGGCTGGCGATGCCGAGCTCGCTGAGCGCGGCATGGCGCAGCAGGATGAGGTCGTTGGCGACAAGTTTGGGCGCGAAATCGACCGCCACTTCCTGTTCGCGGTTATGCAGCGTCCAGCGGTGGCGGCGATCGGTGGTGCCACTGGCCAACAGGTCAAAGCGCGTCAGTTCGACATGGCTCTGCGGCGCGCCCTTGCGCTCGAAATAGCCGGGCGCGGCGAACACGCCGCATTCCGTTGAGCCCAGCTTGACCGCGATCAGCCCCGAATCGGCAAGCGGCCCCACCGCCAGCGCCACATCGAAGCCGCCACGCAGCAGGCCGATCGCGTCGTCGCTCAGCACGCTGACCAGCCGCACTTCGGGATAGCGTTCCAGAAACCGCGCCAGCAGCGGCCCGATAAGGCTTTGGCCCAGTACATAGGGTATGGCGATGCGGACCACGCCCTGCGGATGATCCTGCCGGCTCTGCAACGCACGTTCGCCATCGCGCAGCACCCCGATCGAACGCAGGCAATATTCAAAGAAGAGCGCGCCATCCTGCGTAACGGTGACGGCGCGCGTCGAGCGGTGGAGCAACTGGACAGCCAGATGCTCCTCAAGCCGCGATACGCGCCGGCTGACGGTGGACTTCGGCACGCCGAGCAGCGCGGCGGCCTTGGTCAGACTCTCGGTCTCGACGACGCGAACAAACACCATCAGATCACCGAGATCGAGCACACGCGCTCCTGTTGCAATTTGCGCAACAGTTTGTTGCACCCGCAAGGGCTTCTCGCGCAAGTCCGATCGTCGCACCCTGACCGCCACAATCTGCTGAACGGGAATGCCTGCAGCATAACGGGGGGGATATGGAGATGTCTCGCACATCGAATCGCAATCGTCGCTGGTTCTGCGCGGGTGTGGCCATCTGCGCGTTGTCGACGAGCAACGCCTGGGCGCAGGCCAAGCCCGAACCCGACGCGCAGGACGCAACGGCCGAAGACGCGCCCGAGGTTGTGGTTACCGGCACCAGCGCAAAGCGCATCGCGCTCGATACGCCACTTGCCGTCACCCAGGTCGGCTCGGAATCGCTGGTCCGCCTGCAGGCGTCGGGTCAGGCCGACATCCTGAACTCGATCCCGACGATCAAGGCCGATGGCGGCGGTGGTGAAGTGGCCGCCAATGTTTTTGTCCGCGGCTTGCCGTCCGGTGGCCAGTATCAGTTCACCCCGCTGATGTATGACGGCATTCCGGTGCTTTCGACGTTCGGCCTCAATTCTTCAGCGTTCGACGTCTATTATCGCAACGATCTGGGCATCGATCGCCTCGAATTTGTGCGCGGTGGCGTGTCGAACCTTTTTGGCCCCGGTTCGGTCGCCGGTCTCATCAATTTCATCACCAAGACCGGCACCGATCAGTTGGGCGGCACCGCGCAGATCGAGGTGGGAGAACGTGGCCGCGTGCGCGGTGATGCGGCGATCCAGGGGCCGTTGGGCGGCAATCTCTATTTCGCGGCATCGGGTTACTACCGCTACGACGAGGGGCCGATCCGGACCAATCTGAACAGCAATGGCGGCCAGATCCGCGCGAACCTTCAGTATAAGTTTCCAGACGGCAGCGGCTCGGTCACGCTGTACGGCCAGTATATCAACGACCAGGTCCAGTTCTATCTGCCGATTCCGCTGGACGGCACCACACGGGGCCGACTGCCCGGCAATGACGGCCAGCTGGTCAATTCGGTGCAGAACAACTGGGGCCCCTCGCTGACCTTCAACACCCCCGGTGGCGGCGTGTGGAACAGCTCGATCAACCAGGGCGTCAGCACCCGGGGCGGCCAGGTAGCACTGGCGTTCCAGAAGAATTTCGGCGGCGGCTGGGGTGTAAACGGCCGTGTCAAATACTCAGAATATCAACATAAATTCGGCATCTGGGCTGATGGTGACGGCATCACCAATGTGCCCGAAACGCTGGGCAGCTTTCTAGCCAACAGCCAGAATCCCGCCGCCGGACGCGGCAGTGTGATACCGCAACTGGTGGGCATCGGCCTTGCCAATGCAACCTTCACCTATGTGGGCGGCGGCGCGGTGCCGGTCAATGCGCTGCTGTTTGCCAATCGCTACACCGACCGGCTGCGGCCGATGCACGACACCACGGCCGAGCTGAACCTGACCAAGGAAGCCGACTTCATCGGCGCCAAGCACAACTTCACCCTTGGCGGCTTCTATTCCAACGGGGCGGCGACGGACTTCAACACCACCACGAGCTTCCTGGCCGAGTTCAACAACACACCGCGGCTGGTGAACCTGACCGTGGTCAATCCGGTCACCAATGCAACCACGGTCATTTCGCGCAACGGCCTGCTGCGTGCCGGCATCAGCTATCTGAACCGTTATGTCCGCGCCGAGCGCGTGGCCGGCTATTTTGCCGACCAGATCGACGCCGGACGGTTCAAATTCGACATCGGCTTCCGTGTCGAACAGTTGCGCGGCTTCTTCCAGCAGGAAGGCACCGCCAATGTGGTGACCGACGCGACCACGCCCAACCTGTCCACCGCGCTGCGCACGGTCAACTGGGGGAACGGCACGTTCGCCCGCACTGCCAATGTTTCCGCCAGTGCATGGGCTGGCGCAATCGGCGCGCTTTACAAGGTGAACAACGACGTCAGCATCTATGCCAACTTGTCGCGCGGCTATTTCTTCCCCGAACTGCGTTCGATCGCGTTCGATGGCAATAACCGCGCACAGAGCTTCCAGCCGGAAATCATCAAGCAGGCGCAGTTCGGCATCAAGGTGGACAAGCGCGTGTTCCAGTTCACTGCCGCCGCTTTCTTCACCGACCTTTCCAACCGCCGGCAGGTGGTCTTCGTCAACGACCCCGCCAACCCGGGCGGCTTTATCGAGCGGGTCAATCTTGTCGCCACGCGCTCCTACGGCATCGAAACGACGCTTGATCTGAAGCTGGTGCAGCATCTGTGGTTCCGCGGCAACCTGACCATCCAGCGTGCCTGGTATACGCAGTTCCAGACCCTGGCGGGCGGCGTGCCGACGGCGAACCCGGCCTTTGTCGGCAACGATATCGAGCGCCAGGCGCAGTTTCTGTATAATGCCGGCCTCTACTATGATGACCGCACCATCGACGTTTCGTTCTTCACCAACTACACTGCGGATAATTTTACGGCGGCCAACAATCTCATCCGGCTGCAGGGCTGGAACATCGCCAACTTCGATGCCGGCTATCGGATCCGCGGTATCGGCAAGGGGCTTCGCCTGAGTGTGAACGTGTTCAACGTGTTCAACACGGCTGCCGCGACGGAAGGATCGCCGCGGCAGGATAATGCCCAGGCGGCAGGCGGCGCCTTTTTCGTCGGACGGCCAGTGCTGCCGCGGCGGATCATGGGCCGGGTGACGTTCAACTTCTGACGGAGCGATGGCGATGGCCGATCTGCGAACCGCGGCGCGCGCCATCCTCGCGGCCAATGATCGCGGCGGATACACCGTGCCCAACGGCACGGTCTATCCATTTCAGTGGAACTGGGACTCCGCCTTTGTGGCAATGGGCTTTGCCGCCTATGACGTCGATCGCGCCTGGACCGAGCTGGAAACGCTGTTCGCCGCGCAATGGGCGGATGGCTTCGTGCCCCATATCGTCTTCTGGCGCGACGACGATGGTTATTTTCCGGGGCCGGACGTCTGGGCGTCGGGCACCAGCCCGCGCACGTCGGGCATCACCCAGCCGCCGGTTGCGGCGACAGCGGCCCGGCAGCTGTGGGAGCGTGCGCCGACACCGCAATTTCGCGCGCGGCTGGCGGCGCTGTTTCCTCGGCTGATGGCCTATCATCGCTGGTTTCGTGACGTTCGCGACCCCGATGGGCGCGGCGTGGTGATAACGGTGCACCCGTGGGAAACAGGCCGCGACAATGCTCCCGAATGGGATGCGCCGGGCGAACCGATCGATATCTCCAGCGTGGGCGATTATACGCGCCGCGACACCGGTCATCTCGATCACAAGATGCGGCCGACCAAGCTGGAATATGACCGCTATCTGGCGCTGGTTCAGTTCGGCCGTGCGACCGGATGGGACCATGCCCGCATTGCCCGCGAAAGCCCGTTCCGGGTGGCCGATATCGGCATGTCTATGATCCTGTTGCGCGCGCACCGCGACTTGCTTGCGCTTGCCGAGTTGCTCGATCAGCCAGCGGCGGCCGATGAGTTGCGGGTGCTGATCGCGCGGGCGGAGGCAGGCATCGGATGGCTGTGGAACCCGGACAAGCGATGCTGGAACTCGCGCGATATCATCACGGGGGCGCATTCCGGCTTTATCACCAGCGCCTCATTCCTGAGTTTTTACGCGGGTCTCCGCGATCCGGCGAAGGATGCCGCTACCCTGGCACATATAGAGCGGATCGGCGCCCGGGTCCGTTTTCTGATGCCCAGCCTTGATCCTGAAGATCCGGGCTTTCAGATGGTGCGCTATTGGCGTGGTCCGGTGTGGGCGGTGGTCAACTGGATGATCGGCACCGGCCTGGCCGAAGCGGGGCATGACCGCTGGGCGGCGAGATTGCGTGCCGACACGCTTGAGCTGATCACCCGCACGGGCTTCATGGAAGCCTATAGCCCCGTCGACGGGGCGGCGTCCGGCGGAGACGATTTTTCGTGGACCGCCGCCATCGCGCTGGCCTGGGGATGACGCTGTCGACCGACCAGCGCCGGGCCTATGACGAGCAGGGCTATATCCTGATCCCCGGCCTGCTGAGCCTGGAAGAAGCGGCGCGCTATCGCGCCGAAGTCCACGCGCTCGATGCGCGGCAAGGGTTGACCAATGCCACATGGGCGAGCGTGGCGGGCGATACCCGACTGGCGCATTCCCACGACGTTCAATTCAAGTCGGCCGCCTTCACGCGCCTGCTGGTCGACCCGCGGCTGACCGGCGTGGCGCAAGCCATCATCGGTCCCAATGTCCAGCTGCACCATACCAAGATGTTCATCAAGCCGCCCGAGCGTGGCTCACCTTTTCCCATGCATCAGGATTATCCATACTTCCCCCACCGCGACCATTCGATGATCGCGGTCATTCTGTTCTTCGACGATGCGCCGGTGGAAAAAGGCTGCGTCACCGCTTATCCCGGCAGCCACAAGCTCGGTCCGCTTGCCGCTTATGGCAGCGATCATCATGTCGATCCCGCGCGCTTTCCCGCACAGGGAGCCACGCCAATTCCGGCTCGTGCCGGTGATGCGCTGTTCTTTCACTATCTGCTGGTTCACGGATCGGGCGTGAACACCGCCAGCGAAGCGCGCACGACCCTGCTTGTGCAGCTGCGCGATCCTGCCGACCAGCAGCTCAATCAGGGTCACGCCTCTCGCGGGCAGGGCATGATGATCGCGGGCATCGATCCCGGCGTGCAGGGTTTCCGCTTTGCGTGGGAGGGGGCGGCGTGAGCTCGCGCCATCTGGTCGATCCGCAATTGCTGGCGATGCTGGACGCCTATCCGGCAATGCCTCTCGACGAAACGACGCTGCCGCTGCTGCGTGCCCGCCAGTTCCCGGTGCCCAGCTTCGATCCGTCGGGCGTCACGCTCGAACAGGTGCGGCATGGCGACATTCTTCTTCACGTCTATCTGCCCGCAGAGCCCCGTGCCGCCCGCAGCTGCATTTATCACATCCATGGTGGCGGCTATGTCACCGGCAGCGCGGCAAGCGTAGAATTTCGCCATCGCCCGCTTGCGCGTGCACTGGGTTGCGCAATCGTCTCGGTCGATTACCGGCTCGCGCCCGAACACTGCCACCCCATCCCGGTGGAGGATTGTTATGCCGGCCTTGCCTGGCTGTTTGCCAATGCCGGGCGCCTTTGCGTCGATGACAGGCGCATCGGCGTGATGGGCGAAAGTGCAGGTGGCGGACTGGCGGCCGCGCTGGCGCTGCTCGCGCGCGACCGGGGGGAATATCCACTGGCTTTCCAGCATCTGACCTACCCGATGCTCGACGATCAAACCGGCGAGGCAGGGCCGTTGCCGTTCGCCGGCGAGTTCATGTGGACGGCGGCCGACAACCGCTTTGCCTGGCACGCGCTGCTCGGCGGGCAGGCGGCCGACGCCTATGCCGCGCCTTGCCGCGCTGCGGACCTGACCGGTCTTCCCCCCGCCTTCATCGCAACCGGCGCACTGGATTTGTTTGCCGTCGAAGATATCGACTATGCGCGCCGCCTGATCGCCGCTGGCGTGCCAACCGAGCTGCGCGTCTATCCGGGCGCGTTTCACGGCTTTGACTTTGCGCCTGATGCCGCAGTTGCGGCCTCCGCAAGGCATGACGCTCGAAACGCATTGAAGCGGATGCTGGGCGTCTGACCGCGCCGGGCAGCGGCATTGCCGCCGCGACAGGCGGCACGCACCCCACGGCGCCGCCCTTGCTCACGCGGGCGCAACCGGATGCCGGTGATTAAGGCGCCAACATCTTCTGGGTATTCGCCCGCGCGCGCACCCGTTCGCGCCAGACGATGTAGAGGCCCGAGCCGATGACGAAGGGGGCGCCGGCCCAGGTCGCCCAGCCGGGCAGCACGCCGAACAGCACGAACCCCAGCAATGTCGCCCAGATCAGCCCGGTATAGTCCATCGGCACCACCAGCGACACGGGCGCCAGCTTCAGCGAGGCGGTCATGAACAGTTGCGCCACACCACCGCACAGCCCGACCAGCATCAGCCAGCCCCAGGTCGACCAGGGGTGCGGCTCCATCCAGAACAGGAAGGCAATGCCGGTCGGCGGCACCGACAGCGCCGAAAACCAGAACACGGTGGTCGCCGCGCCTTCGGTCTTGCCGATCTGGCGCAGCAGGATCGAGACGCTGGCCGACAGCAGCGCCCCCATCAGGCCGGTGAACACGCCCAGCGGCACCATCGCGCCGCCCGGCCGGGTGATGATGAGCACCCCCACAAAGCCCGCGATCACCGCCGCCCAGCGGTGCCAGCCGACCTGCTCGCGCAGCACCAGCGCGCCCAGGATCGTCGCCCAGATCGGCAGGGTGAACTGCAACGTCGTCGATTCGGCGAGCGGCAGCAGCAGGATGGTGGAAAAGACGAAGCACATCGACACCAGCCCCATCGCCGTGCGCAGCAGATGCGCGCCGATCCGCTGCGTGCGGATGGTGGCCAGCCCCGGCCCGGCTGCGATCCACAGCGTGACCGGCACCAGCGCAAAGCTCTGGCGGAAGAAGATCGTCTCGGCCAGATGCGCGCCGCCCGCCTCGGCCAGCTTGATCACCGCGTTCATCACCGCAAACACCAGCACCGCAGCAAGGCGCAGCCCGATGGCCAGCAGCACACGGTCTTTGGCGGGGTCGTTCATCCGTGCCGCTCATGGGGCAAGTGGCGGCTGCTCACAACCCCGTGACGCGGGCGCGCAATGGCGATAAGCGGGCGGCATGATCAAGCATGCCCTTTCCGTCACCCGCGCGCAGGATTTCGCCGCCTGGTATCAAACCGTCATTGCCGAGGCCGACCTCGCCGAGGAATCGGGCGTGCGCGGCTGCATGGTCATCCGCCCCTGGGGCTATGGCATCTGGGAGCGGATGCAGCGCCTGCTCGACGACCGGATCAAGGCGACGGGGCATGAGAATTGCTATTTCCCGCTGTTCATTCCGCTCTCCTATTTCGAAAAGGAGGCCGAGCATGTCGACGGCTTTGCCAAGGAAATGGCGGTCGTCACCCATCACCGGCTGATCGCGGACGGCAAGGGCGGGCTGATCCCCGATCCCGAGGCGAAGCTGGAAGAGCCGCTGGTGGTGCGCCCCACTTCCGAAACGGTGATCGGCACCGCCTTTGCCCGCTGGGTGCAGAGCTGGCGGGACCTGCCGGTGCTGATCAACCAATGGGCCAATGTGGTGCGCTGGGAAATGCGCACGCGCATGTTCCTGCGCACTGCCGAATTCCTGTGGCAGGAAGGGCATACCGCGCATGCCAGCGCCGAGGAGGCGCGCGTCGAAACGCTGAAGATGCTGGAGGTGTATCGCGACTTTGCCGAGGCGTGCGTCGCGCTGCCGGTGGTGGCGGGCGAAAAGCCCGAGAATGAGCGCTTCCCCGGCGCGGTGGCCACCTATTCGATCGAAGCGATGATGCAGGATGGCAAGGCGCTGCAGGCGGGCACCAGCCATTTTCTGGGCACCAATTTCGCCAAGGCCCAGAATATCCGCTTTCAGAACAGCGAGGGGCAGTTCGAGCTGGCCAACACCACCAGCTGGGGCGTTTCCACCCGGATGATCGGCGGGCTGATCATGGTGCATGGCGATGATGACGGCCTGCGCGTGCCGCCGCGCGTGGCGCCGTGGCAGATCGTGATCGTGCCGATGCTGCGCGACGCGCCCGAGGATGCAGCGCTGATCGACTATTGCCAGGCGATCCAGGCGGCGCTGGCGGCGCAGACGGCGCTGGGCGAGCCGGTGCGCTGCCTGCTCGACCTGAAGCCGGTGAAGGCCGCGACCAAGCGCTGGGGCTGGGTGAAGAAAGGCGCGCCGCTGGTGATCGAGGTTGGCGGGCGCGACATGGCGGCAGGCGCGGTCAGCGTCATCCGCCGCGACCGGCTTTATCGCGCGGACGGCAAGCTCGACAGCGCGGCGATCGCCCGTGACGAGCTGCTGGCGCAGGCAGGCGACATGCTCGCCGAGATCCAGGCGGCGCTGTTTGCGCAAGCCAAGGCCCGGCTCGATGCCAATATCCGCCGCGACGTGACCGATCTGGCGACGTTCGAGGCCTATTTCGCGGAAAGCGAGACCAGGCCCGGCTGGCTGGAGGTCAACTGGTCCCGCCCGACAGGGGCCGCGCTCGATGCGGTGGTTGAGCGGCTGAAGGCGCTGAAGCTGACGCTGCGCAACGTGCCGCAGGATGCGGCGCCGGCGACGGGGGCGTGCCTGTTCACCGGGGCGCCGGCTGTTGAGCGGGTGCTGGTCGGCCGCGCTTATTGAGGGGCGATCAGGCGCTGAGCGCGGCCCGACTGCTCTCGCTGCGTGCCGCCGGGCGGCTGCGGCCGATTGCCGGCATCAGCGCGAACGCCTGACCGGTGGCAACGCCCAGCACCAGTCCGGCCGCGCAACCGCCGGCGAGCGCCAGCAGCGCGGTGGCGCCCGGGCTGCCGGCGTCGATCGACGCGGCCAGATAGACGCACGGCAAGGCCAGCGCCCAGCCAATCGCATTGGCGCCAATCCACAGATGCGCGCGCCGTGCGCCCTGGCGCAGCGCCAGCCATTGGGCAGCGCCGAACAGCGCGCCAAGGGGGGCGCCGATGGTGGCGGCAAGCAGCGCCACCATCGGCGGAGCCAGCGCGGCGGCAGGGGGCGGGGGAGCCGCGCCGGTCGTTGAAAAAATCGCAAAGGAAGAGCCCAGGCCCCAGCCGATCACCGCAAGCGCCGTTGTCAGCAGCACCCACAGGGTCGCGGGCAGCGTGGGATAGCGCGCCTTCAGCCACCAGGCCTGAATGCTGCCCAGCACCAACCCCTCCACCAGCCCGGCGAGCCCTTTCAGTTCGAGCATCGCCAGCCGCGCGATGAAGGTCCGGGGTTCGGGATTGAGCGAATCGGCCGCCAGCCACCAGCCGGCCGCCAGCGCGATGCCCAGCATCTCTGCGCCCGCGCACAGCAGCACCCAGCCAATGATGGAGCGACGCCAATCCATGCGCGCCATTGTGCCCGCAGCATTGCCGATTACCAATAAGTAGTCACCCGTAACCGGCGGCGTCGGCGGTTGATCCGGCGCAGTTCGGGCACGCCGCACCGATGGCCGCGGGTCGGCCGCACGCGCGGCACATCGTGTGGCGGCCCGGCGCGAGCCCCTCGGCCACCGCCACGCGCTCGTCGAACACGAAGCAGTCACCCTGCCTGCGGCTGTCGGCGGCGGACACTTCTTCCAGATAGCGAAGAATGCCGCCCTTCAGGTGATAGACCGCATCAACCCCCATGCTGCGCACAAGGGCGGTTGCCTTTTCGCAGCGTATGCCGCCGGTGCAGAACATCGCCACGCGCCGCTTGCCCGCCATCAGCGCCTTGCCCTCGGCCTCGAACCAGGCGGGAAAATCGCGGAAACAGGCGGTGCCCGGGTCAACCGCGCCGGCAAAGCTGCCGATTGCCACTTCATAGCTATTGCGCGTGTCGATCAGCAGCGTTTCGGGGTCGTCGATCAGCGCGTTCCACTCGGCCGGCGCGACATGGGTGCCGGCGCCGCCGGCCGCGTCGACCGCGACACCCATCGTCACGATCTCAGGCTTCACGCGCACCTTCAGTCGCGCAAAAGGCATCGCGTCGGCGGTGGAGAATTTCACGTCGAGATCGGGCGCGACCAGCGCGCGCAGCCGGTCGAGCACGGCCTCCACCCCCGCGCGCGGCCCGGCGATGGTGCCGTTCACGCCTTCGTCCGCCAGCAGCAGCGTGCCCTTCACGCCGTGCGTTGCCGCACATGCCCGCAGCGGCTCGACCAGTGCCTCAGGCGCATCGAGCCGGGTGAAGCGATAGAGCGCGGCAACGCTGATCACGCGGCCCACCAGGTGGCAAAGGCGGCGCGCTCGGCCTCGGTCAGCTTCAGGCCGATCTTGCTGCGCCGCATCAGCGCATCCTCGGGCGAGCGTGCCCATTCGCGGGTCTGCATCCAGCGCGCCTCGACCTCGGTAAAGCCGGCGCCGAAGTCGCGGCCCAGCGCCTCGGCACTGTCTATGCTGCGCAGCATTTCGTGCAGCATGGTGCCATAGGCGCGCGCCATCCGCTCGCTGCGCGCCGCGCCCAGAAACGGCCAGCGCGCCCGCACATCGGCCAGGAAGGCGGCGAAATCGCCGATGTCGCCGCCGGGGAAGGGGCGGCTCCGCGTCACCGGCCGCGCCGCAAAACCAAGCGGCCGGGCAAGCTTGCCCAGCGCCTCTTCCGCCAGGTGGCGGGCAGTGGTGATCTTGCCGCCGAACACCGACAGCAGCGCCGGCCCCAGCGTGTCCAGCTCCAGCACATAATCGCGCGTCACCTGCCGGGCTTCGCTCGCGCCATCGTCATAAAGCGGGCGCACGCCGGACCAGCTGCTCACCACATCGGCGGGTGCGGTCTGGCGGGTGAAATGGCGGTTCACCGCCGCGCACAGATAGGCGATCTCGTCGTGGTCGATCCGCGCATCCTCGGGCGCGTCGACCGGCACGTCGGTGGTGCCGATCTCGGTAAAGTCGCGCTCATAGGGAATGGCGAAGACGATGCGGCGGTCGGGCTGCTGCAGGATATAGGCATGGTCGCCGTCGAACAGCCGCGGCACAACGATATGGCTGCCCTTGATCAGCCGCACGCCCGAGCGGGCATTGACGCCGAGCCGCCCCAGCATCTGCGCCACCCATGGCCCGGCCGCGTTGACCAGCGCGCGCGCCGCCACCTGTTGCCCGTCGGACAGGCTCGCCTGCCACAGCGCCCCCTCACGTCGGGCGGAAACCAGCGCGGTGCCGGTGGCGATCTCGGCGCCGTTCGCTGCTGCATCGAGCGCGTTGAGCAGGGTCAGCCGCGAATCATCGACCCAGGCGTCCGAATAGACAAAGCCGCGGCGGGTGCTTTTCAGCGGCGCGCGCATCGCCACGTCGCCGCGCCGCAGCCCGCGCGATCGCGGCAGCGACATCCTGCCGCCCAGCATGTCGTACAGCACCAGCCCGGCGCGCAGCATCCACCACGGCCGCAACCCGTCATGCGGCAGTACGAACTGCATCGGGTGGATGATGTGTGGCGCCGCCTTCACCAGCCGCTCACGCTCGCGCAATGCCTCGGCGACCAGCTTGAACTCATAATATTCCAGATAGCGCAGCCCGCCATGGATCAGCTTGGTCGAGGCGGAGGAGGTATGGCTGGCCAGATCGTCGCGCTCGACGAGCATCACCGTCAGCCCCAGCAGCGCCGCCTCGCGCGCAATCGCCGTGCCGTTGATGCCGCCACCGATGATGAGCAGGTCATATGTCACCGCTGTCCGATAGAATCGCGCAGCCGCCCGGTCCACGCCCAAAATCATGCCCGCGCGCATTTGGGCCGGGCGCCGATTGCGCCTATGAAGGGTTATGACGAAACCCCGCCACGGCCTGCCCGGCAAGCAGCAAATCCTCGATTTCATCGCCAGCGCCGACACTGCCGTCGGCAAGCGCGAGATTGCCCGCGCCTTTGGCCTGTCAGGCGCGGAGAAGATCGCGCTGAAAGCCCTGCTGAAGGACATGGCGGATGAAGGGCTGATCGATCATTCGCCGGGCCGCGCCTTTCACCAGATGGGCGGCCTGCCCAAGGTGACGGTGCTGCGGGTTGCCGATGTGGGCGACGATGGCGCCGCCTGGGCCGTGCCCGAACGGTGGGAGGCAGACGCCCCGCCGCCCCGCCTGCGCGTGAAGGAACGCGGGCGCGGCGCCCTGGGCCTTGGCGACCGGATCCTCGCCCGCACCGAACAGCTGGGCACGGGCTGGATCGCGCACCCGATGAAGAAGCTGGCGCGCGGATCGGAACTGATGCTGGGCGTGCTCCATGCCGAAGGGAATCTGCTGTGGCTGCAGGGCGTGGAGAAGAAGGAGCGGCGCGACTTTCCGGTGTCGGACGCGGGCGGCGCCGCGCCCGGCGACCTGGTGCTGGCGGAAAAGACCGGGCGGCCGCCGCGCCTCACCGCGCGGGTGACCGAGCGGCTGGGCGATCCGTTCGCGCCGCGCAGCTTCTCGATGATCGCGATCCACAAGCTGGGGCTGCCGGTCGACTTTGCCGAGGAAGCGCTGGAAGAGGCCGAACGTGTCGCCCGCCAGCCGCTGGGCGACGGGCGCGAGGATCTGCGCCATTTGCCCATCGTCGCGATCGATCCGGAGGATGCGCGCGACCATGACGATGCCGTCTGGGCCGCGCCCGATGATGCCGAAGACAATGCCGGCGGCTGGCAGGCGGTGGTCGCGATTGCCGATGTCAGCTTCTATGTCCGCCCCGGCGGCGCGCTGGACCGTGATGCGCGACGGCGCGGCAACAGCGTCTATTTCCCCGATCGCGTGGTGCCGATGCTGCCGGAGACGCTGTCGGCCGATATCTGCTCGCTGAAGGCCGGGGAAGATCGCGCGGCGCTGGCCTGCCATCTGCGCATCGGCAAGGCGGGCGCGATCAAGGCGTGGCGCTTCACCCGCGCGGTGGTGCGCATCCGCGCCAACATTGCCTATGAAGCCGCGCAGGCCGCGATCGATGGCGCCGCCGACGCGGTGCCGCCCGATCTGGTGGAAGATGCGCTGAAGCCGCTCTGGGCGTCCTGGCGCGCGCTCGACACCGCGCGGCGCAAGCGCGCGCCGCTCAATCTGGACCTGCCCGAACGGCGGGTGATGCTCGACGAGAAGGGCCGGCTGCTGTCGGTCGCCCCGCGCGAGCGGCTCGACGCGCACCGGCTGATCGAGGATTTCATGATCGCGGCCAATGTCGCCGCCGCGAAGGCGCTGGAGGCGAAGAAGGCGCCAGTGATGTACCGCGATCACGAGCCGCCCGCGCGCGAGAAGCTGGTCGCGCTGAAGGAGTATCTGAAAACCCACGGGCTCGATTTCGCGCTGGGCCAAGTGATCCGCCCGGCGACCTTCAACGCGATACTCGACAAGGTGGCAGAGAGCGACGCCCGCCCCGAAATCATGGAGCAGGTGCTGCGCAGCCAGACCCAGGCCTATTACGCGCCCGCCAATACCGGCCATTTCGGGCTGGCGCTGGGCAGTTACGCGCATTTCACCTCGCCCATCCGCCGCTATGCCGATCTCCTCGTCCACCGTGCGCTGGTCGGCGCCTATGCGCTGGGGCCGGGGGCGCTGCCGGCGGAGGATGCCGCGCAGATGGAGCGGATCGGCGAGAGCATCTCGATGCTCGAACGCCGCGCGATGGAGGCCGAACGCGACACCATCGACCGCTATGTCGCCGCCTATCTGGCCGAGCGGGTGGGGCAGGTGGTGCAGGCGCGCATCACCGGGGTGCAGAGCTTCGGCTTCTTCGCAACGGTGGAGGGCGTGGGCGGTGACGGGCTGGTGCCGGCGCGCGATCTGGGCCGCGAATATTTCCGCCATGACGAGACCGCGCGCGCGCTGGTGGGCGAGGAAACCGGCACCGTCTATCGCGGCGGCATGACGCTGGAGTTGCGGCTGGTGGAGGCCAACCCGATTTCGGGCGCGCTGCGCTTCGAACTGGTCGAGGGGCGCCCGCCGCCGCGCACGCGCGTGCTGAAGCGGCGCGGCCGCCGGGCGAATATCCGCCATCAGCGCCGCTGATTGCCCGCGCGCACCATTTCTGCCATCAAAAGCGTGACATGAGCCAGTGAAGGGAGGTCGTCATGGCCGGAGCTGCCGCCGTTGTTGCCCGTGCGCGCCACAAGGTGATTTCCTTCTTCATGACGCAGAACGCGGTCAGCGCCGACCGCGCGGTTGCCTTTGTCAGCAACCGCCTGGTCGAGCGGCGGATGCTCGACCGGTTCGTGGAGGCCAAGGTGCTGGTGCCGGTGGGCGACGACCGCTTCTATCTCGATGTGCCGGCCTGGGATGCCTATGCCAAGACCCGCCGCCGCCGCGTCGGCCTGTTCATGGGCGCGCTGGCTGCCGCCGGCGCTGCGGCGGTGGCGCTGCTGGCGTGAGTGGGGCGGGGCTTGGACGCCACGATGGCGATCTACGGCCGTAAAGTCTTGAAGCCGCCTGGGGGCTTTCGCCCCACTTCCACACATTCCCATCCCGCTTCAAAATCACGAAATGCAGCCCGATTACAGCGATATTCTCGACCGCATACCTGACCCACCACTTTGGTGGTTCAATGGCGTGCCGCGTTACAAGCCGTTCTCGCCAAATGCTCTATCAGTTGGCCTGCCTGAGGCTGCGCTTGCGCTTGTCCGGTGTCAGGATTGTGCAACGGAGTTCAAGATAGGTGTGGAGCCAAACCTCTTTGCCGAGGGATCAATGTTCGACCAGATCTTGTCGGACGAGTTTAACTATGACGATCCTCCGAGGCACACGACTCCTGATGGTTCACGCTGCGCCGGCGAAACCATGGGCGCAATTCCGATAAGCGTGATCGAAGCATGGGGTCGGGACCAAAACTCCTTTGACTGGCATCGCTTGCCGCAATTCGAAGGCCCGTTGAAGCTGTCCGATTAGGAACGACCGCTACCCACCGCTTCTCCGCCGTTCAGCCGTCATGCCGAAAGCGGTCGTGCACGACTGCACGACCCAAATTCCTCCACTCGCGCGCCTCACCCCGCCGTAAAGGTCAGCCCGGCCTTGTCGATCAGGCGCTGGCGCAAGGGGGCGGCCATGATCGCGCCCGGGGTCCACACGCCGCCGGCCGCGTCGGGCACATCCTCCACCAGGCACAGCGCGGCTTCCGCGATCATCTTGCTGGTCGAGCCATAGCCGGGGTCGCGGTCGCCGGTCACCACCGCGTCGATCCGCTCGCCGCCGGGCATTTCGCCCACGAACAGAATGTCGTAATGGCCCGCATCGCGTTCTTCCTTCGACGGGCCTTCGCCGGGCTTCGGCCCCTTGTCGCCGGCGAGCGGGTTCATCTTGGCGAGCGCTTCGGCGGCCGCCTTGCCCATCTCGCCCAGCCCGGCGACCATCATTTCCTCATAGACGAAATCGGCCCCATAAGCATGGCCGAGCAGGAAGTTGGTGCGGTGCACATTCTTGGTGTTGATCGGCGCCATGATGAAGGGGGCGCACCAGGCCTCGATCGTGCGGTCATATTCGGGGAGCAGCCCGGCGGGCTGGCTGGGCCCCTGAAAGCCGGGCGCCAGCGCGAACGGGTTGGTCAGCAGCGCGATCAGTGAAGGATTGCGCGCGGCGGCGGCCAGCGTGGCCTTCAGGCTGGCCGCCGTGCCGCCCGAAAAACCGCCCTTCATCACCCGCACGCGCCCCTTCACGCGCGGGCAGGTGCGGCCAAAGCGCGCCCGCGCCGCTTCCTGCAGCGTGAAGACGCCCAGATCGAACGGAATCGAATCGAACCCGCACGAAAACACGATCCGCGCGCCGGTCTGCTGCGCGCGGGCGTGATGCTTGTCGATCATCTCGCGCATCCAGCCCGGCTCGCCGCACAGGTCGACATAGGCGGTGCCGGTCTCGACACAGGCGGCGACCAGATCGCTGCCATAAAGCTGATAGGGGCCAACCGTGGTCAGCACCACGGCGGTGCGGTTGCACATGGCGGCAAGGCTCGCCGGATCGTCGGCATTGGCGGTGACGAGCGGGGTGTCGGCGGGCGCGCCGATCAGGTCGCGCACTTCCTGCAGCTTGGTCAGCGACCGCCCCGCCATCGCCCAGCGCGGGCGTTCCTGGCCGGCATAGGCCTGGGCCAGATATTCGGCCACCAGCCGCCCGGTGAAGCCGGTTGCGCCATAGACGATGATGTCGAATTCGCGTGTGGTCATGCTCTTGCCCTCTCCCCGGCGCGCCGCGATCAGGCGGCCTCGCTGAATTGCAGGCTCGCCAGCCGTGCGTAAAGGCCGTTCTGGCCGATCAGTGCCTGGTGCGAGCCGCTTTCGACGATGCGCCCTTCATCCATCACGATGATCCGTGCCGCCGCGCGCACGGTGGCCAGCCGGTGCGCGATCACCAGCGTGGTGCGCCCCACCATGAGCCGTTCGAGCGCTTCCTGCACCAGCCGCTCGCTCTCGGCGTCGAGCGCGCTGGTCGCCTCGTCGAGCAGCAGGATCGGCGCATCACGCAGCAGCGCGCGGGCAATCGCCACGCGCTGGCGCTGCCCGCCCGAAAGCCGTGCGCCGCCCTCGCCCAGGAAGGTGTCGAGCCCTTCGGGCAGCTTGCGCAGGAATTCGGCGGCATTGGCGGCCTCGGCCGCAGCCCAGAGCGCATCGTCGCTCGCGTCCCACCGGCCATAGCGCAGATTGTCGCGGGCCGACGCGCCGAAGATCACCGTTTCCTGCGGCACCATCGCAATGCGCGCGCGGATCGCGGCCGGGTCCGCCTCGGGCAGGGCGACGCCGTCGATCAGCACGCGGCCCTCGCTCGGGTCATAGAAACGCTGGAGCAGCTGGAACAGCGTCGACTTGCCCGCGCCCGAGGGGCCGACCACGGCCACCGTTTCCCCGGGCGACACCGACAGGGTGAAATCGTTGAGCGCGGCCAGCTCGGGCCGGGTCGGATAGCGGAAGCTGACCCGGTCAAAGGCAATCGCGCCGCGTGCCGGCTCGGGCAGCGGCACCGGATTGGCGGGCGGGCGGATGTCGCTCTGCTCGGCCAGCAGCTCGTTCAGCCGCCCGGCCGCGCCCGCGCCGCGCAGCAGGTCGCCATAAACCTCGGTCAGCGCGCCGAACGCCCCGGCGACGATGCCGCCCGTCAGCACGAACGCCGCGATCGACCCGCCTGAGAGGCGCCCGGCCGCCACGTCGACCGCGCCTTCCCACAGCACCAGCGTGATCGCGCCGAAGATCAGGCCGATGACGATCGCCGTCATCACCGCGCGCAGCAGGATGCGCCGGCGCGCAGCCGCAAAGGTGGCCGCCACCGCCCCTTCGAACCGGGCGCTTTCGCGCTTTTCCTGGCCGAACGCCTGGACGATCTTCATGGCCGACAGCGTTTCGACCGCCATCGCCCCCACATCGGCAACCCGGTCCTGCGAGGTGCGCGAGATGTTGCGCACCCGCCGCCCCAGCAGCACGATCGGCATGATGATGACCGGAATGCCCAGCATCAGCATGCCGGCCAGCTTGGGCGAGATGGCGAACAGATAGATCATGCCGCCAATGCCGGTGAACGCATTGCGCAACGCCACCGACACGGTGGTGCCGACCACCTGCTCGATGAGCGCGGTGTCGCTGGTCAGGCGCGAGGCGATTTCGGACGGGCGGTTCTCCTCAAAGAAGCGCGGCGCCATGGTCATCAGGTGGCGGTGCACCCGCGCGCGGATATCGGCCACCACCCGCTCGCCCAGCCACGACACGAAATAGAAGCGCACCGCCGTGCCCACCGCCAGCACCGCGACGATCATCAGCAGATAATGGAACGACGTGGCGACCGCCCCGGTGCCGCCGGCGCCGCCAAAGCCCCGGTCGATCACGCGCTTGAAGCCATAGGGAATGGCAATTGTCGCGGCCGAGGTGATGACCAGCGCGGTCGCCGCACAGGCCAGCTGCGCCGGATAGCGCAGCACCTGACGCCACACGATCGCCAGGCTCGAAAGCCGCTTCTTGGCAGGGGCAGGGGGGGCGGGGGGCGCGTCGGCCGGGATTTGCGTCATAGGAACCAGCAGCCTAGCAGGCGGGGGCGGCACCCTCAACGGGTAAGCCGGCACGTTCCGTTTGCCGCAACCCTCATTGTATCGCGCTGTCATCCTGTTATGTCGGGCGCCGTTCAGGGGGCGGTAACGCCTAATATGGCATAAGGATTTTCATGCTTTACGACGCCTATGAATTGCAGCGGTCGATGCTGGCGGGGGCCAGCGCGATGGCCAATTTCGGCGCAGGTTTCCTGCAAAATCCTGCCAATCCGCTCGCTTATTTCGGCGGCGGCCCGGTGCTCGCCTCTGCGCTTGAGGTGTTCGCCCATGCCGCCGCGCCGCGTGGCAAGCCGAACTTCGGGCTTGAATCGACGGAAATCGACGGCAAGCCGGTGATCGTCTCCGAACAGGTGGTGCTGCGCCGCCCGTTCGGCCAGCTGAAGCGGTTCGCGCGCGAAGGGGTGACCGGCGGCCCGCGCCTGCTGATCGTCGCGCCGATGTCGGGCCATTATGCCACGCTGCTGCGCGGCACGGTGGAGCGGCTGCTGCCCTTTGCCGACGTCTACATCACCGACTGGCGCGACGCGAAGCTGGTGCCGCTCGACGAGGGGCGCTTCGATCTGGACGATTATATCGACTATCTGATCGAGTTTCTGGAAGTGATCGGCCCGGGCGCGCACATGCTGGCGGTGTGCCAGCCCTCGGTGCCCTGCTATGCCGCCGCCTGCGTGATGAGCGCGGACGATCATCCCTGCCGCCCGAAGACGCTCACCATGATGGGCGGGCCGATTGACACGCGCGAGGCGCCGACTGCGGTCAACACGCTGGCCACCCAGCGCCCGCATGCCTGGTTCGAGCAGAATGTGATCGCGACCGTGCCGATGACCTATCCGGGCGCCGGGCGAAAGGTTTACCCCGGCTTCCTGCAGCTTGCCGGCTTCATGTCGATGAACCTTGGCAACCACATGATGTCGCACTGGGAGATGTTCAAACATCTCGTCCAGGGCGATGACGAAAGCGCCGACGCGACCAAGGATTTCTACGACGAATATCGCGCGGTGTGCGACATGACCGCCGAATTCTATCTGCAGACGGTCAATCTGGTGTTCCAGCAGCATGCGCTGCCCAATGGCACGATGACGCACCGGGGCCGGCTGGTCGATCCGGGCGCGATCCGCGACGTGGCGCTGCTCGCGATCGAGGGCGAGCGCGACGATATTTCGGGGCTGGGGCAGACCAAGGCGGCGCTGACGCTGGCGCATCATCTGCCGGCCCGCCACAAACGCTATCTGATGGCCGAAGGGGCTGGGCATTACGGCATTTTCAACGGCAGCAAGTGGCGCACGAAGATAGCGCCGGTGGTCGAGGACTGGATCGCCGCGCACGATTGAGGCGGCGGTTACCGGCGCCGGCCCCGCTCAGTCATAGAGCCAAACGGCCGTCGTCCAGGCGGCGATGGCGATTGCCGCCCAGAGCGCGATGACGATCAGCGCCCCCAGCCGGGAAACCGGCGTGGCGCTGGCGGCTTCGGCCTCGGCGCGGAAGGCGGCGAAGCGCTCCGCCCCCACCATCCGCTCGAACAGCCACACCCCCGCCGGCACCAGCAGCGCGTCGTCGAGCAGCCCCAATACCGGCACGAAATCGGGAATCAGGTCGATCGGCGACAGCGCATAGGCGGCGACCAGCAGCCCGACCAGCCGCGCCGGCAGCGGCGTGAAGGGCGCGCGCGCAGCCAGCCAAACGGCGTGCGCTTCCACGCGGATGCGATGAACAAGCGATGCGGTCACGCCTGCGCGGTATCAGCAGATGCCGCCGCGCCGCAACCCTGCGGGATGGTGCCGGGAAGGGCGCCATCGGCACCCTTCCCCATCCACCGACTTAGAGAACTTCGAACAGCCCGGCCGCACCCTGGCCGCCGCCGACGCACATCGTGACGACAACGTACTTGGCGCCGCGGCGCTTGCCCTCGATCAGCGCATGGCCGGTCATCCGCGCGCCCGACATGCCATAGGGGTGGCCGATCGAGATGGCGCCGCCGTTCACGTTGAGCAGGTCGTTCGGGATACCCAGCTTGTCGCGGCAATAGAGCACCTGCACCGCGAACGCCTCGTTCAGCTCCCACAGGCCGATATCGTCCATCTTCAGGCCGAACCGGTCGAGCAGCTTGGGGATGGCATAGACCGGGCCGATGCCCATTTCGTCGGGCTCGGTGCCGGCGGCGGCCATGCCGACATAGCGGCCAAGCGGGGTAAGCCCGCGCTTTTCGGCGAGCTTTTCCTCCATCAGCACGCTTGCTGACGCGCCGTCGGACAGCTGGCTGGCATTGCCGGCGGTAATCGCGGTGCCCGGCCCCAGCACCGGCTGCAGGCCGTTCAGGCCCGCCAGCGTGGTTTCGGGGCGGTTGCCCTCGTCCTTGGTCACCGTCACTTCGTGGTGGGTGACTTCCTTGGTTTCCTTGTTCACCATCGCCATGGTCGCGGTGACGGGCACGATCTCGTCGTCGAACTTGCCGGCGACCTGCGCGGCGGCGGTGCGCTGCTGCGACTGGAAGCCATATTCATCCTGCGCCTCGCGGCTGATGCCGTAACGCTCGGTCACCACCTGCGCGGTCTGCAGCATCGACATATAGATATGCGGGTGCATGGCGAGCAGCTCGCGGTCCGGCCCGATGCGCATTTCGGGCGTCTGCACCATCGAGATCGATTCGCAGCCGCCGCCGACGGTGATGTCCATATTGTCGACGACGATCTGCTTGGCGGCGGTGGCGATCGCCATCAGCCCGCTGGCGCACTGGCGATCCAGCGTCATGCCGGCGACCGACACCGGCAGGCCCGAACGCAGCGCGACATTGCGGCCCAGATTGCCGCCCTGCACGCCCTGCTGGAGCGCGGCACCCCAGACGAGGTCGGCGACTTCATCGGGCGCGATGCCGGCGCGTTCCACGGCGGCCTTCACCGCATGGCTGGAAAGCGTGGGCGAGGGGGTGTTGTTGAACCCGCCGCGATAGGCGCGGCCAATGGGTGTGCGGGCGGTGGAGACGATGACGGCAGAACGCATGGGGACTTCTCCTTGATAGCGCCTCCCCATCAGCGGGACGGGCGCGATGGGTTCATCAAACGAAGATCTGGCTGATCCATTCGGCAATCATTGCGGGCTTGTCCTCGCCCTCGATTTCGACGGTAAACTCGTTGGTCTGCTGCCACTGGCCGGGGCGCTTTTCGACCAGCTCCATCAGCTTGAAGCGGCCGCGCACGCGCTTGCCGGAACGCACCGGCGTCAGGAAGCGGACTTTGTTGCCGCCATAGTTCACGCCCATCTTCACGCCCTCGATCTTGGGCGCGTCGGCGATTTTGGAGGACAAAAGCGGCATCAGCGACAGGGTGAGGAAACCATGCGCGATGGTGCCGCCAAACGGCGTCATCGCCGCCATTTGCGGGTTCACATGGATGAACTGGTGGTCGCCGGTGGCGTCGGCGAACTTGTCGATCATCTCCTGGCTCACCTCGACCCAGTCCGACACCTGCTCCTGGCCGATGCGCCCGGCCATTTCCTGGATGGTGATCGTCGTCATGCATTCCCCTCCCGCGACATATATTTGCATTGCGCGGCGCTTGAGATAGGCGCCCAAGCGCACTGCCCGCAAGGGTGCCCAGACCGGAAAGAAGCAAGATGACCCATGCCGTAGCGTCCACGCCCCGCGAAACCCTTGCCCGGCTCTATCGGGCAGACGAGGCGGCAGTGCTGGCCCCGCTGATCGAACGGGCGCGCGCCACGCCCGAGTCGCGGGCGCGCATTCTGGGTCATGCCTCCGGCCTGCTCGCCGATCTGCGCGCGGCGCAGGGCAAGGGCTGGGTGAACCAGTTCCTGCAGGAATATCGGCTGAACACCAGCGAGGGCGTGGCGTTGCTCAGCCTCGCCGAGGCGTTCCTGCGCGTGCCCGATCCGCAGACCGCCGACCTGCTGATCGCCGACAAGCTGGGCGAGGCGGACTGGCACGCCCATGCCGGCAAGTCGAACTCGGCGCTCGTCAATTCGGCGACCTGGGGGCTGGTGCTGGGCCGCGCGCTGGTGGGCCAGGGGGATCAGCCCTCGGCGCTGCGCCGGCTGATCGCGCGCGCGGGCGAGCCGTTCGTCCGCCAGGCGGTGGGCGCGGCCATGAAGATGATGGGCGAAATCTTCGTGATGGGCCGCACCATCGACGAGGCGATGCGCCGCATGGACCGGCCCGAGCACAAGGGCTTCACCGCCAGCTTCGACATGCTGGGCGAGGCGGCGCGCACCCAGGCCGATGCCGAACGCTATTTCGCGGCCTATACCCAAGCGATCGACGCGGTGGGCAGCAATGCCGCCGCCGGCCACTCGGTCTCGGTCAAGCTGTCGGCGCTCCACCCGCGCTATGAAGTGGCGCATTGGGACCGCTGCGTGCCCGCCCTCACCGAAATGCTGGCGACGCTCGCTGGCCAGGCGGCGGGGCGCGGCATCGCGCTGACCGTGGACGCCGAGGAGAGCGAGCGGCTGGAGATGAGCCTCGACATCATCGGCGCGGTTGCCGCGCTGCCGGCGCTGAAGGGCTGGGACGGCTTCGGCATGGCGGTGCAGGCCTATGGCAAGCGCGCGCGGCCGGTGATTGCCTGGGCGGCGGAGCGTGGCCGGCTGATGAATGTGCGGCTGGTGAAGGGCGCCTATTGGGACAGCGAGATCAAGCGCACCCAGGTGGAGGGGCTGGCCGATTATCCGCTGTTCACGCGCAAGGCGGCGACCGACACCAGCTATCTGGCCTGCGCGCGCGACATGCTGGACGCGCCCAGCATCCGCCCCGCCTTTGCCAGCCACAATGCGCTGACGGTCGCCACGATCATCGACTGGGCCGGCAATGCGCGCGATTTCGAGTTTCAGCGGCTGCACGGCATGGGCGACGGCCTGTATGAGCGGCTGGTCGCCGACCATGGCTATCATTGCCGCATCTATGCCCCCGTCGGCGGGCACCGCGATCTGCTCGCCTATCTGGTCCGCCGGCTGCTGGAAAACGGCGCCAATTCCAGCTTCGTCCACCAGCTGGCGGACGCGCAGCTGAGCGAGGCCGAGATTCTCGCCGATCCGGTCGAGAAGATGGCGGCGGTGGCCGGCGCCCGCCACGCGGCGATCCCACTGCCGGCCGATCTGTTCGGGGCGGAGCGCCGCAACTCGGCGGGGATCGACCTGAGCGACCGGGCGGTGCTGAAGCGAACGGCGGAGGCGGTGCGCGCTCCCCTCCCGCATGCGGGAGGGGCTGGGGGTGGGCTTGATGTCACCGCCGCCATCACCCGCGCCGCCGCCGCTTTTCCCGCCTGGTCGGCGCGACCGGTGGAGGAGCGCGCCGCCTGCCTTGATCGCCTGGCCGATCTGCTGGAGGCCGAGCGCGACCGGCTGATGGCGCTTGCCGTGCAGGAAGCGTTCAAGACCATCCCTGATGCGCTGGGCGAAGTGCGCGAGGCGGTTGATTTCTGCCGCTATTATGCCGCGCAGGCGCGCGCCGGGCTGCAGCCGGTCGAGCTGCCCGGGCCGACGGGCGAGCGCAACGTGCTGCGCTTTGCCGGGCGCGGGGTGTGGGCGACGATCGCGCCGTGGAACTTCCCGCTCGCCATCTTCCTGGGCCAGACGGTGGCGGCGCTCGTTGCCGGCAACACCGTCGTCGCCAAGCCCGCGCCGCAGACGCCGCGCATTGCCGCGCACGCGGTGCTGCTCGCGCATCAGGCGGGCGTGCCGGCCGACGCGCTGATCCTGGTTCCCGGCGGGCCGGAGGTGGGCGCCGCCCTCACCGCCGATCCGCGCATCGCCGGCGTCGCCTTTACCGGCTCCACCGCGACGGCCCGCAAGATCGCGCGCAGCCTGCTGGCGGACGACAGCCGCCCGCTGGTGCCGCTGATCGCGGAGACGGGTGGCATCAACGCGATGATCGTCGATTCGACCGCGCTTCCCGAACAGGTGGTCGCCGATGTGGTGGCCAGCGCGTTCCGCTCCGCCGGCCAGCGCTGTTCGGCGTTGCGCCTGCTGCTGCTGCAGGAGGAGATTGCCGAGGGTGTGCTCCACATGCTGGCGGGCGCGATGGACCTGCTGCGGCTGGGCGACCCCGCCGACCCGGCCACCGATGTGGGGCCGGTGATCGATCAGGCCGCCTATGACCGGCTGATGGCCTATCGCGCGCGGATGGCCGCCAGCACGATCAAGACGCTGGCGCCCCCCGCCACCGGGCTGTTCGTGCCGCCCACGCTGATCCGGCTAAACAGTGTCGAGGCACTGACCGAGGAATGGTTCGGCCCCGTGCTCCACGTCGCCACCTGGCCGGCGGGCAAGCTCAACGAGACGATCGCGCGGGTGAACGCCAAGGGCTATGGCCTGACGATGGGGCTGCACAGCCGCATCGCCCGCGCCTGGGACATTGCCGAACAGGCAGCGGCGGTGGGCAATCTCTACATCAACCGCACCATGATCGGCGCGGTGGTCGGCTCGCAGCCCTTTGGCGGCGAGGGGCTGTCGGGCACCGGGCCAAAGGCGGGCGGCCCGCATTATCTCCACCGCTTCTGCGCCGAACGCGCCGTGTCGATCGACACCACCAGCGCCGGCGGCAACACCGCGCTGCTAAGCCTGGACGAGGACGGCTGAGGCACGCGCGGGGAGCGGCGGCAGTTCGCCCTAGCGCGGCGGGTCGTCCGGGTATGGCATGATCAGCCGGCCATCGGGTGCGGCGGTGAAGCTGGTCTGCGCGGGATAGGCAAGCGCGATCCCTTCTGCCGCCAGCCGCGCGATGATTGCCATGCCCACTTCGTGCCGGCGCTGGAAAAAGGCGGCCCAGTCGGCGCCGGGCGAATCGCAGTCGATCTGGAAATCATGGCTGCTGCTGCCAAAGCCGGTAAAGCCCGCCTGCACGAAACGCAGGCCGACGCGCTCCACCTCCTCCTTCAAGAGCGCGGGGATGCGGCGCAGCTGCTCGGGCGTGGCGCTCTGCGCGATCGCCAGCGCGAAGCTGATCCGGCGATAGTCGCGCGACGAGATGTTCTGGATTTCCTGGTCGAGCAGCTTGCGGTTGGCGATGATTCGCGCCTCCCCCGCCACGCCGCGCACCCGCGTGGACTTCAGCCCGATTTCCTCCACGGTGCCCGCTGACCCGCCATAGCTGATGAAGTCGCCGCGCCGGAACGGCTTGTCGAAGATGATGGCAAGCGCTGCGAACAGATCGGCAAAGATGCTCTGCGCGGCAATGCCGATGGCGATGCCGCCAATGCCAAGGCTGGCCACCAGCCCGGTGACGTTGACGCCCAGATTGTCGAGCACCACCACCAGCGCGACCGCGAACACGGCCACCGTCACCAGCACGCGCACGATGCCCATCGCGCTCGACAGCGCCTCGGTCGTCACCTGCGGATCATCGGCATGTGTCTCGACCGCGCCGACGATCAGCTCGCGCGCCCACAGAGCGCTCTGGAAGACGGAGGCGATGATGAACAGCATGTGGACCAGCTGGTTCACCGCGTCGGGCGGATCGGCGACCACGCGCACCAGCTCGACCGCGACCATCACCGAGAAGAAGATGCCGGTGCGCGAAGCGGTGCGCCCGGCCACCCGCCACCAGCCGCGCGCGCCGCCGCCCTTGCGCACGCACAGCCGCATGACGCGCCGCCGTGTCAGCCGGATCGCGGCATAGAGCAGCACCGCGAGCGCACTTGCCACCAGCAGCCGCAGCCAGTGCCCCTGCAGCCAGTAGATGATTTCGCGCATCAGCCGCGCCAGCTCGTCATGGGCAAGCGCGGTCGCCGTGGCGGCGGTGAGCAGGGGCGTAAGCAGAGCCATCGCCCGACCTTATCGGGCTTTGCCGATCCGGCTCAAGCGGCGTTGATGGCGGCCGCCACTGGCCGTTTGCGCTTCAGCGGCTGCCAGGCCGCTTCCTGCCGGTTGCGGGCAAGATAGGTGTCCAGCCCGATCTGCGCGCCGATCAGCATATAGATGAACGGCTGGAACGCGATGCCGACAAACGCGCCGCCAAGCAGATAGATGAGGTGCGCCATCTGCAGCCCGCTCGCCAGCTGGCCGGCCCATAGTGTTTCGGGCGGGCCGCGCAGATAGCGCCAGCGCAGCATTTCCATCCGCACCACGCCGATCAGGCTGATCAGCAACCAAAGCGCCAGACCCGGATAGCCCTGTTCGCCCAGCATCTCGAAATAGCTGCTGTGATAGGCGCGCGCCTTGTCCACCTCCAGCTCGCGCTTCACCACCTGGTTGTTCTGGTCGCCTTCCACGACGATCCGGTCATAGCGGACATGGTTGCCGCGATACGCCTCGAACCCGCCGCCAAAGGGGTGCACGCGGGCATAGTCGATCGTCCATTGCCACACGGCCACCCGGGTGGAGGCCGACGCATCGCCCTTGTAGGTGCGGATCGTGTCCATCCGCGCGAGGAAGCTTTGCGGCAGGAAGGGAAAGGCGACGACCGGCGCCGCGGCGATCAGCGCGATGTAGAGCAGCCGCCGTTTCGCGTCGCGCAGCATCAGCAGCGCAAGCAGCGCAATACAGAGCAGGCCAGTGCGCGCCGAGGTGCCGACCGGGATCAACAGGCACGCAAACACCAGCGCATAGCAGAACAGCTTCACCTTCCAGTCGGGCTTGAAGATGGTACCGTGCCTGGTGAACCACAGGATCAGCGGAATGATGCAGATGGCAACCGTCGAAATGATCGAGCCTTCGTAAAGCCCGCTATTGTTCGACACCATCAGGTTGAGCTCGCCATAACCACCGCCCGAGGCGACCGTTTTCAGGCCGCCGACGATGATGATCGAGCCGGCCGACAGAATCATGAACAGGAGCAGCGCCTCGATCCGCAGCTTGGTGCGCAGCGTGAGCGGCAGGAAGATGGCAAAGGCCAGCGCCTTCCACACCCATTCCCATTTCCCTTCCGCGTCGATCGGGAAATCAGCGCTTTTGGTGGTCAGCCAGCAATAGATGAGGAGCAGCAGGAGAAGGCCCTGGCGCGGCGCGAGGCGCACGTCGCGCTTGTCGTCGAACAGCAGCCAGCCCGCCACCGACAGCACCACCGCGATCATCGAGATCGGCACCGAGTTGAGCAGCAGATAGGTCAGCCGCTGGGGCGAGACGATGTCGATATAGACATAGGCCAGCACGAACAGGAATGGCCGCCTGAGGCCGAACCCGAACAGCGCGCCCAGAAAGGCAATGAAGACAAGGTCACGCAACGCGTTCGTCCTTGGGCTTCGCCTTGGGCGCGTCCTTGCTGGCGCGGCGCGATTCATGGTCCAGATCGGGCCGGCGCAGCAGGAGGAAGCCGGCAATCAGCATCAGCGCATGGGTCAGCCCGAGCGCGAAATTGTCGATCATGGCGGGCCGGCTCCACTTGCTGCTGACGGCCGGCTTAACGCGCTGCCAGTTATCGTGGCGTTAAGCAGTGGCGTGGCATGGCAAGTCCATGCGGATATTGCATCTTCTCGACCACGGCCTGCCGCTGCACAGCGGCTATACCTTTCGCACGCGGGCCATTTTGAAGGCGATGCAGGCGCGCGGGTGGACGGTGGCGGCGGTTACCGGGCCGCGCCATGGCCCGGCCGGGGCGGCTGAAGAAACGGTCGACGGTATCGATTTTTACCGCACCGCTGCGCCGCCAGCGGCACCCAGCCCGCTGGGCGAATGGCGCGAGGTGTCGGCCTTTGCCGATCGCATTGCCCAGGTAGCGCGCGACTTCCGCCCCGATATTCTCCACGCCCATTCGCCGGTGCTCGATGCGCTGGCCGGGCTGGTGGTGCGGCGGCGGCTGGGTGTGCCGCTGGTCTATGAAATCCGCGCCTTCTGGGAAGATGCCGCTGTCGGCAACGGCACCGGGCGCGAAGGCTCGCTCAAATATCGCGCGACCCGCGCGCTGGAGACCTGGGCGGTGAAGCGCGCCGATGCGGTGGCGGTGATCTGCCATGGCCTGCGCGACGATCTGGCACGGCGCGGGGTTGATCCGCGCGGCATCATGCTATCGCCCAATGGCGTCGACATGACCCTGTTCGGCGCGCCGGTGCCGCGTGACGATGCGCTGGCGCAGACGCTGGGGCTGAACGGGGCCGAGGTGATCGGCTTCATCGGCAGCTTCTATGATTATGAAGGGCTGGACGATCTGATCGCGGCGATGCCTGCGCTGGTCGCGGCTCGGCCCGGCGCGCGGGCTGTGCTGGTGGGCGGCGGCCCGTGCGAGGCGGCACTGCGCGCGCAGGCGGCGGCCTCTCCGGTGGCTGGCGCGATCCATTTCGTCGGCCGGGTGCCGCATGAGGCGGTCGAGCGTTATTATTCGCTGATCGACGTGCTGGTCTATCCGCGCAAGCGCATGCGGCTGACCGATCTGGTGACGCCGCTCAAGCCGCTGGAGGCAATGGCGCAAGGGCGGCTGGTCGCCGCATCGGACGTGGGCGGCCACCGCGAGCTGATCGAGGATGGCGTGACCGGCACATTGTTCGCGCCCGATGATCCCGCCGCGATGGCCGCCGCGCTCGCCGCGCTGTTCGACGCGCGCCACGACTGGGACCGGCGCCGTTCAGCGGGCCGCGATTTCGTGGAACGGGAGCGAAATTGGGCAGTTAATGTCGGTCGTTACGCGCCAATTTACCAAAAGCTAATCGACGGGCATGATAAGGGGCAGCCATGGAAACTCTCCGCCGCCCGCGTCTGACCATTTCCCTTGCGCCCGCAATTGGCGTGGTGCTGGGCCTGGTCACGGCGGCCTGCTTCCTGCTGGTGCCGCAATGGCGGCTGGAGGCAGGCGTGCTGGCCAGCGGCATTCCCGCCGTGATTGCCGCCGCCGAGCCACCGCTGGGCTTTACCGCGCGGCTGGTGCTGGCGCTGATCGGCGGCGCGCTGGTCGGCGGGATGGCGTGGTTCGCGCTTTTCGTAGCGATTGGCGGCCGCACGCTGGCAATCGGGCCGGAGGCGGAGGAATCGCCGGGCGAAGCGCCCGTGCTGCGCCGTGCCGACGCGCACCCCGATGCGCCGCCGCGCCCGCCGCTGTTCGCCAATCGCGATCTTGGCGCGCCGTTTCTGGAAGGGCGCCCGGCTGTCGATGCGCCGCTGCCGCCGTCCGTTGAGGATGCGCCGGTCACGGCCCCTGTCATCGCCGCACCCGTGTTTGACGTGCCCGAGCCTGTCGCCGTGCCGCCAGTTGCGGCGCCCGCGCCGGCCCCGGTTGCGCGTGAACTTCCCGCCGATCTCGATCAGCCGCTGGCGGCGTTCGACCCCGCTTCTTTCCATCAGGCGGTGCAGCCTGCGCCCGAAGCGCCGGCCGCGCCGCGCGAGCGGATGGAAACCTTTGAACTGACGCCGATCGTGCGCCCCGATCCCGATGCGCCGCCGCCGCCGCGCCGGCCGCAGCGCGACACCGAAGCGACGATCAGCGCGCTGCTCGAACGGCTGGAGCGCGGCGTTGCCAGCCGTGTGGAACCCGCCCCGGCCGAAAAGCCCGGCGAAGGCGGCCTGGCCGCCACGCTCGACACGCTGCGCCGCCTCGCGCGGCCTTGATATTTTGAGACAGTTTCAGCGGGGCTGAAACGGTTACGGCACCAGCCCGCTCCCCCACCCGGGGGCACCCCACAAAGTATTACTTTGTGGGGACCCCGACGGCCTCCCATCAGGATACACTCGTGGGCGGCCGGGTGGGGGAGCGGGCTGGCACCGCCCCAGAATCAAACCGTCTCCACCGTCAGAACCGCCAGCGTCGCCTCGACCCGCTCAGCGCCGCGCGCAACATGGTCGAGGTGCAGATCGGCAACCAGATGGCCGGGCAGCGCGATCTCGGCCTCGCCCAGCGTGCCCAGCCAGGCGTCGAGCGCGTCGGATGGCGGTGCCTGCAGCACCAATTGATGCCGCGCGCCGGTGAAGGTCGCGCTTGCCCAGCGCTGCCAGCCGCTGCGCACCACGTCGACCGGGCAGCCCGCCGTCGCCGCCGCCGTCGCCAGCGCGCGGGCCAGCCGGGCGCCGATATCGCTCATGGCTCGCGGCTCGCGATGAACGCCTCGATCCGCGCGACTGTTGCCGCGCGCGGCTCCCGCCCCAGGCGCAGGTCGCGCACCAGCCGGGGATCGTTGACCACGGCCCGACCGAAGCTGGTCGGCGGCATGCCGGTGCGGCGCAGGAATTTTTCGACCTTTCTCAGCAGCATATTGGCTTCTCCCGACTCGTTTGTTCGATATTTGTTCTTGTTTTTCCAACTTGTCTAGGAAATTTCCTATGCTAGGATGAGGTATGACGAGCAGCGATCCCCGGGCCGCACTGGCGGCGCTGGCGGTGGCGCGGGGCGAAAGCCTGGCGGCGCTGTCGCGGCTCATTGGGCGCAACGCCGCCTATCTTCAGCAATATGTGCAGCGCGGCAGCCCGCGTATGCTGGCGGAGGGCGACCGGCGGCTGCTCGCGGCCTATCTGGGCGTGGCGGAGGCGGCGCTGGGCGGGCCGGACGGGGGCGCCGCGCTGGTCCGCGTGCCGCGCATCGATGTCGTCGCCTCGGCCGGGCCGGGCGGGCTTGCCGAGGAGGACCGGGCGAGCGGCGGCGAGGCGTTCGACCCCGTGCTGCTGCGCCGGCTGGGGGTGCGCGCCGGTGCGCTGTCGATCGTCACCGCGCGCGGCGACTCGATGCTGCCGACGATTGCCGATGGCGATGAATTGCTGATCGACACCGATGACCGCCGGGGCGAGGGCGTGTTCGTCGCCCGGCATGGCGGCGCGCTGGTGGTGAAGCGCGTTGCCCGTCCGGGCGGGGCGGCGCAGCTGCTGAGCGACAACACGGCCTATCCGCCGCTCGACCTGCGCGAGGCAGAGATTGTCGGCCGGGTGGTGCGGCTTACCCGCCGGCTGAAATGATCAGCGCCGGTCGCGCAGCCAGATCGCCACGGCCAGCGCGACACCGCCCGCCACCCCCAGCAGCAGCCCGGCGCTCGGCTGGCCGTTCAGCCCGCCGGCAAAGGCCCCCGCCAGGCTCGACAGCGCGATCAGGAAACCCCCGGCAATCGGGGTGCGGCGTGGCGGTGGTCTGTCCATCGCCGCCCCTTGCCACCGCGCGGCGGCCCGGGCCACCGGAAATTTATTGATGGGCAATGGCGGGTTTACCAATCCCGCTAAGCCGCTGGCGGCAGGGCCCGCGCTAAGGCCCGGTCACGATGATTGCGACCCCGCCGGAAGACGCCGCCCCGCTCCCCTATGTCGCCGACCGCGCGCTTGCCGAGGAAGCGATTGCGATGATCGCCGCGCATGGCGATGATGCCTGCTCTCATGTCGCCGCCCTTGCCGAGGCGAGCCGCGACGCCGGCAATGTCGTCAAATTCTGCCGCTTTCGCCAGATGGAGCGGCTGATCCTGACGCTGGAGCGCCCGGCGACGCTCCGCCACTAAGCTTGCCACTGGGGTCGTTTCACGCCCGGGTCTGTTGCCGGCGCGCCGACCGCGCTAGAGCAGGGCCATGGGAGCATGTGGCAGGTGGTGGGGCGGGGGTGCAGCGGGGCTGATCGCACTCGTGCCGCCGCCCGCGTTCGCCCAGCAACTGCCGCCGCCATCGCCGCCCCAGCAACAGCCCGCCCCTCAGCCCGCGCCGCCCGGGGGCGACGCGACCATGCTCGATCCCAATTCGCCGCTCGCGCCGATGCCCGAGCTGGGCGTGCCCTGGCCCGATCTGGGGCCGGCCCCGGCCGAGGTGGCCGACCAGAGCCGCACCGAGCTGGGCGAGCTGAGCCGCTACGAGTTCAGGCTGGAAGGGGTGGACGCCATCGCCGACGCGCTGTTCCTGCAGCGGTTCAACGAACTCTCGGCGCTGAAGACGCATCAGAAGGAGCCGTCCAACGCCGCCCAGATCGACCGCCGCGCGCGCGAGGATATCGTACTGCTGCAGACGCTGCTGCGCGGCGCGGGCTATTATGACGCGCGCATCGACAGCAGCGTGGCAAACACCGCCCCCCTCACCGTCACGCTCAGCGTCGAGCCGGGCAAGCGCTATCTGCTCGACACGGTCGACCTGCCCGGGCTGGCGGCGGCGGGTGCCAAGGCGCGCGGGCTGGGCGAGGGGATCGGCCTAGCCCCCGGCGACCCGGCGGATGCCGACCGGATCGCCGCCGCCGAAGCGGCACTGCGTGCGAAAATCGGGCAGCAGGGCTTTCCGTTCGCCACCATCACCCCGCCGGCGCTGGTGATCGACCATGCCACCGGCCGCGCGCGGCTGACCATGCCGGTCGACCCGGGCGGCGAGCGGCGCTTCGGCCAGGTCATCATTCCGCCCAACAAGCTGTTCGGGGCCAGCCATGTCGCCAAGATCGCGCGCTTCCGCACCGGCCAGCTCTATGATTCCAAGCTGCTGGAGGATCTGCGCCGCGCGCTGATCCAGACCGGCATCGTTTCCTCGGCTGAGGTGAAGCCGGTGGAGGGCAAGTCGCCCGGGACGGTCGACATTGCGGTTGACGTGAAGCCCGCGCCGCCGCGCACCATCGGCGGCGAGCTGGGCTATGGCACCGGCGAAGGCATTCGTGCCGAGGTCGACTGGACCCACCGCAACCTGTTCCCGCCCGAAGGCGGGCTGACGCTGCGCGCGGTGGGCGGCGAGCAGGAGCAATCGGGGTCGGTCATCTTCCGCCGCAACAATTTCGAGGGGCGCGACCGGGTGCTGACCGCGCAGCTTTCCGCCGCCAATCTCAACCGGCCCGGCTTTCAGGCGACGACCTTTTCGCTGACCGGCTCGCTTGAGCGGCAGACCAACATCTTCTTTCAAAAGGCGTGGACCTGGTCGGTGGGGGCAGAGCTTGCCGCGTCGGACGAACGCGACACCGCGCTCCGAACCGGGCTATCGCAGCGGCGCACCTTCTTCATCGCCGCGATGCCGTTCAGCCTGGTCTATGACGGGTCCGACGACCTGCTCAACCCGACGCGGGGCGTGCGGCTGGGCGCGCGCGCGTCGCCCGAACTGTCGCTGCAGGGCGATGTGTTCGGCTATGCCCGCACCCAGATCGACGCGAGCGCCTATCGCGCGGTTGGGGAGCGGGTGGTGCTGGCCGCGCGGCTGCGGCTAGGCACGATCATCGGTGCGCCGCGTGATGCGATTGCGCCGTCGCGGCGCTTCTATGCCGGCGGCGGCGCCTCGGTGCGCGGCTACAGCTTTCAGGCAATCGGCCCGCGCGACCTGAACAACCTGCCGATCGGCGGGCGCAGCCTGACCGAGTTTTCGCTGGAAGGGCGGGTGAAGCTGTTCGGCCCGTTCGGGCTGGTGCCGTTTTTCGATGCCGGCACCGTCTCCACCGCCGAACTGCCGGTGTTCAGCAATCTGCGCTTCGGCGCAGGGTTGGGTGTGCGCTATTATTCCAATTTCGGCCCGATCCGCATCGATGTCGGCGCGCCGATCAACCCGCAACGGGGGGATCCGCCAGTGGCGGTCTATGTCTCGCTGGGGCAGGCCTTTTGAGCAAGCGCGCGGCAACCATGCGCCGCTGGCGCTGGGGGCGGTGGCTGGCCGGCGGCCTGCTCGGCCTGTTCGCGCTTGCAGCGGGTGCGGCGCTGTTGCTCGACACCAGTTTCGGCCATCGCTGGATTGCCCAGCAGATTGCCGCGCTGCGCCCCGCCGATGGCATGCGTTACTCGGTCGGGCGGATTTCGGGGTCGATCTATGGCCGGGCCATGCTGATCGACGTGCGCGTGCGCGATCCCAAGGGGCTGGTGTTCGCGGCACCCCGCGCCGAGCTGGACTGGCGGCCGCTGGCCTGGATGGCCAACCGGCTGGAGATACGCCGCCTGGCCATTCCGCGCGCGACGCTCGCCAAGCTGCCCGAGCCGCGCCCGGTGGCGCGCAAGGGGCCGATCCTGCCCGATTTCGACATTCTGCTCGGCGATCTGCGGATCGACCGGCTGACCGTGGCGGCGCCGGTGACCGGCACCGCGCGGGTGGCGCGGCTGGCAGGCAAGGCGACAATCCGCCGCGGCCGCGCGCTGGTCGCGCTCGACGCGCTGGTCGCCGGCAGCGACCGGCTCCATCTGCTGCTCGATGCCGCCCCCGACCGTGACCGCTTCGATATCGAGCTGAACGCCGATGGCGCGAAGGGCGGCGTGCTGGCGCGGCTGGGCGGGGTCGACCGGCCGGTCAAGCTGGCAATTGCCGGCGATGGCGGCTGGGCGCGCTGGCGGGGCACGGCGAGTGCCGCGCTTGGCGGGGTGCCGCTCGCCGATCTGCGGCTGGCCAACGACGCCGGCCATTATGCGCTGGCCGGCACGGTGCGCCCGGCCCAGCTGGTGAAGGGGGATGCCGCGCAGCTGTTCGCACCCGCCGTGCGGATCGACGGGCACGCGACGCTGGCCAATCGCGTGCTCGACGGGCGGCTGAAGCTTGGCACGGCGGCGCTGGCGGTGGAGACGGCGGGCGCGCTCGACCTGGCGCGCAACCGCCTGCTCGACCTGCGCACCGTGGCACGGCTGTTGCGGCCGCAGGCGGTGGACCCCGAATGGCAGGGCAGCAATGTCGTGCTGCGGGTGATTGCCGACGGCCCGTTCGACCGTGCCGCGCTCGATTATCGCCTGACCGCCGATCAGCTCCGCCCCGGCCCGCGCGAGGGGTTTGCCGATGTGCGCGCGGCCGGATCGGGCCGGATCGGGCCGGTCACGTTGCTGCCGGTGAAGATTACCGCCAGCCAGGTAACGGCGGTCGATCCGCTGGCCGAGCTGATTACGCGCAACCTGTCGATCGAGGGGGTGTTCCGGCTGGGCGGCGGGCGGCTGACGGCGCCCGATCTGCGCGTGCAGGCGGCCCGGCTGCGCGGCACCGGCTCCTTCGACCTGCCCTTCGCCACCGGCCGCTATCAGGCGCTGCTCAACCTCGTGCTCGCCCCCATCGAGATTGACGGGCTCGGCCAGCTTGACGGCGGCGCGCGGCTCAGGGTGACGCCGACGGTGGGCAGGAAGGGGCTGGACATTGCCGGCACCGCCGAGGCGCGGCTGCTGCGGCTGGACAATGAATTTTTCGCGCATCTGGCCGGCGGCCTGCCGCGCCTGAGCAGCAACGTCGCCCAGTCGGTCGACGGTATTCTCCACCTCGACAATCTGGTCATCACCGCGCCCGACATCCGCCTGGTGGCCAGCGGCACCCGCCAGCGCGACGGCAATGTGCGCTTTGCCGGCCAGGCGCGGCAGGTGCGCTATGGCGCGGCGACGCTGGCGATCGAGGGGCAGCTGGAGCGGCCGCGCGTCGATGTGATGCTCGCCGCCCCGGCCGATGATATGGGGCTGGCCGATGTCGCCGTGCATCTGGAGCCGACCGCAGAAGGCTATGCCGCCACCGCGCGCGGCGGCTCGGCGCTGGGCAGCTTTACCGCGCGGGGTGACCTGCTGCTGCCCAAGGGCGAGCGCGCGGTCATCGCGCTCGATGCGCTCGACGTGGCCGACATGCAGGCCAAAGGGCGGCTGCTATCGGTGACGGACGGGTTCGACGGGCGGCTGGCGGTGACGGGCGCGGCGCATGGCACGCTCGATTTCCGCCCGGTCGATCAGGTGCAGCGGGTGGAGGTGCATCTGGACGTCAACGACCTGAACGTGATGGACAGCGCGACGCTGAAGCGCGGGCGGCTCGACATGGTCGCACTGCTCGACCCCGATGGCGCTTCGGTCGAGGCCAGCGCGAGCGGCACCGGGCTCGAACGCGGCAGCCTGTCGCTCGGGCGCTTCTCGGCCAAGGCGTCGCTGCGCAATGGCGTGGGCACGGCCAGCGGCGACTTCACCGGCGCGCGCGGGCGCAGCTTTGCGATCCACGCCGATGCCGACATCACCCGCGACCGCTATGTGCTGCGCGCCGCCGGGCAGATCGACCGGCGGCCGATCAGGCTGGAAAGCCCCGCCGTGTTGACCCGCGCCGATGGCGGCTGGCGGCTGGCCGAAAGCCGGCTGAGCTTTGCTGGCGGCACCGGCAGCGTCAGCGGCCAGTTCAGCGACAACCGTACCGAGGTGCAGGCCAATCTGGCGCAGATGCCGCTCACCATTCTCGACATGATCATCCCCGATATCGGCCTTGCCGGCAGCGCGTCGGGCAGCCTGGCCTTTTCGCAGGCGAGCGGTGCCGCACCCACCGGCCGCATCGACATGACCGTGCGGGGAATGAGCCGGGCCGGGCTGGTGCTCAGTTCCCAGCCGATCGATGTGGGCGTCGCCGGCGTGCTGGGCGGCGACGGCGCGGCGATGCGCGTCGTGCTGGCGAGCGGCGGGCGCACGCTGGGGCGCGGGCAGGCGCGGCTCGCTCCGCTCGGCACCGGCACGCTCACCGCGCGGCTGGCCAATGCGCCGCTGTTCGCGCAGGTGCGCTATGACGGCCCCGCCGACACGCTGTGGCGGCTGACCGGCATCGAGCTGTTCGACCTGTCCGGCCCCGTCGCTTTCGCTGCCGATCTGGGCGGCAAGCTCAACGATCCGCGCATCCGCGGCATCGTGCGCGCGAAGGGCGCGCGGATCGAAAGCGCGCGCAGCGGCACGGTGCTCACCAACATTGTCGGCGACGGGCAGTTTTCGGGCTCGCGCCTCAGCTTTGCAAGCTTCGCCGCCGATGCCGGCAAGGGCGGGCGGGTGAGCGGATCGGGCAGTTTCGACTTTGCCGCCGTGAAGGGCTTTGGCATCGATCTGAAGCTCAACGCCGACAAGGCAGTGATGATCAACCGCGACGATATCGGCGCGACCATCACCGGCCCGATCACCATCCATTCGGACGGCAATGGCGGGCTGATTTCGGGCGATGTCCGGCTGGACGGCAGCCGTTACCGGCTGGGCGCGGCGGTGCAGGCGGCCGCCGTGCCCCGGATTGCGCTCAGGGAAATCAACCTGCCCGGCGGGGACGAGGCCGACGAGACGCCCGAAGACCCCTGGCGGCTGGACATTCGCGCGCGCGCGCCAAGCGGGCTGGCGGTGACCGGGCTGGGCCTCAATTCCACCTGGTCGGCGGACATGACGCTGGGCGGCATTGTCGAGGCGCCGACGATCACCGGTCGCGCCGAGATCATTCGCGGCACCTTCGAATTTTCGGGCCGCCAGTTCGAGATCAACCGCGGCAACATCCGCTTTCTGGGCAATTCGCCGCCCGATCCGTCGATCGACATTCAGGCACTGGCCGACGCGACCGGCCTCAACGCCACCATCCGTGTGACCGGCCAGGCGACGCGGCCCGAAATCAGCTTTGCCAGCACGCCCGCGCTGCCGCAGGACGAGCTGCTGTCGCGCCTGTTGTTCGGCACCTCGATCACCAGCCTGTCGGCGCCCGAGGCGTTGCAGCTCGCCGCTGCCGTCTCCGCGCTGCAAAATGGCGGCAACGGCCTCAACCCCATCAATGTGCTGCGCCGCGCGGTGGGGCTCGACCGGTTGCGCATCCTCTCGCCCGATCAGCAGCAGGGGCGCAACACCTCGGTGGCGGCGGGCAAGTTCATCACGCGGCGGCTCTATGCGGAAATCATCACCGATGGCGCGGGCTATTCGGCAACGCAGATCGAATTCCGGGTGACGCGCTGGCTGTCGATCCTGTCGACCATTTCAACGCTGGGCCGGCAAAGCGCGAACGTCCGCATCAGCCGCGATTATTAGGGACAGTCCCCATTTTTCAGTACGCGGCGGGCGATGGCGGCGGCGAGGCGGTCGGCGACGTCGGGCGCGAGATCGGCATAGAGATCGGGCTCGATCGCTTCCACTTCCATCACGGCCGCGCTGCCATCGGCCAGCCGGATCAGGTCGACCCGCGCGTAAAGCGGCGGCGCGGGGAGCGCGGCGAGCGCCTGCCCGGCCACCGCGCGCCAGCCCGGCAGCGGCTCGGCGAGGCTCAGCGTGCCGCCATATTGCGGCTGGCAGCGGAAATCATCGGCCCGCGCCCGCTTGCGCACCGCATGGCTGAAGGCGCCATCGACATAGAGCAGCGACAGCTCGCCCTCCTCCACAATCGCCGGCAGATAGGGCTGGAGGATCGCCGCCGGCAGCGAAACCGGCGGATCGCCGCGCGCCAGCCGCACCGTGCGGTCGCTGCCGGCCGAAATCTGCGGCTTCACCACCAGCTGGGCGGTGCCGAACCGCTCAAACGCGGCGGCGATGCTGTCCGCATCGGCATCGCCGAACC
>NZ_JAIESM010000018.1 GCF_019746015.1 Sphingomonas sp. | reverse complement strand
GGCTCCTCCACCGTCGCCGGTGCCGTCGCGCGCAGCCCGACCTCATCGACCAGCGACACATCAACCGGCGTGACCGGCAGCGGCGGCGGCACCTTGGCGACCAGCGTCAGCGACAACAGCGCCAGCACGACGCCGTGGCCGAGCAGCGCCACCGCCACCCCGGCCCCTTCGCCCCGCTGGAGGAGCGCTGCCATCAGCGCTCCTTGGCGTTGGTGACGAGCGACACCCGGTTCAGCCCGGCGCGGTTGAGTTCGCCCAGCACGCGCACCACCTCGGCATAGCGCAGCCCCCGGTCGGCGCGCAGCATGATCGCCGGCGGCTTGCTGCCCCGCGCGGCGATCTGGCGCAGCCGGTCGGGCAGCACATCGGGCGCGACCGCCGCGTCATCGATGAACAGCTTGCCGGCCGCATCGAGCGCGACCACCACGGGTTTCTGCTCCTGGTCGAGCGGCTTGGCGCGGCTGTCGGGCAGGTTCACCGGCACGCCAGCCGTCATCAGTGGCGCCGTCACCATGAAGATGATCAGCAGCACCAGCATCACATCGACCAGCGGCGTCACGTTGATGTCGGCCATCGGCGCGCGCCGCCCGCGCCCGCGCCGCGAGGGGAGCGGCACCGCCATCAGCGCCGCCCCGTCGTTTCGAGCTGCCGGCTCAGGGTCGCATGGAACGCATCGGCGAAGCGGTTCAGCCGCGCCTCGATCCGGTTGATGCGGTGGCTGAAGCGGTTATAGGCAATCACCGCCGGGATCGCCGCGAACAGGCCGATCGCGGTGGCGAACAGCGCCTCGGCAATCCCCGGCGCTACCACCGCGAGCGAAGTGCTCTGCGCCTGGGCGATGCCGCTGAAGCTGCGCATGATGCCCCAGACGGTGCCGAACAGCCCCACAAACGGCGCGACCGACCCGATCGTCGCCAGAATGTTCAGCCGGTCGGCCAGCCGGTCCACCTCGGCCGCGACCGCTGCGCCCATCGTCGTCGCCAGCCGCTCACGCGTGCCCTCGCGGTCGATCGCGCCGCTGGCGGTCGAGCGGCGCCATTCGGCAACGCCGGCTGCAAACACCCGCGCCACCGGCACGTCGCTGTCGCTTTCGCGCTTGTAGAAAGCGTCGATGTCATCGGCTTTCTTGAAATCGCGCTCGAACGCGGCGCCCCGCCGGCTGGCGCGGCCCAGCGACAGGCTGGCGGATACGATGATCGCCCAACTGGCAATGCTGGCCAGCAACAGGCCGATGATCACGCCCTGCACCACGATATCGGCCTGAAGGAACAGCGTGATCGGTGACAATGTCGCCGTGCCGGTATTGAGCGCGATGGTCATGCTTCTCCCTTAATCCCGTCCCTCGTCCACCCAGCGCAGCGGCGCGAACGCCGCCATCCACGCCGCCGGTTGCCGCCGGGGCCGCCCGCTGGGGGCAACAAAGGCGGCCGTCACCTCGGCATCGGTCAGTATCTCGTCGCCGCGCATGACTCGCTGATGAATAAGGCAGGATGCGGGCCGCAGCGTGATCAGCCGGCTCGCCACCACCAGCGCATCGTCCAGCCGCGCCGGCGCCCGGTAGCGGATGCGCAGGTCCGCAACCGCATAGGCGCCCTCGCCCGTCTCGTGCGCGGCGCGCTGGTCGATGCCGGCCAGCCGCAGCATGTCGCTGCGCGCGCGTTCCATCCAGCGCAGATAATTGGCGTGATAGACCACGCCCGACAGATCGGTATCCTCGAAATAGACGCGCACCGCGAACCGGTGTTCGGCGCCCACGAAGCGGCCGGTCTGGGGCTGGTCGTCGGGCGCGGCGGTCATGGAGCGGGTGTCTAGCCGACGCCGCGCCGCAGCGGAACCCGGCGCCGCGCTTCTTTTTTGACGGCTTGAGCCCCTCCCCTTCAGGGGAGGGGACGGGGGTGGGGCAGTGCAGCTTGCCACGCGGCTTGAATGGAGGCCCCACCCCAAACCCCTCCCCTGAAGGGGGAGGGGCTGCCCCCTCAATCGAACAGCCCGTCCTGGCTGCCCTCGGGCGGGGCAAGGCCCAGATGCTTCCAGCCGGGCGCGTTCAGGCAGCGCCCGCGCGCGGTGCGGGCGACAAGGCCGAGCTGAATGAGATAGGGCTCGATCACTTCCTCGATCGTGTCGCGCGGCTCGCTCAGGCCCGCCGCCAGCGTTTCCACCCCCACCGGCCCGCCGCGATAGATATCTGCAATCATGGTCAGATAGCGCCGGTCCATCGCGTCCAACCCCAGCCGGTCCACCTCCAGCCGGTTGAGCGCGCTGTCGGCAACGGCGGCATCCACCGCAGCGGTGCCCGCCACATCGGCAAAGTCGCGCACCCGCCGCAGCAGCCGCCCGGCAATGCGCGGGGTGCCGCGCGCGCGCGCCGCCACTTCGCGCGCGCCATCGGGCGTGATCGCCAGCCCCAGCAGCCCGGCCGCGCGCGCCACCACGCGCTCCAGCTCGTCAACCGTATAGAAATTCAGCCGCACGGGAATACCGAACCGGTCGCGCAAGGGCGTGGTGAGCAGCCCCTGCCGCGTGGTTGCGCCGACCAAAGTGAAGCGCGGCAGGTCGATCCGCACGCTGCGCGCCGACGGCCCCTCACCGATCATGATGTCGAGCGCGCGATCCTCCATCGCGGGATAGAGGATTTCCTCCACCGCCGGCGCGAGCCGGTGAATCTCGTCGATGAACAGCACGTCGCCATCTTCCAGATTGGTGAGGAGCGCGGCCAGATCGCCCGCCTTGGCAATCACCGGGCCGGAAGTGGCACGAAACCCCACCCCCATTTCGCGCGCGATGATCTGCGCGAGCGTCGTCTTGCCCAGCCCCGGCGGCCCGAAGAACAGCACATGGTCCAGCGCCTCCCCCCGCTGGCGCGCCGCGCCGATGAACACACGCAAATTCTCGCGCGCGGCGTGCTGGCCGACAAATTCAGCGAGCGTCTTGGGGCGCAGCGCCGCATCCGGATCGTCCGGCTGCCGGGCGGGGGAGAGGGGGGAGGATGTCATCTAGTCCTCTACATAGAGGCGATCACTGATGCCGAAGACAAGAATCGGACAACCCCCGCCCGACCCGCCTCTCAAGCGGGGCAGCAATTTGCCCATATGCGTGGTGGAATTGCCAAAGCTCGTGCCTCGCCCTAGCGCGGCGAAGATCGTTTGCAGATGCGAACAGCGCGTAATGATTACGCCGACGTCGATGACTTGAAGATCAAACAGCAGGCGAAAATTGTTCAGGTCTCGATCGTAAAATGGATCCTTGTTGTTCCACTCCACCTCGAGAGCGACACGCCCCTTGAAACAATCAACGCTATGCGTCGGCGAATCCCGCTTCTCGCCATCGACAACGATGGCCGTTGCAAACTGCTTTTCCACCCATGCCGTCTCTTTCAAAGGCCGCTCAAGACGCTCAACGATGGACGAGCGACTGCCGCCCGCCGTCAGAATTTCGCTGCGGTGGAGCCGGAACGCGCGCAGCGCTGCCTGAATATCTGCCCATTCCTCGGGGCAGGCGGTTGACAGAACGCCGACGGCATTGCGCCATTCATGGACTTCGTAAAGCTCGGCAATGTCCGGCGGAACAAGATAAAGCGTAGACAAGCGTCACTCCGCCGCAACCGCCACTGCGCTGTTATACGCATATGTTTCCCAGGTCGGGCGATAATCGGGATCGGCCTGATTGCCCCACACCGTCCATCCTTTGCGCGCGCCACGGCTGAACATTTCCAGGCGCGGCCCCCAGCTGCAATCCTCGATGATCTGGTATTGCTCGTCGGGCTTGCGGCTATGTTCGCGTTTGCGCGTTGCGATCAGGTTCACCTGGCTACGACCGGGCGCCAGCGTGCGGGCATTTTTTCCACGAACGCCGAACAGCAACAACTCGGTGACGTTCCTAAAATAGAAGCCGACGCCGCGTCCGTCGGAGCCGCCATCCTTGCGCACTTTGTGCCACACAATGTTGGAAATGTAGCGATAACCCCACGCCTCCATCACCCGCAAACCGTCCGGCAGCAGCGCATTGGGTACCCAGAGGTAAAGGTGCGACGGGTCAGCGGCGATATCCGCTACCGGCAGCGCGCAAATCTCATCCAGCGTCATCGTGCCATAGCGATTGAGCCGCTTATGCTCGGGCGCAACCTTTCCGGTCCGGTTGGTGAACTGCCATGGCGGATCGGCAAGAATGGTGCCGAATTTCCGGCGACCGGCGGTCGCAAGCAAGTCGCGGGCGACGTCTGATGGTGGTGGCGGCTCGGGGAACATAAAGGGATCCTAGCGCCCGCGATCCGTTTGGCAACATCTTTCGCCATCGCCAGGCACACCCATCACCGCGCCGCCTTCTTCAGCGCCAGCCGCACCAGCGCGTCGAGCGTGGCGGTGGCGCCCAGTTCTTCTTCGGCGGCCGCGACCGCAGCGCTTGCCTCGGCCGGGCGGAAGCCGAGGTTGAGGAGCGCGGAGGCCGCATCGGCGCCGGCGCCCCGGGGCGTGGCGGGGCCGGCGCCGGTGGCCGGCCCGGGCGCGGGGCCGGCGGCATCTTTCAGCTCGCGCACGATCCGCTCGGCCAGTTTCGGCCCCACGCCGTTTGCGCGGGCGACCATCGCCTTGTCCTGCGCGGCGATGGCGCGGGTCAGCTCGGCCGGCTCCAGCGCGGAGAGGATGGCGAGCGCCACCCGCGCGCCCACCCCCTGCACCCCCGTCAACAGGCGGAACCAGTCACGCTCGGTCGCGCTGGCAAAGCCCACCAGCCGCAGGAAATCCTCACCCACCAGCAGTTCAGTGTGCAACATCACTGCCTCGCCGACCGGCCCGATCTGACCCAGCGTGCGCGCCGACGCGCCGATGCTGAGGCCGATGCCGGCCACCTCGACCACGGCATGGTCGGCACCCAGCGCCGCCAGCCTTCCCTTCACGAACGCGATCATGGCCCCTGCCTAAGTGTCTGATCCGAAATTCTGTTTCGGATCGTCCTGTACCGGCCCGCTCCCCCGCCCGACCACCCACGAGAGTATCCTGAATGGGTGGTCGGGCGGGGGAGTGGGCCGGTGCCGCCTCGAAATTCGCTCTTTCGCGAATTTCAAATCAGACCCTAAAGCGCCGCCGCGCCGCCGTCACCCCTTTGCCGGCGGGCCGGCGTGGACAGGGTGTCTGCGTGACGGAAAAACGCGCATCCGGTGTCCACGAGACGCTCTACCAAAGCAGCCCTTGCGTGGCGCAGCGGCTGTATTAGAGCGTGGCAATGGACCGAATCTTGATCCGCGGCGGCAATCGCCTGTCCGGCCGCCTGCCCATTTCCGGCGCGAAGAATGCCGCGCTCACCCTGATGCCCTGCGCGCTGTTGACGGAGGAGCCGCTGACGCTGCGCAACCTGCCGCGGCTGGCCGATGTCGATACCTTTGGCCATCTGCTGAACCAGCTGGGCGTGTCGACCCTGGTGGAAGGGGCGCGGCCCGAGGATTTCGGCCGGGTGATGACGCTGCGCGCCAGCCGCCTCACCTCCACCGTCGCGCCCTATGACGTGGTGCGCAAGATGCGCGCCTCGATCCTGGTGCTGGGGCCGCTGGTCGCGCGGGCGGGCGAGGCGACCGTGTCGCTCCCCGGCGGCTGCGCGATCGGCAACCGCCCGATCGACCTCCACCTCAAGGCGCTGGAGGCGATGGGCGCCGAGATCGAGCTGACGGCGGGCTATGTCCGGGCCAGCGCGCCCGGCGGGCGCCTGCCCGGCGGGCGGGTGGTGTTCCCGATCGTCTCGGTCGGCGCGACCGAGAATGCGGTGATGGCCGCCGTGCTCGCCAAGGGCGGCACGATCATCGAGAATGCCGCGCGCGAGCCCGAGATTGTCGACCTGTGCCGCTGCCTCGTCGCGATGGGCGCCTCGATCGGCGGCATCGGCACCGAGACGCTGGAGATCGAGGGGCGCGACCGGCTGCACGGCGCGACCTATGCGGTGATGCCGGACCGGATCGAGGCCGGCTCCTATGCCTGTGCCGCGGCGATCACCGGCGGCGCGGTCGACCTGGTGGGCGTGTCGGCGCACGACATGCGCGCGACCATCGCCGCGCTAGAGGCGGCCGGGGTGACGGTGGCCGAACGCGGCGACGTGCTCCATGTCGCTGCGAGCAATGGCATCGCGCCGCTGGAGCTGTCGACCGCGCCCTTCCCCGGCTTTGCCACCGACATGCAGGCGCAGTTCATGGCGCTCCTCACCCGCGCGCAAGGCGCCAGCGTGCTGACCGAGACCATTTTCGAGAACCGCTACATGCACGTTCCCGAACTGGCGCGGATGGGGGCGGACATTCGCGTGTCCGGCCGCACCGCGGTGGTGCGCGGGGTGGAGCGGCTGGTCGGCGCGCCGGTGATGGCGACCGATCTGCGCGCCTCGATGAGCCTGATCCTGGCCGGGCTGGCCGCCGAGGGCGAGACCCAGGTCAACCGCGTCTATCACCTCGACCGGGGCTATGAACGGCTCGAGGAAAAGCTGAGCGCCGTCGGCGCCGATATCGAACGGGTGAGCGACGGCTGACCCCTATTTCGGGAATCCGTGAATGCAGACTGATCTGGAGATCGCCAACAGCGTGGCGCTGGCCCCCATTGCCCGGGTCGCGGCGCGCGCCGGCATTCCCGACGAGGCACTAGAACCCTATGGCCGGCACAAGGCCAAGATCGATGTGACGCAGCTGCCGGCGGGGGAACGGCTGGGCCGGCTGGTGCTGGTGACGGCGATCAACCCCACCCCGGCGGGCGAGGGCAAGACCACCACCTCGATCGGGCTGGCCGACGCGCTCAACCGCACCGGCCGCAAGACGATGCTGGCGCTGCGCGAACCCTCGCTTGGCCCCTGTTTCGGTACCAAGGGCGGGGCGACCGGCGGCGGCCATGCCCAGGTCGCGCCGATGGCCGACATCAACCTGCACTTCACGGGTGATTTCCACGCCGTCACCTCCGCGCACAATCTGCTCGCGGCGATGATCGACAATCATCTCTACTGGGGCAACGCGCTCGACATCGACACACGGCGGATCAGCTGGCGCCGGGTGCTCGACATGAACGACCGGGCGCTGCGCGAGGTGACGGTCGGTCTGGGCGGAGTGGCGAACGGCTATCCGCGCAGTTCGGGCTTCGACATCACCGTCGCGTCGGAGGTGATGGCGTGCCTGTGCCTGGCCGAGGACATTGGCGACCTGCGCGCGCGGCTGGGGCGCATCATCATCGGCGAAACCCGCGACCGGCGCCCGGTGACGGCGGCCGAGCTGAAGGCCGATGGCGCGATGGCGGCGCTGCTGGCGGAGGCGATCAAGCCCAATCTGGTGCAGACGCTGGAGGGCAACCCCGCCTTCATCCATGGCGGGCCGTTCGCCAACATCGCCCATGGCTGCAATTCGGTGATCGCGACCAAGGCGGCGCTGACGCTCGCTGATTATGTGGTGACCGAGGCCGGCTTCGGCGCCGATCTGGGCGCCGAGAAATTCTTCGACATCAAGTGCCGCCAGGCCGGGCTGCAACCGGCCGCCGCCGTGATCGTCGCCACTGCCCGCGCGCTGAAGATGAACGGCGGCGTCGCCAAGGGCGATCTGGCCCGCGAGGACGCCGCCGCCGTCGCCCGGGGTGCGGTGAACCTTCAGCGCCACATCGAGAATGTTCAGGCGTTCGGCGTGCCGGTGGTGGTCGCGATCAACCTGTTCCCGACCGACAGCGATGCCGAGCTCGCCGCGATCGAGGCGGCATGCGCCGCGCACGGGGTCACCGCGATCCGCTGCCGCCACTGGGCCGAAGGGGGCGCGGGCGCGACCGCACTAGCCGATGCGGTGGCGGCGCTGGCCGAGGTTCCGTCAGCCTTTGCGCCGCTTTATGACGAGACGCCGTCGCTTGCCGACAAGATCGAGCGCGTCGCAACGCGGCTCTATCGCGCGGCGCGGGTTGATTTCGCCCCGGGGGTTGCCGCGCAGCTGAAGCGCTGGGAAGCGGCGGGCTTTGGCCATCTGCCGGTGTGCATGGCCAAGACGCAGTACAGCTTTTCGGCCGACCCCGCGCTGCTCGGCGCGCCGACCGGCCATGTGCTGCCGGTGCGCGAGGTGCGGCTGGCCGCCGGCGCCGGCTTCGTGGTCGCGATCTGCGGCGAGGTGATGACGATGCCCGGCCTGCCGCGCGTGCCGGCGGCCGAGGCGATCACGCTGGACGGCGAAGGCGGCGTGACCGGGCTGTTCTAGGGGGCGTTTGGGCGACGCTGAAGCGGCTGGAACCGGTTTCCGGCGCGGTTCACGCCTTTTCCAGCGTGCACTGCAGCGGGTGCTGGTTCTGGCGGGCAAAGTCCATGACCTGGCTGACCTTGGTCTCCGCCACTTCATAGGTGAACACGCCGCACACGCCGACGCCCTTTTGGTGGACGTGCAGCATCACCCGGGTCGCCTCCTCCACATTCATGCGGAAGAAACGCTGCAGGCAGAGCACGACAAACTCCATCGGCGTGTAATCGTCGTTGAGCATCAGCACGCGATAGGGCGTTGGCTGCTTGGTGCGGGCGCGGGTGCGCGTGGCGACGCCCAGGCCTGTGCCTTCGTCCTCGTCGCGGCGCTCTGCCATCGACACCGTGGGGGGGAGCGGATTGGTCATGTAGCCGTTAAAATATGGCAGGCACCCCGGAGTCGGCAAGGGGCTGCGCAACAGTTTTGTGGCAACGCGGTACAAATGCAAAAGGGGCGGCGGCTCGCCAAGAGCCACCGCCCCCCGATTGGCAAAACCGGAGCGCTTACGCGTCGATCTTGATCTTCTCAGCGGCCACGGCGACGCGGTTCGAAATCGGCTGCGCGATTTCGCCGGCCAGCTTCAGCACGGCTTCGGTGGTCTTCGAGGTTTCGGCGACCATCTGGTCGAACGACTGGCGCACATAGTCGGTGTGCAGCTTCATCATTTCGGCCGGGGTCTTGACCGAGGCAATGTTGCGCATCGCGGCGGTCGCGCCTTCGAACGACTTGCGGGTATATTCCGCCGCGTCCTGGCCCAGGGTTTCGAAGCCCTTCATCGCGACCTTCGACGATTCGACCAGCGCTTCGACGTTGCCCTTGCCGAATTCGTTCATCTCGGCGAACAGCTTGGTGCTCTTTTCCATCGCGGCCTTGGTGCGCTCGTTCATGTCGGCGAACAGGGCCTGGGTCTGCTGAACGGTGTTTTCCATGATCTTCATGTCCTTCTTGGGTGGGGTGGGATCAGCCGGCGCTGCCGCCGACGGGGAAGAAACGGGCTTGGCCGGCGCCGCATCGACGACCGGCGTGACGACGGGTGCTTCGACCGGGGCCGGCGCGACCGGAGCCTTCTCAGCGATCACGGCCGGCGCAGCGGCAACCGGCGCAGGCTTGGCTTCGACCGGCGCCTGAACCTTGGCCGCAACCGGCGCCGGGGTTTCGACGACGGCAGGCTTGGTGGCGACAGGCTTTGCCGGGGCAGCCTTGTCGGCTACCTTGTCGGCCGCCTTCACGGCAGCGGGCTTCTTCGCCGGCGACGCGGTGCGCTTGGCGGCCTTCGGCGCCGTGCCGGTTGCTTCAGTCGTGGTGCCTTTGGCGGCCATGCGATACGCTCCACTTTCGCTTTGTTGCAGTGCAATATAGCGAAGCGGCCGCGCTGGCGCAAGCATTTTTTGTGCAGCGCAACATGGCTGCAACAATTCTAGAAATAGTACAATTTTACAAGAGCATAGACGCCTTGGGCGGGGGCTCAGCTCTGACCGATCGCCGCCGCCTTAGCCCGGCGCTAGCGCATCTTCACATAGTCGCCCGGCGCGTCGGCAAGTGCGGGCAGGCTGCCCTTGCCGGGCACGCGCGCGCCCTTTGCCGCCACTTCCTCGGCATCGATGTCGCGCAGCCAGCCGATCCAGTCCGGCCACCAGCTGCCCTTGGTCTCGGTCGCGCCGGCGACGAAATCGGCCAAGCTCGCGCAGCGCGCAGGGTTGGTCCAATATTGATATTTGCCGGCCGCCGGCGGATTGACCACGCCGGCGATATGCCCCGAGCCCGCCAGCACGAATTTCAGCGGCCCGGTGAAATGCTCGGTCAGCTTCCACACGCTTTCGACCGGCGCGATATGGTCCTCACGCCCGGCCTGGACATAGGCAGGCACGGCCACCTTGCTGAGGTCGATCGGCGTCCCCGCGATCGACAGCGCGCCGGGCACCACCATCCGGTTGTCGCGGTACAGGTCGCGCAGATAACTCAGATGCCATTTGGTCGGCAGGTTGGTGGTGTCGCCGTTCCAGAACAGCAGGTCGAACGGCGCATAATCCTGCCCCAGCAGATAATTGTTGGTGACATAGTTCCAGATCAGGTCGCGCCCGCGCAGCAGGTTGAAGGTTGCGGCCATGTAGCGCCCGTCGAGATAGCCGTCGGGCGACAGTTGCTCGATCAGCTTCAGCTGCTCGTCATCGACGAAGTTCAGCAGCTCGCCGGCCTTGGAAAAATCGACCTGCGCGGTGAAGAAGGTCGCGCTCTTCACGATATCGGCGCGGCCCCGCGCAGCCAGCACCGCCAGCGTGGCGGCCAGCGTCGTGCCGGCCACGCAATAGCCGATGGTGTGGACGGCATCGACCTTCAGCAGATCGCGCACCGTGTCGATCGCGTCGATCTGTCCGGCCTCGACATAATCGTCCCAGCTCACGTCCTTCATTGTCGCATCGGCCGAGCGCCAGGACGCGACGAACACGGTCAGCCCCTGGTCGACCGCCCATTTGATGAAGCTTTTCTCGGGCGTCAGATCGAGAATGTAATAGCGGTTGATCCAGGGCGGAAAGATGATGAGCGGCACCGACAGCACCTTCTTGGTGGTCGGGGTGTACTGGATGAGTTCGTAGAGCGGCGTGCGCTTCACCACCTTGCCCGGCGTGATCGCGATGTTGCGGCCCACCTCGAACGCGTCGGTATCGGTATGGGTCAGCTGGCCCCGGCCGATATCGGCGAGCATGTTTTTGAGGCCCGTGAGCAGATTCTCGCCGCCCGTCTCGATCGTCTTCTGCAGCACCTGCGGGTTGGTGCCGGGGAAGTTCGACGGGCTCATCGCGTCGACGATGGCGCGGGTGGCAAAGCGCATCTGTTCGCGCTGGCGCGGGTCGAGCCCGGGCATTTCCTCAACCCCGCGCTGCAGATGGTCGGAGACGAGCAGATAGCTCTGGCGAATCCAGTCGAACACCGGATTGTCACGCCATTCGGCCGCCTTGAACCGCTTGTCGCGGGCATGGTCGGGGTTTTCGGCCACGGGCGCGGCATCGGGGGTCAGGAAACGCTGCCAAAGCGTCATGCTCTGCGCCCAGAAGTCGCGCGTGCGCTCGATTGTAGCGGGGTCCGTGAAGCCCGGGATCACCGGCAGCGCGGGATTGTCTTCCAGCGTCTTCAGCCCCGCTTCCAGCATCATCTGCTGCGCGCGGCCCATCACCCAGGTCCAGTGCTGCATGTCCTCAAGGCTGGGCAGGGGCGGCAACGGAGCGTCGGTTTCAGCCATTCATCCTCTCCCGCTGGCCGCGCGCCCGGCGTCCCCCGAGTCGGCGGCGTTTGCCAACACCCTAGCCGCGCGTTTAGCATCCGTCATGCGCCGCGACGCAGGCCGCGCCCGGCGGACACAAGGACAGACCATGTCGGACGATTTCTACCGCATCCGCCGCCTGCCGCCCTATGTGATTGCGGAAGTGAACGCGATGCGCGCGGCGGCACGGGCAGCGGGTGAGGACATTATCGACCTGGGCATGGGCAATCCGGACCTGCCGCCGCCGCCGCATGTGATCGCCAAACTGGCCGAGGTGGCCGCCAAGCCCGATGCGCATGGCTATTCCGCATCCAAGGGCATTCCCGGCCTGCGCCGCGCCCAGGCGGCCTATTATGCCCGGCGTTTCGGCGTCGAGCTCGATACCGAGCGCGAAGTGGTGGTCACTTTGGGGTCGAAGGAAGGGCTCGCCAATCTGGCCCAGGCAATCACCGCGCCGGGCGATGTCGTGCTCGCCCCCAACCCCAGCTACCCCATCCACACCTTCGGCTTCATCATCGCCGGCGCCACCATCCGCAGCGTGCCGACGACGCCCGACGAACGCTATTTCGAGGCGCTGGAACGCGCCATGGCCTTCACTGTGCCCAAGCCCAGCGTGCTGGTGATGGGCTACCCCTCCAACCCCACCGCAGAGGTGGTCGATCTGGCCTTTTACGAGCGCGTCGTGGCGTTTGCGCGCGCGCACAAGCTTTGGGTTCTGTCTGACCTTGCCTATTCCGAAATCTATTTCGACGGCGTGCCCACCCCTTCCATCCTGCAGGTGCCAGGGGCCAAGGAGGTGGCGGTCGAATTTACCAGCATGTCCAAAACCTATTCGATGGCGGGCTGGCGGATCGGCTTTGCGGTGGGCAATCCCACGCTGATCGCGGCACTCACCCGCGTGAAGAGCTATCTCGATTACGGCGCCTTCACCCCCATTCAGGCCGCCGCCGTCGCCGCGATCAACGGCCCGCAGGACATCGTGGAGAAGAACCGCGCGCTCTATCACCAGCGCCGCGACGTGCTGATCGAAAGCTTTGGCCGCGCCGGCTGGCAGATTCCGGCGCCGCGCGCGTCGATGTTCGCCTGGGCACCGCTGCCGCCGGCGCTTGCCCATCTGGGCAGCCTGGAATTCGCCAAGCAATTGCTCACCCATGCCCATGTCGCGGTGGCGCCGGGCGTGGGCTATGGCGAGAATGGCGAGGGCTTCGTGCGCATCGCGCTGGTCGAAAATGAACAGCGGCTGCGCCAGGCGGCGCGCAACGTGAAACGCTATCTGGCGAGCATGGGGGTCAACACCCCCTCGCGCGAGAGTTTGTGATCGAGCCGCTCTATTCGCTGGCCGGGGTGTTGGTCGGGCTGCTGGTCGGCCTGACCGGCGTGGGCGGCGGATCGCTGATGACGCCGCTCCTCGTGCTGATGTTCGGCTTCCACCCGGCCACGGCGGTGGGCACCGACCTGCTCTATGCCGCCGCCACCAAGACCGCGGGCACCGCCGTCCACGGCCGCCACGGCACGGTCGACTGGCGGGTGGTGCTGCGGCTGGGATCGGGCAGCGTGCCGGCCGCGATTACGACGCTGACCGCCTTGTCGCTGGCCAACTGGCGCGCCGAAGGCATGGGAAATTTGATCGCGACCATTTTGGGCTTCGCGTTGATCGCCACCGCCATCGCGGTGTTTTTCAGAGAGGCGATTGTCGGGCGATTGGCGCCCTATTTCTCGGGCGCAGACGAGCGCAGGATCGCCCGGCTGACAGTCGCGCTGGGCGCGGTGCTTGGCGTGCTCGTCTCGCTCACCTCGGTCGGCGCGGGCGCGCTGGGGATGACGGCTTTGCTCATCCTTTATCCGCAGCTGCCGGTCGCGCGGCTGGTGGGATCGGACATTGCCCATGCCGTGCCGCTCACGCTCATCGCCGGGCTGGGCCATCTGGCGATCGGATCGGTCGACCCCTGGCTGCTGGCCTCGCTGCTGCTCGGGTCGGTCCCGGGCATCATCATCGGCAGCCTGATCGCAACGCGGGTGTCAGACCGTGTGCTGGCGCCGGTGCTCGCTGTGACGCTCGCGATCGTCGGCTGGCGCCTGCTCGCCAGTTGACGGCGCCCGCCCCGCCCGGCAACGGGCAACGCCATGACCAGACCCGGCTTTCACTTCTCCACCCGTTTCAAGGTCCGTTACGCGGAAATTGACGGGCAAAAGATCGTCTTCAATTCGCGCTATCTGGAATATGCCGATTATGCGGTGGGCGAATTCTGGGAATGGACCGGCATCGGCGCGCTGGGGCCAGTCTGGACCAGCGCCGAGTTCAACGTGCGCCATACCGAAATCGATTATCTGAAGCCCTTTCGCTATGGCGACGAGATCGAGGTCTTCGTGCGAATCGAGCGGCTGGGCAACAGCAGCATGACGCACCGTTTCGAGCTGTGCGACCCCAATGCCGGTTCGCTCAACTGCGTGATCGAGATGGTGACCGTGCATGTCGATCTGGACAGCGGCCGGCCGGTGCCGATCCCGCCGGCCGTGCGCGCGGCGCTGGAAGGGTTGATGACGGGCGCCCGGATCGACGCCTGAGGCGTTTATTCGGCGGCGCGGTCCAGTGGCGCTTCCGCCGCCACATCGTCGGGCAGCGCCCAGACCAGATCCTTCGGCCCCAGCACGCGGTCATCCCAGGCGCGGACTTCAATGGGACGAATCGGCCGGCGATCGCGCTCATCGACCAGCACCGGGGTTGCCGGCACGCCGGTTTCCCAGCGTTCGCCCCATTGGCGCAGCGCGAGCATCGCGGGCAGCAGCGCCATGCCCTTTTCGGTCAGGCGATATTCGATCTTGCGCCGGTCCTCGGGGATGGCCTCACGCCCCAATATGCCATGCTCGACCAGCCGCGACAGCCGGTTGGCCAGGATGTTGCGGGCAATGCCCAGCTCGCTTTGAAATTCCTCGAAATGGTGCAGGCCATTGAACGAGGCGCGCAGGATCAGGAACGACCAGCGCTCACCCATGGCTTCCAGCGCGGCCGGCAGGCTGCACTCCGCCAGATCGCGCAAGGGTTCGCGTAATTTCGGTTGCATCACCCTCCCGATCCTAACCCAATGTCAAAAATTTGCGACCAAAAACATCTGAAGGCCGGTTGCAGCCGACAGAGTATCGTTGTAAGTAGCAAATCGCAACCCATTGCCCGTTCATCAATGGCGGTCTATGCCGTGCGGGTAATTTTGTTGAAGACGATGGAGGAACTAGTGATTCGCACGCTTTCGATCGCCACGGCCGTCGCCGCATCGGTTCTGCTCGCGCCGGTCGCCGCGATCGCGCAGAGCGGCAACTACTACACTGCCGAGCCGGTTGCCGCGCCGTCCAAGCCATCGGTCATCACCTCGGGCACGCTGTGGAAGTGCGCCGGCAACACCTGCACCGCGCCCAAGAGCACGCAGCGCGATGCGATCATGTGCCAGCTGGTGGTTCAGCGCCTGGGCGCGCTGAAGTCGTTCACCGTCAACGGCCAGGCCGTGGACGGCACCGCCCTGAAGGCCTGCAACGAGCGCGCGGGCTGATAGCGCAACAATTTGTTGCAAAGCAGCAGCACGCGGCCCCAAATAGGCCGCGTGCTGCGCCAATACGAACTTGTTGACCGGGTCCTGAGCTATGACCCGCAGGCCGATGAGGCCCTGCTCAACCGCGCCTATGTGTTTTCGCTACAGGCGCACGGCTCGCAGAAGCGCGCCTCGGGCGACCCCTATTTCAGCCACCCGATCGAGGTGGCCGGCATCCTGACCGATCTGAAGCTCGACGACGAGACGATCGCGACCGCGATCCTGCACGACACGATCGAGGATACGGTCGCCACCCCTGACGAGATTCTGCGCCTGTTCGGCCCCAATGTGGCGCGCATGGTGGATGGCGTCACCAAGCTGTCGAAGATCGAAGCGCAGACCGAAAGCGAGCGCGCGGCGGAAAATCTGCGTAAGTTCCTGCTCGCCATGTCGGACGATATCCGCGTGCTGCTGGTGAAACTGGCTGACCGGCTGCACAACATGCGCACGCTGCACCACATCCCCAAGCCCGAAAAGCGCCGCCGCATCGCGCGCGAGACGATGGACATCTATGCCCCGCTGGCCGAGCGGATCGGCATGTACGAGTTCATGCGCGAGATGCAGAGTCTCGCGTTCCGCGAGATCGAACCCGAAGCCTATGATTCGATCACCCGGCGGCTGGCGCAGCTCAACGCCGGCGACGGCGACCGCATCGCCAAGATCGGCACCTCGCTCAAGCAGCTGCTCAACCGGCACGGCGTGGATGCCGATATCTGGGGGCGCGAAAAACACCCCTATTCGATCTGGCGCAAGATGAACGAGCGCCACATCAGCTTTGAACAGCTGTCGGACATCATGGCGTTCCGCGCGATCGTGCCGAGCGAGGAGGATTGCTACCGCGCGCTGGGGCTGATCCACCGGCGCTGGCCGATGGTGCCGGGGCGGTTCAAGGACTATATCTCCACCCCCAAGCGCAACGGCTATCGCTCGCTCCACACCAGCATCATGCACGCGGAAAACACCCGCGTCGAAATCCAGATCCGCACCGCCGAAATGCATGCCGAGGCCGAATATGGCCTGGCCGCGCACTGGGCCTATAAGCAGGGCAAGGTGCGGCCGGACACGCCGGTGCGCTGGATCAGCGATCTGGTCGAAATTCTGGAGGCCGCCGACAGCCCCGAGGAGCTGCTCGAGCATACCCGCATGGCGATGTATGCCGACCGCATCTTCGCCTTCACCCCGCGCGGCGAGCTGATCCAGCTGCCCAAGGGCGCAACGCCCATCGACTTTGCCTATGCGGTCCACACCGATCTGGGCGATCAGGCGGTCGGCGCCAAGATCAACGGGCGGGTGGTGCCGCTGCGCGCGCATATCGACAATGGCGACCAGGTGCAGATCCTGCGCTCCAAGGCGCAGCGGCCGCAGCCCGGCTGGCTGAACTTTGCGATCACCGGCAAGGCCCGCGCCGCGATCCGCCGCCACCTTCGCCTCAAGGAGCGCGAAGTGAGCCAGGCGCTGGGCCGCAAGCTGTATGACGAAATCGTCAAGCGGCTGCCGACCGGGCTGGCCGACGGCGCGATAGCCAATGCGGTGAAGCGGCTGAAGCTGCCCGACGAAGCGAGCCTGCTCGACGCGATCGCCCGGCACCAGCTGAGCGACAGCGAGGTGATGGAAGCGCTGATGCCCGGCGTCGTTGCCACCTTCGGCCCGGAGGACGGGGCCGTGCCGTCGCTGGCCTCCCCCATCTCGATCACCGGGCTGACGCCGGGCGTCGCCTTCAAGCTGGGCGAATGCTGCCTGCCGGTGCCAGGCGACCGCATCGTCGGCGTGCGCCACCCCGGCGAAGGGATCGAGGTGCACCGCATCGATTGCCAGACGCTGATCGACAGCGACGATGCCGACTGGGTCGACCTGTCCTGGGGCGAAGGCAATGAGGGCGGCTCCGCGCGCATCGCGGTGCAGCTGAAGAACGAGCCCGGCGCGCTGGGCGTGGTCGCCACCATCCTGGGCCGGCACAAGGCGAACATTCTCAACATGCGCCTCGACAATCGCGACCAGGGCTATCACACCAACGTCATCGACATCGAAGTGCGCGACCTGACGCACCTGACCAAGCTGATCGCCACGCTGCGCGCCGCCGATGTCGTCGCCTCGGCCGAGCGCAACTGACGCTTGCCAGCGCCGCGCCGGCCGTTAGTGTTGCGCCCCAGCAAAACAGTCTGGGAGACGCGCCGATGGACCGCCGCACTTTTCTTGCATCGGGCGGCACTGCCGCCGCCGCGCTGGCCCTGCCCGGGGCATTGAGCGCGCAGGGCACCGCTCCCGCTGGCGATGCTGCGCTCGACGCGCTGTTCGACCGCATCTTCCGCGACAATATCAAGGAATCGCCGGAAGCGATCACCCAGCTGGGCTTCGACAAGGGGCCGTTCGCGGCGATGAAGAGCAAGCTCGACGACCGCTCGATGGACGAGCGCAAACGCGAGCTGGCACGCGGCAAGAAGGCGATTGCCGAGATTGCCGCCGTTGATCCGAACACGCTCAGCAAGGCCGGGCAGCTGAACCGCGAGGTGGTGCTCTATTCGCTCACCAGCCAGACGCGCGGGCCGGAAAAATTCGGCGTGCCCAGCACCCAGCGGCCCTATACGCTGTTCCAGCAGGGCGGTGCCTATTTCTCCGTGCCCGATTTCCTGCACTCGTCGCACACCATCCAGAACAGCGCCGATTGCGAGGCCTATCTGGCGCGGCTGGAAGCCTTCGCGACCGCGCTCGACCAGGACAGCGCGGTGCAGCAGGCGGAGGCGGCGCGCGGCATCGTCGCGCCCGATTTCGCGCTGGAGCTGACACTCGGGCAGCTGGCCGCGCTGCGCAAGCCGGCGCCGGAGGCGAGCTCGATGACCGACTCACTCGCCACACGCGCGCAAAAGGCCAATGTCGCCGGCGACTGGTCGGCACGCGCCGCAAAGATCATTGCCGACAAGGTCTATCCCGCGCTCGACCGGCAGATCGCGCTGGTCAAGGCACTGCCCCGGCGCAAGGAGGCCGGCTTCTGGGCGTTGCCGCAGGGCGAGGCGCTTTATGCCGACGCGCTGGCGGCGGCCACCACCACCAATTTCACGCCCGACGAAGTGCACCAGCTGGGCCGCGCGCAGGTGGCCGAAATCTCCGCCGCGCTCGATACGATCCTGAAGGCGCAAGGGCTGACCAAGGGATCGGTCGGCGCGCGGCTGACCGCGCTCAACGCCCGGGCGGACCAGCTTTATCCCGACACGGCCGAGGGGCGCGCCGCGCTGATCACCAGCCTGAACGAGGGTGTGAAGGCTATGCAGGCGAAGCTGCCGCGCGATTTCGTCAACCCGCCCTCGGCGCCGCTCGAAATCCGCGCGGTGCCGGTGGAGATTCAGGACGGCGCCGCCAATGGCTATTACCGGCTGGCCGCGCTCGATGGTTCACGCCCGGCGATCTATTTCATCAACCTGAAAAGCGTGGGCGACTGGCCCAAATACACTTTGCCAGCGCTCACCTATCACGAAGGGGTGCCGGGGCATCACACCCAGCTGAGCATCGTCGCCGGCCTCAAGACGCCGCTGCTGCGCCGCTTCTCGTTCTTCAGCGCCTATTCGGAAGGCTGGGCGCTTTATGCCGAGCAGCTGGCCGATGAGCTGGGCGGCTATGCCAGCCCGGTCGAGCGCGCCGGCTATCTGCAAAGCTATCTGTTCCGCGCCGCGCGGCTGGTGGCCGACACCGGCATCCACGCCAAGCGCTGGACCCGCGAGCAGGCGACCGATTATTTCGTCGAGACGGTGGGCTTTGCCCGGCCGCGCTCGCTGCGCGAGATCGAGCGTTACTGCACCCAGGGCGGCCAGGCCTGCAGCTACAAGATCGGCCATATCAGCTGGAACCGCGCCCGCGCCAAGGCGCAGGCGATCCTGGGCGACAAGTTCGACCTGAAGCAGTTCCACGAGGTGCTGCGCGACGGCGCGGTGCCGCTCACCATCCTGGAGCGGCTGGTCGAGGAACGCGCCCGCGCGGCAGTGTGAAGCATTGCGTCCGCCGCGTTGCGCGCTAGAGGGGCGGACATGAACCGCCCCGCCCTTTCGGTTGTCGTGCCCTGTTACAATGAGGAGCCGACGCTCCCCGTGCTCCATGCGCGGGTGACGGCGGCGGCGCGCGCGGCGGTGGGGGACGATTACGAGATCGTGCTGGTCAATGACGGGTCGCGCGACAACAGCTGGGCGGTGATGCAGCAGCTGGCCGGCGGCGACCCGCGGCTGGTGGCGATCAACCTGTCGCGCAACCATGGCCACCAGCTGGCGCTGACGGCGGGGCTGGACCTGTGCAGCGGCGCGCAGATCCTGATCATCGACGCCGATCTGCAGGACCCGCCCGAACTGCTGACCGAAATGCGCGCGACGATGGCGGCCGAAGGCGCCGATGTCGTCTATGCCGTGCGCCGCAAGCGCGAGGGCGAGACGCTGTTCAAGAAGCTGACGGCGGCGGCCTTCTACCGCGTGCTCGACCGGGTGACCGATACCCCGATCCCGCTCGACACCGGCGATTTCCGCCTGATGAGCCGGCGCGCGCTCGACGCGCTGCTGAGCCTGCCCGAACAGGCGCGCTTCATTCGCGGCATGGTGGCGTGGGTGGGGTTCCGCCAGGTGCCCTTCGTCTATGACCGGGCCGAGCGGCACGCGGGCGAGACCAGCTATCCGCTGTCGAAGATGATCCGCCTGGCGCTCGACGCGGTCACCGGCTTTTCGACCGCGCCGTTGCGCTTTGCCAGCCATGTCGGGCTGGCGCTGACGGCGGCGTCGCTGTTGCTGCTCGTCTATATCGCGATCGGCTTCGTCACCGGGAGCGCGGTGCAGGGCTGGACCTCGACGATGCTGGTCGTCGTGCTGCTGGGCGCGGTGCAGATGTTCGTGCTGGGGATGATCGGCGAATATCTGGGCCGGCTTTATGTCGAATCGAAGCGGCGGCCGCTCTATCTGGTCGCCGATGTGGCGGGGCCGATCCGCGGCCAGGCGACGCTGGGCTTCAAGGCCGAGGCGCCGGAAATTGCCCCGCCGGCCGACGACGAGACTAAGCCGCTTCCGCCAGCGTGATGATGGAGACGCCGGGCGTCATCGGCACCCGGCCGACTAGGTGGCGCTCCAGCCCGAACACCTGCTCGAACAGCGCGTTGACCGGGGCGGGCGGCGGCGAATCGTCGCTGTCGTCCTTGCCGGTCAGCCGCCCGGCAATCCGCGCGGCCGCCGCCAGCGGAAACAAGAGCGAGTTGAAATAGCCAAGCTTGCGCGGCCGGAGCCCGGCGGCGGCAATCACCCGCGCCAGCCCCGCCTTTGAATAGCGGCGATGATGGTGGTTCACCACGTCGTGTGCGCTCCACATTCACTGGTGCGCGGGCACGGTGATGAGGATCTTGCCACCGGGCTTCAGGCAGGCGCGCATCGCGGCCAGCGCCGCCACGTCATCCGCGATATGCTCGACCACGTCGAGCACGGCGATCAGGTCATAGGCGCCGCGCTCCACCCCGGGCAGCGCGGGCAGCGGCGCATCGCCCACCGGCCGGCCCAGCCGCTGGCTGGCAATGGCGCGCGCGGCCGGATCGATCTCGATCGCGTCGACCGTGCCGAACCGGGCGAGCATCGGCAGATTATGCCCGGTGCCGCAGCCAATCTCCAGAATGCGCGCGCCCGCCGGCACGCGCCCTTCGCGGCGCAGATAATCGTTCAGGATGTCGCGGCGGGCGCGATACCACCAATGGGTGGAATCATGCGCGGCCATCCGATCATAGACGATCCTATCCATGCGCTTTTCCCCCGAACACCCAGGCGCGGTTGAGCGCAAAGGTCACCAGCGGCGTGATGGTGACCACGGGGATCAGCGCGGTCAAGGACGACCAGCCGAGCAGCGCCGTCCAGCCCCAGGTGATCGCCGCGTTCATCGCCAGCCCCACCCCCTGGACGAACACGAACTTTGCCTGCTGCACGCCGCCCGGATCGCGCCGGCCATGGCCGCGAAAGCTCCACCGGCTGTGCAGCACGAAGCCCGCCGTCACCGCCACCGCAAAGGCAAAGGGCACCGCATAGACGGCCTGCGCCCGCTCGCGGAACACCCAGGTGACCAGCGGATAATAGACGGCGGCATAGATGACGGTCGAAATGCCGCCGGCAATCGCAAAGCGCACCAGCTGGGCAAAAATCGGATTTTCGCGAATAAACGCAACGCCACGCTCAACCATTCTACGCCTTGCCCTTTGCGCCTGCCCCAGTAGAGCGCGCTGGGGAGCTAGGGAAGCGGTTTTGACCAACCAGCAGGACAACCAGCAGGACAATGCATTGGTGGCGGTGTTGCGGCGCGACTGGCTGCAACTGGTGCTGATCGCCTGGGCGGCGATTGCGGCGTGGCAGCTGATCAGCCACTGGCCGCAGCTGCGCTGGCTGGTGCTGAGCGACACCGACGACAATATGCGCCTGTCGCAGGTGCGGGCGCTGCTGGGCGGGCAGGACTGGTTTGACCTGCGCCAGTACAAGCTCAACCCCCCGCGCGGGTTCGACATGCACTGGACGCGGATTGTCGATCTGCCGATCGCGGCGCTGATCCTGCTGCTGAAGCCCTTTGTCGGCCTGCCCTGGGCAGAGCGGCTGGCGTGCGGCATTGCCCCGCTGCTGCCGATGGCGGTGGCGATGGGCGGCCTTGCCTATGCCGTGCGCCGGCTGGTCAGCCCGCTCGCCTGGCCGCTCAGCACCTTGTTCCTGCTGCTGTGCGGCGCGACGATGCTGATGTTCGCGCCGATGCGGATCGACCATCATGGCTGGCAGCTGGCCAGCCTGGCGCTGACGGTGGCAGGGCTGGCCGATGGCGAGCGGCGGCGCGGCGGCGCGCTGGTCGGGCTCGCCAGCGCCTTTTCGCTGTCGATCGGGCTGGAAATGCTGCCCTATGCGGCGGGTGCCGGCGCGATCATCGCGCTGCGCTGGGTGTGGGACCGGGCCGAGGCGCCGCGCATGATCGTCTATGGCGCGTGCCTGTCCGGCGGGTCGGCGCTCGGCTATGCGCTGTTTGCCTCCTATGCCAATGCGGTGCCGCGCTGCGACGCGCTGACGCCGGTGTGGCTGTCCGTAATGATCGAGAGTGGGGCGCTGCTGGTCGCGCTCGGCTGGATCAACCCCGCGCGGCGCGAGGGCCGGCTGGCGCTGGCGGCGGCGGCCGGCGCGGCGCTGGCGGCGGCGTTCGTGCTTTCGGCACCGCAATGCCTGGGGCGGCCCGAGCAGGTCTCGCCCGAACTCGCGCGGAACTGGCTGAACAATGTGCGCGAGGCCAAGCCTATCTACACCCACCCCTTCCGCACCGCCTTTCCGGTGATCGTGCTGCCGGTGATCGGGCTGATCGGGGCCGCGATTGCCACCTGGCGCGCGCGGGGGGCTGACCGGGCGGTCTGGGGCGCGGTGCTGCTGTTCACCGCCTTTTCGGTTGCCATGCTGCTGTGGCAGATGCGCGCGGGGCCGGCGGCGCAGCTGCTGGCGGTGCCGGGGGCGGTGGCGCTGGCCTGGTGGATCCTGCCGCAGACGCTGCGCTCGCGCTACATGCTGGTGCGGGTGCTGGGAACGCCGGCAGCGTTCGTGCTGGTCTCCGGCGCCTTTGCCGGGCTGGTGGTGCAATATCTGCCGGTCGACAAGCCCGCCACCACCGCGCGCAACCGGATGGTGAACCGCGCCGGCGCCTCCTGCTCGACGATCACGTCGCTCGGGGCCCTCGACCGGTTGCCGCCGCAGACGATCTTCACCTTTGTCGATCTGGGCCCGCGCCTGATCACGCTCACCCATCACCGCGCGATTGCCGGCCCCTATCACCGCAATGGCGACGCGATCCTGGACGTGCAGCACGGCTTTGGCCGGGGGCCGGACGCGTTCCGCCAGATCGCCCGCGCGCACGGCGCGCAGCTGCTGCTGATCTGCCCGAACATGGCCGAATCGACGATCTACGAAGTGCGCAATCCCGGCGGCTTCTATGACCGGCTGAACAAGGGCGAGCGGTTCGACTTTCTGGAGCCGGTGGCGCTGCCCGACGGCTCACCGCTGAGACTCTGGCGGATCAAGCCTTGAACACCGTCCTGATCCAATAGTCCCGTTCGTCCCGGGCGCAGTCGAGGGACACGGACCGGGGACGGCGCCCGCCATCACGTCCCTCGACGTTGCTCGGGACGAACGGGTCAGTGCTTAACACACAAACCCTAAACCTGAAAGCTCGCCTTCACCCCGTCGATCACGAACTGCGCGGCAAGTGCGGCCAGCAGCACGCCGAGCAGGCGGGTGACCACCGCTTCCACCTTTGCCCCCAGCACCCGCATGATCGGGCCGGCAAGCAGCAGCGCGAAATAGGTCACCGCCAGAATCGCCGCCAGCGCCGCCAGAATCACCAGCGTGCGCTCCAGCCCGTGCCCCTTCGACATCAGCAGCATGATCGACGCGATCGATCCCGGCCCGGCAATCATCGGCATCGCCATCGGGAAGATCGAGACATCCTCCACCTCATGCGCGTCGAGCAGCTTCTGTGCGCGTTCCTCGCGGCGCTGGGTGCGCTTTTCGAACACCATGTCGAGCGCGATCAGGAACAGCATTATGCCGCCGGCGATGCGGAAGCCATCCAGGCTGATGCCCAGCGCGCGCAGAATATCCTGCCCAAACAGCGCGAACACCACCAGAATGGCGCCCGCCACCAGCACCGCCCGCGCCGCCATCGCGCGAGCATGGTCACGCGGTGCCCCCGCCGTCAGCCCGGCATAGATCGGCGCGCAGCCGGGCGGATCGATCACCACGAAAAAGGTGACGAGGGCGGAGACGAACAGCTCGATCATCGCCGCCGTCACATCGCGTCGGCGTCGATTGCGGTGCCAGTGCGCCGCGCGGCCGACAGGACCGTGTTGCGCAACAGGCAGGCAATCGTCATCGGCCCCACCCCGCCGGGCACCGGCGTGATCGCACCGGCAACGCTGGCCGCGCCGACGAAATCGACATCGCCGACCAGCCCGTCGTCAGTGCGGTTGATGCCGACATCGATCACCGTGGCGCCGGGCTTGATCCATTCGCCCTTCACCATGCCCGGCTGGCCGACGGCTGCGACAACAATATCGGCCCGGTGGACGATGCTGGCCAGGTCGCGCGTCCTTGAATGGGCAACGGTGACCGTCGCGCTTTCGGCGGTCAGCAGCTGCGCCATCGGCTTGCCGATCAGGTTCGACCGGCCGATGACAACGGCATCGAGCCCGGCCAGACTGCCCAGTCGGTCCTTCAGCAGCATCAGGCAGCCCTGCGGCGTGCAGGGCACGAAGCCGGCAATGCCGGTGGCCAGCCGCCCCGCGTTCAGCGGGTGCAGGCCGTCGACATCCTTGTCAGGATCGATCGCCAGCAGCACCGCGCGCGCGTCGATCTGCGGCGGCAGCGGCAGCTGGACGAGAATGCCGTCGACCGCCGCATCGGCATTCAGCCGCGCGACCAGCGCCAGCAGCTCGGCCGCTTGCGTGTCTGCCGGCAGGCGATGTTCGAAGCTCGCCATGCCGGCGGCGATGGTCGCCTTGCCCTTGTTGCGGATATAGACGGCGGATGCCGGATCGTCGCCCACCAGCACCACTGCCAGCCCCGGCGCACGGCCGGCGGCGCGGGTGATGGCGGCGGCCTGTTCGGCGATGCGGCCGCGCAGGGCCGCGGCATAGGCTTTGCCGTCGATGATCTCAGCGCTCATGCCCGGTGCTTTAGGGGCAAGCGCCGCCGCCCGCTACCCCTTGTGGTGGGTGGGGAGCGGGCCGGTGCCGCCTAAACTAACTAAAGCACCCCGCCGCTCGCGGCGATGGCCAGCCGTGTCAGCACGATGCCCAGCAGCTGGATGCCGAGCAACGCCACCGCCGGCGAAAAGTCGATCTGGCCGAAATCGGGCAGGATGCGCCGGATCGGGCGATAGACCGGCTCGGTCAGCTGGGTCAGCCCGCCATAAAGCTGGCGGACGAAATCATTGTAAGTGTTGATCACGTTGAACGCGATCAGCAGCGACAGAACGATCTGGACGATGATGATGAGCCAGGCGAGGTTGAGCAGCACCTGCATGATTTGAAGCAACAGTATCAACGCGCGCGCCCTTTCCTAGACGAAGCGTTATATTACACTAAAACACCAAGCCCCGCCAGCCCCTAGCGATGGACCAGGGTGCCGGCGCCGCGCCGGGTGAAGATTTCGAGCAACATCGCATGCGGAACGCGCCCGTCAAGGATGACGGCGGCGTCGACACCGCCTTCCACCGCATGAACGCAGGTGTCGAGCTTGGGGATCATTCCGCCGGAAATGGTGCCGTCCGCCTTCAGCGCCTGAATGTCGGCGGGCGTCAGATCGGTCAGCAGGCTGCCCTGCTTGTCGAGCACACCGGCAACATCGGTCAGCAGGAACAGCCGCGCCGCGCCCAGCGCCGCCGCCAGCGCGCCGGCCATGGTATCGGCGTTGATGTTGAAGGTTTCGCCCGCCGGGCCGATGCCGATGGGGGCGACGACCGGAATCATGCCGGCGGCGGAGACAGTGTCGATCACACGGCGGTCGATCGTTTCCGGGTCGCCGACAAAGCCCAGATCGACCGCGCGCTCGATATGGCTGTCCGGGTCGCGGGCGGTGCGGGCGATCTTGGTCGCGCGCACAAAGCCGCCATCCTTGCCCGACAGGCCGATGGCGCGGCCGCCCGCTTCGCCGATCCAGCCGACCAGTTCCTTGTTGATCGCGCCCGACAGCACCATTTCGGCGACCTGCGCGGTGGCGGCGTCGGTGACGCGCAGGCCATCGACGAAGCGCGATTCGACGCCCAGCTTGCCCAGCATCGCGCCGATCTGCGGCCCGCCGCCATGCACCACCACCGGATTGATGCCGACCGCCTTCAGCAGGACGACATCCTCGGCAAAGCCGCGCTGGCGCTGGGGCGATCCCATCGCATGGCCGCCATATTTGACGACGAAGGTCGCGCCGGCATAGCGCTGAAGATAGGGCAGCGCCTCAGTGAGCGTTTCGGCCTTGGCGAGCAGCGCGGGATCGGGGCTGTTGTCGGTCATTGCGGGTCGCCCTCTAGCGCAGCACGCGCGCGGTGGCGAGGTGGTGCGCGTGACAAATCGCGACCGCCAGCGCATCGGCGGCATCCGCCCCGGCAATCGCCGCGCCGGGCAGCAGCCGCGCAACCATCGCATGGACCTGCGCCTTGTCGGCCGCGCCCGTGCCGACAATCGCCTTCTTCACCAGCCGCGCGGCATATTCGCCCACGTCCAGCCCGGCGCGCGCGGCGGCACACAAAGCAACGCCGCGCGCCTGGCCCAGCTTCAGCGTCGATTGCGGGTTGGCGTTGACGAACACCTCCTCCACCGCCGCGCCGTCGGGCGCGTGGTCGGCAATCAGCGCGGCGAGCATCGCGTCGAGATGGGCAAGCCGCCGGGCAAGTGGCGCGGCGCTGTCGGTCTTCAGCTGGCCATTGCCCAGGTGCGACAGCCGGTTGCCCTCGGCCCGGATCAGCCCCCAGCCGGTGGTGCCGAGCCCCGGATCGATGCCGAGGATGATCGCGCCCGTGCGGCCGCCCCCGGTCACGCCGTGCCGATCAGCCGGTCGATCGCGGGCTGATCGCCGTCATAGACCCAGCATTCGGCCAGCCGGTCATCGGCCACCGCATAAACGAGCACGCGCTCCACCTCGATCGCGGCAGCGCCCTGGCCCAGCCGCTCGCGCGCGATCACCGCGCCGCGCGTCTCGCCGGCCATCACCGAGACGATGCCGACCAGCTGGCGCGGCACCCGGCGCGAAAATTCAGCGAGCACGCCCAGCGCTGCGGCCTTGCCGACATGCGTGCCCGACAGCGCATTGCTGCCGGCATAATGCAGCGTGAAATCATCATGATAGCAGGCGATGACGGCGCCCACATCGCCCGCCTGCCACGCCGCCACATACTGATCGAGCACTGCGCGGATCGCTGCCTGTGTCATGCCGCTTCGCCCTTTCGCCGGTGCCGGGCATCAGCCCAGCTTGTCCATCACTTCGTCGGGCACTTCGTAATTGCCCCACACCTGCTGCACATCGTCGTCATCGTCGAGCGTGTCGATCAGCTTGAACAGCTGGGTCGCCTCGTCGAGCCCGACCGAGACCATCGTCGCCGGGCGCCAGGCGAGCTTGGCGCCTTCGGGCTCGCCGAGCACCGGGGTCAGCGCGCGCGTCACTTCATGGAGTGCATCGTTCGAGGTCCAGATTTCATGGCCGTCCTCGCTCGACGTCACATCTTCCGCGCCAGCCTCGAGCGCGGCCTCGAATATCTTTTCCGCGTCCCCCACGCCGGCCGGATAGGTGATGAGGCCCATGCGCGAAAAGCCGTGGCTGACCGAGCCCGACGCGCCCAGATTGCCGCCATTTTTCGAAACGGCGGTGCGCACATTGGTCGCGGTGCGGTTGCGATTGTCGGTCAGCGCCTCGATGATCAGGCTCACGCCGCCGGGGCCGAAGCCTTCGTAGCGGACTTCCTCGTAATTATCGCCCTCGCCCTTCGACGCCTTGTCGATCGCGCGGGCGATATTGTCCTTGGGCATCGACTGCGCCTTGGCCGCGTTCACCGCCGCGCGCAGCCGGGGGTTCATGTCCGGATCGGGGGTGCCCATCTTCGCGGCCACGGTGATTTCGCGGCTGAGCTTTGAAAACATCGCCGAGCGCTTTTTGTCCTGCGCGCCCTTGCGATGCATGATGTTCTTGAATTTCGAATGACCTGCCATCTCAACCCCGCAAAGTGACGCTTTGCGCGCACCCCATAAGGTGGTCGCCGTTCGCGCTCAACACCAGCCGCTCAGGCCAGGCCCAGCGCCGCCTTGTACGTGTCGAGCAGGGCTTCGGCCTCCTGACGGACATGCTTTTCCATTTTGCGCAGGCGGACGATCTGGCGCATCGTCTTGGCGTCATAGCCCGTCGCCTTGGCCTCGGCATAGACGTCGCGGATATCGTCCGCCATCGCCTTCTTCTCTTCCTCCAGCCGCTCGATCCGCTCGATGAACAAACGCAGCTGGTCTGCGGCAATATTGTCGCTCATGTCATGCTCCAAACTCGGTGAGCGGCGGGGCTTAGGCGATTGCGCGCCCGCGCTCAACCGGGGGTTTGGCGGGCGGCGTCACGGTGCCGGGAAGGGCTGGCGCTTGCCGGCAAGCTTGGCGACAAAACCGCGCCGCATCACGAAATCGACGCGCTCCAATCTGGTCACGTCGGCCAGCGGGTCCCCCTCCACCGCAATGATGTCGGCCGCCTTGCCAGCCTCGATCGTGCCGATCTGGTCGCGCCGGCCAAGCAGCTCGGCCGCGTCGACCGTGGCCGCGCGAATGGCGGCCATCGGCGTCATCCCCGCTTTCACCATCAGCGCAAATTCACGGGCATTTTCGCCATGCTTGGAAACGCCGGTGTCGGTACCGAAGGCAATGCGCACGCCGGCGGCAATGGCGCGCTTGTGGCTTTCAAAGGCGGCGGCCGCCGCGCTTTCCGCCTTGGGAATGGTGGCAGCGGGCAGCACCCCGGCGCGCGCCTGGGCAAGCGCGGTGACGGGGGCGATCATCGTCGGCACCAGCCAGGCGCCCTTGGCCTTGAACAGCCGCGCGGTCTCATCGTCGATGAAGCTGCCATGCTCGATCGAATCAACGCCGGCTTCGAGCGCGGTGTCGATCCCTTCCTTGGCATGGGCGTGCGCGGTTACCTTGCGGCCAAAGGCGTGCGCGGTATCGACGATTGCCTTCATTTCCTCCGCCGTCATCTGCCGGCCGATGCCGCCGGCAACGTTGGAGAGAACGCCGCCCGTTGCCGCGAACTTAATGACCTGCGCGCCCAGCGAAATCTGCTGGCGGACGGCGCGGCGGCAATCATCGGGGCCGTCGCACACATTGATCTGGTGGGGGTGAATCGCGTCGGCAAATTCCTCGGCCAGGCCATTGGTGCCGTCGCCATGCCCGCCGGTGACGGAGAGCATGCGGCCGGCATTGACGATGGTCGGCCCCAATATCTGCCCGGCGTTGATCGCGTCGCGAAGCGCGCGGATGCCGCGCTCGTCGCTGCCCAGGTCGCGCACGGTGGTGAAGCCGGCCTCCAGGTCGGCGCGCACATTCATCTGCGCCTCGACCATGTCGTCAAAACCGTCGCGGTTGATGCGCGTCATCTGCGCGCGCAGCGGATCGCCGCGCAGGCCCCAGCTATGGACGTGCATGTCGACAAGGCCGGGCAGCACGAACCGGTCCTTCAGGTCAATGAGCGTCGCGCCGGCCTCGGGCGCGACAAAGCCGTCGCGCACCTCCACCACCTTGCCGTCGCGCACGATGATCGTGGCGCGCATGCGCGGCGGCTGGCCCGGCCGGTCGAGCAGGCGGCCGGCATGGATATAGAGCGTGCGCCCCGCGACCGGGGCCGGCGGGGGTGCGGCCTGCTGCGCGGCAAGCGGCGGCGCGGCAACCGCGATCAGCAACGCGGCGATCAGCTTCCTCATGGTGCAGTCCCCCCCAAATCTATCAGTGCCGGCTTGAAGCTGGTGCCGGTTCAGCTAGCTCCACAGGACTCTAGCCAAGCGCCACAAGGGGTCAACTTAGGGGGGCACCGTACAGGGTCACCTTGGCAGTCAAGGGTTCCGCGCAACGCTTTCGGCCATGCGGGCAAGCTGTTCCGGGGTGGCTTCGCGCTGATGCGCGGCCTTCCAGCTGGCATAATCCTGGCCATAGACCAGGCCGCGCCCTTCCTCGCGGCTGAGGCCCGCTGCCTCGGCCAGCCAGTCGCCCAGGCAGTTGCGGCAGAACCCCGCCAGCCCCATCAGATCGACATTCTGCGCATCGGTGCGGTGCTGAAGATGGCGCACCAGCCGGCGGAATGCGGCGGCCGCAGCGGCATCGCCAACAGTATCTACGTCATAGTCCACGAAGCAATCTCCTTGAGTGGGGCGAGATAGGCATTAGACGTGGCCCGAACCAAGGAGCCAGGATGACGAAAGCAATCGCCCCCCGTCTGCGCAAGGTGCGCGTGCTGGCCACGCTCGGCCCGGCCAGCAGCAGCCCGGCGATGATCGAAAAGCTCGCCCGCGCCGGCGCCGATGCCTTCCGCATCAACATGAGCCATGGCGACCAGGCGAGCAAGATTCCGCTGATCGAGGCGATCCGGGGGCTGGAACGCAAGACCGGCCGGCCGATGACCATCCTGGCTGACCTGCAGGGCCCCAAGCTGCGGGTCGGCCGCTTTGCCGAGGGGAGCACGGAGCTGGTGGTCGGTGCGCGCTTCGTCCTCGACCGCGACTCGACGCCGGGCGATGCGACCCGCGTCGAGCTGCCCCACCGCGAGATTTTCGACGGGGTCCGCATCGGCGCCCGGCTGCTGCTCGACGATGGCAAGCTGGTGCTGCGCGTGGTGGACCATGACGCGGGGCGGATCGAGACGGTGGTCGATGTCGGCGGCAAGCTGTCGAACAACAAGGGGCTGAACGTGCCCGACGTCATCCTGCCGATGACCGCGCTGACCGCGAAGGACCGCAGCGACCTGGCCTTCGCGCTCGACCAGAAGGTCGACTGGATCGCACTGAGCTTCGTGCAGCGGCCCGACGACCTGGCCGAGGCGCGCCGGCTGATCCAGGGCCGCGCCGCCCTCCTCGCCAAGATCGAGAAACCCGCCGCGCTCGACCGGCTGGAAGAAATTGTCGAGCAGTGCGACGCGGTGATGGTGGCGCGCGGCGATCTGGGCGTCGAGCTGCCGCCGCAATCGGTGCCGCCCCTGCAGAAGCGCATCGTCGAAGTCGCCCGGCGCCAGGGGCGGCCGGTGGTGGTGGCAACCCAGATGCTCGAATCGATGATCACCGCGCCCACCCCCACCCGCGCCGAAGTGTCCGACGTGGCGACCGCGGTTTATGATGGCGCCGATGCGATCATGCTGTCGGCGGAAAGCGCCGCCGGTGCCTGGCCGGCCGAATCGGTGGCCATGATGAACGCGATCGCCGAAGCCGTTGAGGCCGACCCGATGCACGCCGAGCGCGTGCACTTCACTATCACCCGGCCCGACCCGACCACCGCCGACGCGCTGGCAGAGGCCGCCAAGTCGATCGCCAAGACGGTGTCGGCCAGCGCGATCATCTGCTTCACCACATCGGGTTCCACGGCGCGGCGGATCGCGCGAGAGCGCCCCTCGGTGCCGCTGCTCGTGCTCACCCCGAACATGGATACCGCGCGCCGGCTGGGCCTGCTGTGGGGCGCGCATGCCGTCCATACGCGCGACGTCGAATCGTTCGAGGAAATGGTCGCCAAGGCCAAGCGCATGGCGCTGCGCCATGGCATTGCCAAGGCCGGCGACCGGGTGATCGTGATGGCGGGGGTGCCGTTCCGCACGCCGGGCTCGACCAATGTGCTGCACGTCGTGCGCATCATCGGTGACGAGCTGAAAAACTATGCCGGCTGATCGACCCGGCTGAGCAGCCCCAGCCGCGCCAGATCGGCGCGCAGCGTGGCACTGTCGGTGAACAGATGGCCGATGATGCCCAGCGCCTCGGCAGCGGCGACATTGTCGGCTCGGTCGTCGATGAAGATCGCATCGCCGGCGGCAAAGCCAAAGCGGTTCAGCGCGAGCGTGTAGATGGCCGGGTCTGGCTTCACCAGCCGCTCGTCGCCGGAGACGACGATGTCGCGGAACCGGTCGAACAGCGCTGCCTCGCGAGCGCGGAACGGCGGCCAGAATTCATGGCTGAAATTGGTGATCGCAAACAGCGGCACGCCGGCCTCGTCAAGCTCGACGACCAACGCTTCCATCCCTGGCAGCGTCGATCCCAGCTGGTCGTTGAAGCGCGGACCCCACGCCGCGATCAGCGCGGCATGCTCGGGAAAGCGCGCAGCAAGCTCGGCCGAGGTTTCGGCAAAGTCGCGCCCCGCATCATGCTGGAAATGCCATTCCTTGGTGCACACATCGCGCAGAAATGCGTCGAGCGCCCGATCATCATCGATCAGGCGCTCATACAGGAACCGCGGGTTCCAGTCATACAGGACGTTGCCGACATCGAAGATGACGGCGACCGGACCACCGGCCACGCGTTCAGCCCTGGCGGGCCTTGAACCGGCGGTTGGTCTTGTTGATCACATAGGTACGGCCGCGACGACGGATGACGCGGTTGTCCCGGTGCCGGTCCTTGAGCGACTTGAGGCTATTGCGGATCTTCATGATCGATTCGCTTCCAATGCTGGGCTTAAATCTGGAAAGGCGGCGCTGGTATCAGCCGGGTGCACAAAGTCAAGCAAAAGCGCGTCGCCTTGGGCCGCAAAACTGCTATCACAGCGCTTGCGGGGCCATGGCATGGTGGGAGTGTGACGATGCGAGCTTTGGTTCTGTTGGGCATGGTGGTGCTGGCCGGCTGCGCGACAAACGCGCCGGTGCGGGTGACGCGCTTTCACCTCAACACCCCGATCGAGCGGGTGGGCGTTGCCGCGCTGCCCATGCCGGGCGCGGGCAGCGATAGCGCCGGCCTCGAAACCCAGTTTTACGCACGCGCGATCGAACAGGCGCTGGCGACACAGGGCTTTGCCACTGTGGCACCCGGCGGCACGCCGGGGCTGCTCGCCAATTTCAAGATCAACCGCACCGTGCGCTCACTGGGGGTGGCGCAGGCGCCGGTCAGCGTCGGCATTGGCGGCGGCAGCTTCGGGCGCGGCTTTGGCGGCGGCGGCAGCGTCGCCTTTCCGGTCGGCCGTGCGCGCGAGCGCGAAGCCTATGTCACCGAGCTGTTCGTCCAGCTGAAACGCCCGACCGGCGAAGTGGTGTGGGAAGGCCGCGCCCAGAGCCAGGCCGAAATCGGCTCCAAGGCGGCCAATCCCGCCGATGTTGCCCAGAAACTGGCCAATGCGCTGTTCCAGGGGTTTCCGGGGCAATCGGGGCAGACTATCAGCGTGCCATGACGATCAGCATCACGAGCGCGTTCGACAGCGGCAATATCCGCGTCGTGCGCATCGACGAGGACGGCGCCGATCTGGAGATCGTGCCCGACCATCTGTCCGACTTCTACCAATGGTTCCATTTCCGGGTGAGCGGCGCACAAGGGCGCCGGTTGCGCTTCAGGATTCTGAACGCCGCCGGTGCTGCCTATCCGCTGGGCTGGCCGGGGTACCGCGCGCGGGTGAGCCATGACCGCACCGACTGGCGGCTCACCGAAGCCAGCTATGCCGATGGCGTGCTCGAAATCGTGCATGCAGCGGAGCATCCACTGCTGTGGTTCGCCTATTTCGCGCCTTATTCGAGCGAGCGGCACGAGGCGCTGATCGCGCGCTATGCGGCCACCCCCGGCTTTACCCATCGCGAGCTGGGCCGGACGCTGGATGGCCGGCCGATCGACGCCCTGACCGTGGGGCACGGCGCGAAGCCGGTGTGGCTCTATGCCCGCCAGCACCCCGGCGAGACGATGGCCGAATATTGGATGGAAGGGGCGCTCGAGCGCCTGGCCGATGCCGACGATCCGGTCACCGCCGCGCTGCTGTCCAAGGCGACCTGCCACCTGGTGCCCAACATGAACCCCGATGGCAGCGCGCGGGGCCATCTGCGCACCAATGCCGCCGGCGTGAACCTGAACCGCGAATGGGCAAATCCCACTGCCGAGCGCAGCCCCGAAGTGCTGTGCGTGCGCAATGCGATGGACGAAACCGGCGTCGCCTTTGCCATCGATGCGCATGGCGACGAGGCGATCCCGGCCAATTTCATCGCCGGGTTCGAAGGCATCCCCGGCTGGACCGACGAACAGGGCGCCAAATTCTATCGTTACCGCGATGCGCTTGCCGCGCGCACGCCCGATTTCCAGACCCGGCTCGGCTATGCCCCGTCAGCACCCGGCAAGGCCAATCTGGCCATGTCGACCAACCAGCTCGCCGAACGCTATGGCGCGATTTCGATGACGCTGGAAATGCCGTTCAAGGACCATGATCCCAATCCCGACCATGGCCATGGCTGGCACCCGGCGCGCTGCCGCCAGCTGGCGCATGCCTGCCTGGAAACGCTCGCCGAGCAGATCGACACGCTCTGACCGCTCCACCCAAGCCTGAAAGACCTGAGAAGACATGCCCACGCTTGTGCTCATCCGCCATGGCCAGTCCGCCTGGAACCTGGAAAACCGCTTCACCGGCTGGTGGGACGTGAATTTGACTGAGCAGGGCGTCGCCGAGGCGCGCGCCGCCGGCGCGCTGATGGCGGCCAGGGGGCTGGACTTCGATCAGTGCTTCACCTCGCTCCAGACGCGGGCGATCAAGACGCTCAACCTGGCGCTGGAGGAAATGGGGCGGCTGTGGCTGCCGGTCGAAAAGGACTGGCGGCTGAACGAGCGCCATTATGGCGGGCTAACCGGGCTCGACAAGGCGGAGACCGCCGCAAGGCACGGCGATGAGCAGGTGAAGATCTGGCGGCGCAGCTTCGACGTGCCGCCGCCGCCGATCGCGGCGGACTCGCCCTATGATCCCGCGAGCGACCGGCGCTATGCCGGCATCGCGGTACCGGCGACGGAGAGCCTGAAGGACACCATCGCCCGCGTGCTGCCCTATTGGCAGGCGCGCATCGCCCCGGCGCTGCTGGCGGGGCAGCGCGTGCTGATCGCCGCGCACGGCAATTCGCTGCGCGCGCTCGAAAAGCATCTGTCGGGCATTTCGGATGCCGACATCACCGGCCTCGAAATCCCGACCGGCCAGCCGATCGTCTATCAGCTCGACGACCAGCTGCGCGCCACCGAGCGCTATTATCTGAGCGAGCGTTGATCGACCGCCCGGTTGCCCTTGCCGGCCCGAGCCGCTAACCCCGCGCGATGGCACCGCTGGTCGGCATCATCATGGGCAGCACTTCCGATTGGGAGACGATGCGCCATGCCGCCGAACTGCTCGACACGCTGGGCGTGCCGCATGAGGCAAAGGTCGTCTCCGCCCATCGCACGCCCGACCGGCTCTATGACTATGCGCGCGGCGCCGCCGGGCGCGGGCTGAAGGTGATCATCGCCGGTGCCGGCGGCGCCGCGCACCTGCCCGGCATGGCGGCCGCGATGACGCATCTGCCGGTGCTGGGCGTGCCGGTTCAGTCCAAGGCATTGGACGGCATGGACAGCCTGCTCTCGATCGTTCAGATGCCCGGCGGCATTCCCGTTGGCACGCTGGCCATCGGCAAGCCCGGCGCCAAGAACGCCGCGCTGCTGGCGGCCGCGATCCTGGCGCTGGGCGACCCCGCCCTTTCCGACCGGCTTCAGGCCTGGCGCGCGGCCCAGACCGACAGCGTGGCGGAAGATCCCGCCTGATGCTGGCCCCCGGCGCGACCATCGGCATTCTGGGCGGGGGGCAGCTGGGGCGCATGCTGGGGATCGCGGCGGCGCAGCTGGGCTATCGCGTGCAGGTGCTGGCGCCGGACGAGGAAAGCGTGGCGGCGCAGACGGCTTCCGCCTTCATCCGCGCCGATTATCACAGCCATATCGTGCTCGACGATTTCGCCGCCGCCTGTGACGTGGTCACCTATGAGTTCGAGAATATCGCGCTCGACCCGATCGAGTATCTGGCCGGCAAGGTGCCGGTGCACCCCTGCCCCCGGGCGCTGGGCATCGCGCAGGACCGCGCGGCAGAGAAAAGCTTTGTCGGCGCGCTGGGCGGCCGCACCGCGCCCTGGCACCGGGTCGATTCAGCCGACGATCTGCGCGCGGCAGCGGCGGCCATTGGCGGGCCGGCGATCCTGAAGACGCGCCAGCTGGGCTATGACGGGAAGGGCCAGGCGCGGATGGCCGGGCCGGATGAGGCGGACGCCGCCTGGGCCGCAATCGGCGCGCGCCCCGCGATTCTGGAAGGCCTGGTCGACTTCGCCCATGAATTCTCGATCCTGCTCACGCGCGGGGCTGACGGCGCCATGGTGAGCTATCCGCCGCCGCACAATGAGCATGCGAACGGCATTCTGGCGCGCTCCACCGTGCCGGCCCCGGCCGAGGTTGCGCTGCAATGGACCGAGGCGGCAGCGCTTGCCGGCCGCATCGCCGAGGCGCTGGACTATGTCGGCGTGCTGGCCTGCGAATTCTTCGTCGGCGCCGATGGGCCGGTGTTCAACGAGATGGCGCCGCGCGTCCACAATTCGGGGCACTGGACGATCGAAGGCGCGGTGACCAGCCAGTTCGAAAACCACATCCGCGCGATCTGCGGCCTGCCGCTGGGCGACACCGGCATCACCGCGCGGCGCATCGTGATGGACAATCTGATCGGCGATCAGGCGCTGGAGTGGCTGCCGCTGCTGTCGGTGCCGGACACGCACCTGCACCTCTATGGCAAGGGCCTGCGCCCCGGCCGCAAGATGGGCCATGTCACCCGGCTGGACCGGTAGGTTGGGGTTTCAGCTTTAGCTGAAACGGTTGCGGGAGCGGGCCGGAACCGCACAAAAACGACCCTAACCCGCGGCCTGCGCGATCCAGGCGCGGCCGACCTGGCGCAGAATGTCGAGCGGCACGCGGCCTGTGCCCAGCACCGCCTCGTGGAAATCGGCAAGCGCGAATTTGCCGCCCAGCCGCGCCTTGGCCTCCTCGCGCAGCTGCACGAACACCGAATGCCCGATCTTGTAGCTGCACGCCTGGCCGGGAATGGCGCAGTAACGGTCCACCTCGCGCCGGGCGAAGCCGGGCGCTTCGCCCTCGCCATCGACGAAGCGGGCAATCGCCCGGTCACGCGTCCAGCGATAATGGTGGATGCCGGTATCGACGACGCAGCGATTGGCGCGGAACAGCTGGAATTTCAGATAGCCCAGCCGGCCCAGCGGATCGTCATCATACATGCCCAGCTCATCCGCCAGCTGTTCGGCATAGAGCGCCCAACCCTCGCCATAGCCGGAGAAACCGCCGGTCTTGCGGATGAGCGGCAGGTCGCCGTTCGACAGCGCCAGCCCGCCCTCGAACTGATGGCCCGGCAGCCCTTCGTGATAGACCGTCGTCGCCAGGCAGAATTTGGGCCACTCGGCCGCGTCGCGCAGGTTGAAATAGACGAGTCCTGGCCGCTTGCCGTCCAGCGAGGGCGGCTGGGCAAAGGCCGACGCAGCGCCCGCCTCATTTTCCACCGGGACCCGGCGCACCTCGAAATTATAGGCCGGCGCCCGCTTGAACGCGCGCCCCAGCCGCGTCGCGATCGCCGCCAGCCGTTCATTGCAATAGGCAATCGCCTGGCGCTTGCCCGCATCGGTATCGGGATAGAGCTGGCTCGGGTCCTTGTAGAGCGCGGCCATGCGCGCGCCGACGCTGCCCTTGGTCATCCCTTGCGCCTTCAGCAGCGCGTCGAGCCGGGCGCTGATCTCGGCGGCCTGGTCGAGCCCGAACTTGTGCACTTCCTCGGGCGACATGGTGACGGTGGTCGTGCCGGTCAGCGCGACGCGGTAAAAGGCGTCGCCCTGCGGAATCTTCCACACCCCCGCATCGGCGGTTGCCTTGCGCCGCAGCTCCTTGACCAGCGCGCGCTGGCGGTCGAGCGCGGGCAGCACGCGCGCGGCATAGAGCGCGGCGGCATCGCGGCCATAGCGATCGGCCAGCCCCTTGGCGGCGGCGCGCGTCTGCAGCGAGGTGACGACGGTGGCGCGCTCGGCCGGCACGGCGAGCTTGTCCATCTGGTCGATCGTTGCATCAAGCAGGAAATCGGGCGGCAGGATGCCCTTGGCCGATTGCTCCTTCAGGTCGGCGGTGTTGGCGTCGAGCTGGTCGGCATAGGCCGCGAGCCGCGCCAGATAGGCCTCGGCATCGGCCGCTGTCTCGACCGGGTGCTTGGTGTCGAGAAAGCTCGGCGTCGACTGATAGGCGCCGGTCAGCTGGCTGACGACATAGGGCGAGCGGCTGTACGAGCTGCCGCCGAAATCAAACTGCTGCGCCTCTGCCGCGCGGCGGCGGGTGTAGAGCACGACATCATAGTTGAGCCGGTCGCGGGCGCTAAGCGTGGTGACCGGGAACGCCTCCAGCTGGGCGATCTGGCGCTGGGTGAGCGCGCGCGCGGCAGCGCGGCCGGCCGGCCCCTCGTC
>NZ_JAIESM010000094.1 GCF_019746015.1 Sphingomonas sp. | reverse complement strand
ATGGCGTGGCCGGCCTCGTGATAGGCGGTCATCCGCTTTTCGTCGTCGGTCATCACCATGCTGCGCCGCTCGGCGCCCATCATCACCTTGTCCTTGGCCTCCTCGAACTCGGCCATGGCGACCAGCCGCTTGCCCTTGCGCGCGGCGAGCAGCGCGGCTTCGTTGACCAGATTGGCGAGGTCGGCGCCCGAAAAGCCCGGCGTGCCGCGCGCGATGACGCGGGCATCGACATCGGGCGCCAGCGGCACCTTCTTCATATGCACCTGCAGGATCTTGATGCGGCCCTCGATATCGGGGCGCGGCACCACCACCTGCCGGTCGAACCGGCCCGGGCGCAGCAGCGCGGGGTCGAGCACGTCGGGCCGGTTGGTCGCGGCGATGATGATGATACCTTCGTTCGCCTCGAACCCGTCCATCTCGACGAGCAGCTGATTGAGCGTCTGCTCGCGCTCGTCATTGCCGTTGCCGAGCCCTGCGCCGCGATGGCGGCCGACCGCGTCGATTTCATCGATGAAGACGATGCAGGGGGCCGCCTTCTTGGCCTGTTCGAACATGTCGCGCACGCGGCTGGCGCCCACGCCCACGAACATCTCGACAAAGTCCGAACCCGAAATGGTGAAGAACGGCACGCCCGCTTCCCCCGCAATCGCGCGGGCGAGCAGCGTCTTGCCGGTGCCGGGCGAGCCGACCAGCAGCGCGCCCTTCGGGATCTTGCCGCCCAGCCGCGCAAACTTGGTCGGGTCCTTCAGGAATTCGACGATTTCCTGCAGCTCCTCGCGCGCTTCGTCGATGCCGGCAACGTCATCGAACGTGACCTTGCCTTCCTTCTGCGTGAGCAGTCGCGCGCGCGACTTGCCGAACCCCATCGCGCCCGAGCCCGAATTTTTCTGCATCTGGCGCAGCACGAAAAAGGCGATGCCCAGGAACAGCAGGAACGGCAGTGACTGATAGAGCAGCACCAGCCAGATCGAGGTGCCTTCCTCCGGCCGGGCGTTGATGACGACGCCCTTTTTAAGCAGGCGGTCGGTCAGCAGCGGGTCCTTCGGTGCATAGCTGCGGAAGCGCTCACCGGTCGTGGTCGTGCCTGAGACGATGTCGCCAGCGATGTTCACCTCGCGCACCGAGCCCTGATCCACCTTGTCGAGGAAGGTCGAATAGGGGAGCGTGCTGCTCGCGGCGTTCGTTTGCGCGCCATTTTCAAACAGCGTGACGAACAGCGCGAGCGCGACCAGGATCGCCACCCACACCATCAGGCTCTTCATCCAGGGATTGCCGTCAGGCTGCTTGTCATTGTCGTTCATGCGGATACCTTTCGTGCGCCCAAGATAAGCACCGCTGGGTTAATGGCAATGGAACAAGTGATGGATTGCGCCGATCAGCGCGATCGACGCGGTGGTGCCGGGGCGAAGCGCCACACAGTGCCGGCCGGGCGCACCACCACGCCCGCCTGCGTCGCCGCTCTGCCCGCCGCCATCGCGTCGAGCAGCGGCTCGATATTGGCGGCGTCGTCGAAGGCGGGGCGGGTGATGCCGGCATCGGCGCGCACGCGGGCAATGGCGGTGCGCGCCAGCCGCCGCTTAATCTCGCGCGGCAGGCCGGCAAGGTCGAGCCACAGCTGGTGCGCGTCGCCATCCGTGGGAGGCAGGCGGCACGCGGCCCAGAAGTGCGCCTCCAGCGCGGCGAGCGTCGCATCGGCTTCTGCAGCGTGCGCGGCGGCGCGGGCGAGTGCGGCGGCATCGAGCATCGGCTCCCGCGCCAGCAGCGCGCGGACACGGGTGCGCTCGAACCGGTCATCGGCGTTGCTGGGGTCATCGACAAAGGGCAGCCCGGCGCTCTGCGCCAGTGCGCGCAATTCCGCCCGCCGCCAGCCGAGCAGCGGGCGGACAAGGGTGATGCCCGGCCTGATCTCCTGCCGCGCGCGGATGCCGGCAAGCCCCGCGACTCCGGCGCCCCGCACCGCGCGCATGAGGAAGGTTTCGGCCTGATCATCGGCGTGGTGCGCGGTGGCGAGCAATGCCGCGCCTGCGGCCGCTGCCCAGTCCGTCAGCAGCCGGTAACGCGCCTGCCGGGCCCAGTCGTGCAGATTGTCGCCCGCGGCGCGCGGTTCGGTGACGGCAAGCGTGGCGTGCGGCACCTGGGCCAGCGCGCACCAGCCGGCCACCATCACCGCCTCACCGGCATTTTCAGGCCGCAGCCGATGGTCGATGGTGGCTACGATCACCTGACCCGGAAGGGCCGCCGCCGCCAGCGCGAGCAGGGCCATGCTGTCCGCCCCGCCCGATACGGCAATCGCCAGGCGGGCATCCGCCAGCGGCCCGGTCAGCGCCGAAAGATCGGCCCGGAAGCGCGCCACCGCCTCAGCGGGCGGCATATCAAGCAGCCTTGCACTTTTCCTCCGCGCGGCCGCGCACGACATCGGCCTTCAGCTGCGCGCTGAGCCGCGATTCATAGCGGGCGGCAATCGCGTCGAACACCTTGCAGATGTCGGCCGAGGGCTTGCCCAGCTTTTTGAGCGCCACGGTCAGGTAATAAAGGCTGTCGGGCGTGCGTTCGCCGTCGGGATAATCCTTGTAATTCTTCAGGAAGGCGCGCGCGGCCTGTTGCGGCTGATTGTCGTCCAGATAGCTGCGGCCGAGCAGATTCTGCGCCCAGCTGGCGCGGCGGTGGGCGGGATATTTCACCGCCACCTGGCTCAGTTGCGCGGCCGCCTCGGGATAGAGCTTTGCCTGCCACAGGCGAAAGCCATAGACGTAGAGATCGTCTGCCGGGTCGGCGGTGACGGGCTTTTCGACCGCGGCAATCAGCCGGGCACGCGCCGGATCGGCGGGCTTGGCGGCGGCGGCGGGCGCCGGCTTGGCGGGCGTGGTGGTGGTGCCGGCGGCCGGCTTGGTCGCAGCGGCAGCGGCCGGAGCCGGCGCGGCGGCGGCGGGCGCGGTGCCCGGATCGGCGGCGACGGTGCCCGCACCCTCCAGCGCCTTCAGCCTGGTGTCGGTTGCGCGCTTATAGGCGTTGAAGGCGTCTTCCAGCTGCTGGATCTTGTACTGGTTCTGCTCGACCTGGCCGGTGACGGTCGCCAGCTGCGATTCAAGCGCGGTCAGCCGGGTCTGCAGATCGGCAACCGCGCTGGTCGCGGGCACGCCCGGGGCCGGGCTGGCAGCAGCCGGCGGGGTCACCTCCGGCGGGAAATAGGCCGCGTTGCCGCCGGGGAACACCTTGCGCTGCACGGCGCGCATCTCGCGCTCCAGCCGGTCCACCCGGCCCTCGATCCCCGATTGCGATTGCGCCCGCGCGACGCCGGGCGCCAGCGCGACGCCGGCCAGAAGTGCGATCCACAATGTCTTGCGCATGGCCATCCCCTGTTTTCCTTGTTGCCGCTTTATAACCGACGCGCGCGGCCGCGCCAGCCCACCTGCCGATGCGGTGATCAGGGCTGCGGCGGGGGCGTATCGCCACCACCCTGCTCGGCGGGCGGCGTGGCCGGTGCGGCCGCGGGCTCGGCCGCCGCCCGGTTGGCGCGCGCGGTTTCGTTGTCGTTACGGCGGCTGTCGCTGCGCGTGGTCCGGCGGTCGGCGGTGCGCGGGCGTGACGGCTCTGATGCGCCGGCCGCCGGGTCCGCCGCGCCGGGCGTGGTCACGCCAGCAGCCGGATTGGCGGCCGGGGCGCTCCGTGCGCGCAGAGCATCGGCGGAGATGGCGACATCCTTGATCGCGCGGCTGCCATCGCCCAGCGGCGCCACCTGCTGCCCGTCGATGGTGATCGCCAGCTTGTCCGGCCGGCCGATATTGATCATCGGACCCTTGGCCGATTGCGGCACGTCATAGCTTTCGCCCGGCTGCAGCTCGCGCTGGATCAGCGTGGCGCCATCGGCATCATAGACGCGCAGCCACACCAGATCGGTCGCGGTCAGCTTCACCTGGCCGCCAGTCGCCGGTGCGGCTGCAGCGGGGGCAGGGGTGTTCGTTGCCGGCGGCGGCACCTGCTGCTCGGCCACGGGGGAGGAGGCAGGCGGGCTGCCGTCACCCTGGAACCAGCCATTGCTATAGGCCAGCAACGTCGCCGCCACCATCAGCACGGCGGCAATTACCAGCACCGCCGTCAGCCCCCGGGGCGGCAGCTTGGCCGGTTCGCGCGCTTCATAGCTGGGCGCGCGGCGCGGGGGCGAGGGCGGCGCAAAGCTGGTGCTGGCATGCACGTTGGCGGCGGTGCCGCTGTCCGGCAGGGTGCCGCGCACCTCGCGGCCCACCGCCACTTCGTCCATGCCGACGGCCCGGGCATAGGCCTTGGCAAAGCCGACGGCATAGGTGGCAGAGGGCAGCGCGCCGTAATCGCCCCGCTCGATCGCTTCCAGATGGCGCATCGGCACGCGGGTGCGCGCGGCGATCTCGTCGAGCGTCAGCCCCTGCGACTCCCGCGCCTCGCGCAGTTTCTCGCCCACGGTCTTGGGGAACAGCGTCGCTTCCTCGCCCGGTTCGGCGTCGCCCATCAATTCCTCCACACAAGCGGCCGTTCGCTCGGGCTGGCTTGTCCCAAAGCCTTATCCATCTGTCAACGCGGGACAGAATTGCGCTAGCCGCAGGTTCAGCCCAGGTCGACCCCCTCGCGCGCGGCCCACTCGGCCAGCGCGCCGCGCATGTCGCGCGGGGCGCGCACCAGCAGCTCGGCCATGAAGTCGCGCACCCGGCCATGGTCCAGCGTGCGCACCATCGACTTGATCGGCCCCACCGCCGCCGGCGTGATCGACAGCCGGTCGATGCCCAGCGCGATCAGCGCCATCGCCTCCAGCGTGCGGCCGCCCATTTCACCGCACACGGCCAGGTCAACGCCGGCTGCGTGCACCTGCCCGGCGATGCGCGACAGGAAGCGCAGGATCGACGGACTGAGCCAGTCATAACGCTCCGCCAGCTTGGGGTTGGCGCGGTCGGCAGCGAACAGGAACTGCGTCAGATCATTGGTGCCCACCGACAGGAAATCGAGCTGCGGCAGCAGCACGTCGAGCATTTCCGCCAGCGCCGGCACTTCCAGCATGCAGCCATAGCGGATGTGCTGGGGCAGCTTGCGCCCGCGCTCCGCCAGCCAGCGATGCTGCGCGTCGAACAGCGCGCGGGCCGCCTCGAACTCCCAGGGTTCGGAGACCATCGGGAACATCACGTTCAGCGTGCGACCCGCCGCCGCCTCGATCAGCGCGCGTGCCTGCACCTTCATCAGCCCGTCGCGTTCCAGCGCCAGCCGCAGCGCGCGCCAGCCCATCGCCGGGTTCTCCTCCTCCCCGGCATCGTCGCGCAGATAAGGGAGCACCTTGTCGCCGCCGATATCGACCGTGCGGAAGATGACCGGCTTGCCGCCCGCCCCGTCCAGCACGTCGCGGTACAGGCGCTGTTGCCGCTCGCGTGCGGGCAGCGTGGCCGAGACCAGAAACTGGAATTCGGTGCGGAACAGGCCGATGCCGTCAGCCCCGGTCAGTTCCACCGCGCCGACATCGTCGCGTAGGCCCGCATTCACCATCACCGTGATGCGCCTGCCGTCGCGGGTGACGGGGGGCAGGTCGCGCATCGCGGCCAGCTGGGCACGCCGCTTCTGGCTGAGGTTCAGCTTGGCCTCGAACCCCTCTTCGATCGCGGGGGTGGGGCGGGCAAAGGCAGTGCCCGCGCCGACATCGAGCAGCAGCAGATCGCCCTCGCCGATCAGCCGGCGAATGTCGCGCACCCGGCCCAGCACCGGCACGCCCATTGCGCGCGCCACGATGGTGACATGGGCGGTCAGCGACCCTTCCTCCAGAATGACGCCCTTCAGCCGGCGCCGGTCATATTCCAGCAGTTCCGCCGGCCCCAGATTGCGCGCGATCAGGATCGAATCCTGCCGCAGGCCCATCTGCGCCGCAGTGCCCATCTGGCCGGAGACGATGCGCAGCAACCGGTTGGAGAGGTCCTCCAGATCGTGCATCCGTTCGGCCAGCAGCGGGTCGTCGATCTGGCGCATGCGCATGCGGGTGCGCTGCTGCACCCGTTCGATCGCGGCCTCCGCCGTCAGGCCGCTGTCGATCGCCTCGTTGATGCGGCGCGACCAGCCCTCGTCATAGGCGAACATCTTGTAGGTTTCGAGCACCTCGTCATGTTCGCCGCCGACACCGAATTCGGCTTGCGCTGCCATCCGCTCGATCTGCTCGCGCATCTTGTCGAACGCGGCATAGACGCGGTGGCGCTCGGCCTCGGTATCCTCGGCCATGGTATGTTCGATGGTGATGCGCGGCTGGTGGAACACCGCCACGCCGCGCGCCATGCCGTCGACCAGCTTCAACCCCTGCAGGCGGGTGGCGGTCTGCGGCGCGGCGCGCTGGGGGCTGGCGCTGATGTCGATCAGGTCGGCATTGGCGATCAGTTCGGACAGCACCATGGCGACCGTCTGCAGCGCCTCGATCTCGACATCGGCATAACGATGCGGCTCGACATGCTGCACGCACAGCACGCCCACCGCGCGCTCGCGGCGGATGATCGGCACGCCGGCAAAGCTGTGATAGCGCTCCTCGCCGGTTTCCGGGCGGAAGGCGAAATTGGGGTGGCTGGCCGCCTCGTCCAGATTGAGCGGCTCGACATCATGCGCGATGGTGCCGACCAGCCCCTCGCCGGGCGCGAGCATTGTTACATGCACCGCGCCCTGGTCCAGCCCCTGCGTGGCGTAGAGCTCCAGCACGCCCTCACGCAGAAGATAGATCGAGCAGACCTCGCTCTGCGTCGCTTCGGCAATGATCTGGACGACGCGGTTGAGCTTGGCCTGCGCCGAGCTTTTCGCCGCCATCACATCGTGCAGGCGGACGAGAATTTCGCGGGCGGAGGCAGCAGCAGACCCAGGCATGACGAAGGGCTAGCAGAAGCCGGGCGCCCGCGCCAATGGCCGCGTTGCGCCGGTTCAGCGGCTGGCAACCACCGTCGGCACCATTGCCCCGCCGCCGCGCTGCCCCTGCCACTGCGCCATATCGGCCTGCCACGCCTCATAACGTGCGTAAAAGCGCGTGAACGGCGCTTCCAGCGCGTCCAGCCGGGCGCGGGCAAAGCTCGCCAGGTCGGCTGCCGCCACGCCCTGCACCTCGGCCAGCACGGCCTTGGCGGTGGCGCAGAACTCGTCATGCGCGGGCACCTGGGCATAGAAGTTATAGAGCTGCGTCATCGCCCGCTCGCGCATCGTTTCCCACCGGGCGCCGGCCTGTTGCCGATAACGCTGGGTAACGGCGGCATTGGCGGCGGCGAGCGGCTGGGCATGGCGGGCGAGCATCGCGTTGTAATCACCGGCGGTGCGCGCATCATCGGCGTCGCGACAGCCAAGTGCTGCGACATTGAGTGCCGAGCGCAGGTGCCAGATAGCCTCTGCCCCGGTCACCGCGTGGCTGGGCGTGGCATAGCTGCCATCGGGATGGTGCGGCGGCACCACCTGGCGGGTGGAAGCACCGGCCGGTGGCGCGGGCGGATTTTCCTGGGCCAGCGCCGGCGCGGCACTGGCGACGAGCATAAACGCAAACAACGAACGCATGGCGATCTCCTGTCGCAAGCCCCAAACAGGCAGGATCGGGTGTCGCCCGCGCGTACTGAAGGCGCGGTTCAGGGCCTTGGCGAAACCCGCGTTAACGCTTTTTTCATGTGGCCCGCCGCCGGAGCGGCGGGGTTGGATCAGCGCGCGGCCGTCTGGCCCGGCTGCCCCGCCTGCCAGCGGTTCAGCGCGACGCGATAGGCGTGATAGCGCGCGTAGAAGGCCAGGAACGGCGCCTCCAGCACCGCCATTCGCGCCGCCGCGAAATCGGCCAGCGCCGCTTCCGGCACGGTGCGCGCTTCATAGGCGACCTGCTCGGCAATGATGCAGAAATCGCGCTGCGCCGGGGGTTGCGAGAAGAAGTTGTACACCCGCGTCATGTCGGCATCATGCTGTTCCTGCCAGCTTTCGCCATGGCGTGCCTTCATGCCCGCCTCGACCGCTGTATTGGCCGCCGCCAGCGCCAGCCGCCGCTCCACCAGCAGCGCGTTATAGTCTGCAACAATGTGTTCAGCGGCTTCCCCGGTGCAGTTGAGCGCCGCCACGTTCAGCGCGGCACGCAGATGCCACAGCGTTTCCAGCGCGCTGTGGCTGCGGTTTGGCGTTTCGAACTGCCCGTCGGCGCCGACGCGTGGCACGGCAAGGTTGGCCGCTGCGCCATCGGGCGGCAGCGGCGCGGTGGGGGCAGCCGATGCACCTGCGGCAAGCATAAATGAAGACAGCGCAGCAATTACAAGTGAAACACGCATTGCTTTACTCCTGGCTGAGGACGGTCACACTTCCCCCACCAGACAAAAGACAAAGCATCTCTATTGCCGAAACACGCTGGTTTCAGCTGATGATGACCTTGTATTTGCTAGCCGCGAGCTTATCGATCCGTCATATAGATGACGGTTTCAAGTCAACCCAGCCGCACTTGTCGCAAAAAAGGTGAGTTGGGATAAAAACAGGCGAAACTGCGCCGAAATCAGGGCAGGTGCCGCTGCACAATGGCCAGGCCCAGCGGCGACTCGGGGGCAGGCGATCAGCGACTGGTGCGCGGCAGGTCGAAATTGATCGTGAAGCTGACCCAGGCGAGATCGACCTCGCGCCCGTCGATCCGGCGCGGCAAGGCACGCAGTTGCGGCACCAGGCGCAGCGCGGCCACGCCAAAGCCCCAGCCACCGGGGGTTTCCTGGCGCACCGTGCAGTTCACCAACCGGCGCTTCAGTGTAACCTGGCAGGCAAGCTCTGCCTTGCCAGATTTGCCTGCCACCTTGGCCTCGCGGGGGTGCAGGGCATAAATGTCTTGCCAGCTCGTCTCGCGCGCCCAGTTGGCGCGGACCAGCGTGCTGGCGTCGCCCAACCCGTCGCCGATGCCGGTGCCGCGCCCCTTGCCTGCGCCCTCGCCATTGCCCCCGGTGCCGCCGCCCGTGCTGGCGGTGATGGTCGTGGCAGCGCCGCCGGCCCCGCTTGGCGGCGGGGGCGAGGGAATGTTGGATGGTAGTGCAACTGGCGCCGGGATTGCCGCAATCCCGGATGGCGGGGCTGGCGGCGCGGGGGCGGGCGGGGTGGCCGCAGCCGCCGGGCGGGGCATTGGTGCTGGCGCGCGGGGCGCCGCGCGGCTACCCGGATCTGGTCGCTTCGCCATCGGCTGGGGCTGCGGTTTTGGGGTCGGCTCGTCCGGTACCGCAATCGGCAGCATGGCGAAGATGCTGGGCGCGCGGGGCAGCTTGGTCAGCGCCGGCGGGCGGACCCAGATTAGCGCCAGCATCAGCAGCCCCACAAGCGCTGTCGATAGCGCCAGTCCGCGCGCCCGCTCCCCATTGCCAAGCGGGCGATAGCCGCCGGATGCGGCATAAGCTGCGGGAATCGCAGACCTTGCCATAGCTATGCCCTAATCTGGGCAAACTATGGGATTTGTCAATATTGTACGGGCAAGGCCCCGTCAGGCCGCGCGTTCGGCCAGCGCCGCGCCAGCTTCGTCCATCAGCTGGGCAATGATCTCGGCGACCGGTTCTTCCTTGGTGACCATGCCCACCGACTGTCCGGCCATCAGGCTGCCATGCTCGACATCGCCGTCGATCACCGCGCGGCGCAGCGCGCCGGCCCAGTAATGTTCGATCTCCAGCTGCGCGGCCGCCATGTCGACCTGCCCCGCATCGAGCGCGGCGGCCACTTCGCGCTGCTTGGCGATGAACGCGTCGGACCCGGCGTTCTTCAGCGCGCGCACCGGGATGACGGGCAGGCGCGGGTCGATCTGCACGCTCGCCACCGCATCGCGGGCGGCGGCGCGGAAAAAGGCGCGCTTGAAATTGGGGTGGGCGATGCTCTCGCTCGCACAGGCAAAGCGCGTGCCCAGCTGCACGCCGGCAGCGCCCATTTCCAGATAGGCGGCAATCGCCTCGCCCCGGCCGATGCCGCCGGCGACGAACACCGGCACCTGATCGGCGACGACGGGCAGGATTTCCTGCGCCAGCACGCTGGTGGCGACCGGGCCGATATGGCCGCCCGCCTCCATCCCCTCGATCACCAGCGCATCGACGCCCGAGCGGATGAGCTTCTTGGCCAGGCTGAGTGCCGGGGCAAAGCAGATGACCATCGCGCCCGCCGCCTTGATCGCGTCCAGGCTGCCCGCCGGCGGCAGGCCGCCCGCCAGCACGATATGGCTCACCCGGTGCCGCGCGCACACCGCGATCAACTCGACCAGATCGGGATGCATGGTGATGAGGTTGACGCCGAACGGCCGCGCGGTGAGCGCCTTCGTCGCGGCAATCTCCGCATCGAGCAGCGCGGGCGACATCGACCCGCAGGCAACGAGGCCAAAGCCCCCCGCATTCGAGATCGCCGACACCAGGTGGCGTTCCGACACCCACGACATCGCGCCGCACAGGATGGCGGTGTCGCTGCCCAGAAACGCGGCGCCGCGCGCCATCAGGGTGGAAAGGCGGGTGGCGCCCGCCGTCACGCCGCGACCTCCGCGTCCAGCCCGTACGCCGTGTGCAGCACGCGCACGGCGAGTTCGGTCTCGTCCTCGTCGATCAGCACGCTGACCTTGATCTCGCTCGTCGTGATCGCCTGGATGTTGATGCCGCGCGCGCCCAGCGTCTTGAACATCGTCGCGGCAACGCCGGCATGGCTGCGCATGCCCACGCCCACCACCGTCACCTTGGCGACGCGGGTGTCGTGCATCAGCTTGTCGAAGCCGATCGCCCCCTTCGCGCCTTCCAGCACGTCGATCGAGCGGGCCAGGTCGGCGGCCGGCACGGTGAAGGTAACGTCGGTCGATCCGGTCGAATGCGCGATGTTCTGCACGATCATGTCGACATTGATGCCGGCCTCGGCCAGCGGGCCGAAAATGGTCGCCACCGCGCCGGGTTTGTCGGGCACGTCGGTCAGGGTGATCTTGGCCTCGTTCTTGTCATGCGCGATGCCGGTGATCAGCTGGCGTTCCATCTCTCCCAAATCCTTTTCATCCACGATCAGCGTGCCGGCGGCGGCGTCATCCCCCTCGTCGAACGAGGACAATACCCGGATCGGCACCCCCATCTTCATCGCCAGGCCGACCGAGCGGGTCTGCAGCACCTTGGCGCCCACGCTCGCCAGTTCGAGCATTTCCTCATAGGTCACCCGCGCCAGCTTGCGCGCGCGCGGCACGATGCGCGGGTCGGTGGTATAGACGCCATCGACATCGGTATAAATGTCGCAGCGTTCGGCACCCAGCGCGGCCGCGACGGCAACGGCAGACGTGTCCGATCCGCCCCGGCCCAGTGTCGACACGCGCCCGTCCGCCACGCCCTGAAAGCCCGGAATGACCGCCACTTCGCCGCCCGCCATCGCGCCCAGCAGCGCGTCGGTCGCAATCTCCTCGATCCGCGCGGCGCCGTGTGCGGCGTTGGTAGCGATCGGCAATTGCCAGCCCAGCCAGCTGCGCGCCGGCACCCCCAGCGCCTGCAGCGCGATCGCGAGCAGGCCCGACGTCACCTGCTCGCCAGAGGCGACCACCACGTCATATTCGCGCGTGTCATAGAGCGAGGAGGCTTCGCGGCAGAAATTGACCAGCCGGTCGGTCTCGCCCGCCATCGCGGAGACGACCACGGCCACCTGGTGCCCGGCCGCCACTTCGCGCTTCACTCGCGCGGCGACGCTCCTGATCCGCTCGATCCCGGCCATGGAGGTGCCGCCGAACTTCATCACGATACGCGCCATAGTCGGGCCAAGGGTCCTTTCGCCGGAAGGCGCAGGCTGATAATTGGGCAGCCTCCGATTGGCAAGCGCAAGGGCAGCAGATGACGCAGACCACGATCAACCCGGCCGAGGCGCGCCATTTCGGCGCGATGGCGGCGGATTGGTGGAATCCGGCCGGCTCGTCGGCCATGCTCCACCGGCTGAACCCGGTCCGCCTCAGCTATCTGCGCGCGGTGGCCAATGCGCATTGGGCGCTGCCGGCGGCCAGCTTCACGCCGCTGGCGGGCAAGGCTGCGCTCGACATGGGGTGCGGCGCGGGCCTGTTGTGCGAGCCGCTGGCGCGGCTGGGCGCGCGGGTGACCGGGCTGGACGCGGCGCCCGAGAATATCCACGCCGCGCGCGCGCATGCCCATCAGTCCGGCCTGCGCATCGATTACCGCGTCGGCTCGGTGGAGGCGTTGGGCAGCGAGCGCTTCGACCTGATCACCAGCATGGAAGTGATCGAGCATGTGGTCGATCCGGCCGCCTTTGTGCGCGGGCTGGCCGGGGCGCTGGCGCCGGGCGGGCTGATGCTGCTGTCCACCCCCAACCGCACGGCGCTGTCACGTCTGGCGCTGATCACCCTGGCCGAGGGGACGGGCCAGATTCCGCGCGGCACGCATGACTGGCACCAGTTTCTGAAGCCCGACGAGCTGAGCGACATTTTGCGCGACGCGGGGCTGAGCGTGATCGAGACGAGGGGCCTGGGCTTTTCGCCGCTCAAGGGCTTTGTGCTGAGCGACGATCTGTCGCTCGACTATTTCATCGCGGCAACGGCGGGGTGAGATGATCTCTCCTCCTCCCCTTCAGGGGAGGAGGTCGGGAGGTGGGGCCTTTATGCCGAGCGCATCGCTATTCTGGAGGCGCTCCACCCCAACCCCTCCCCTGAAGGGGAGGGGCTTTGTCTTCAGCCATCGCCACGGGGTGACGGCTCCTGTCCCCTATAACCGCACCACCAGCCAGACATTGGCGATGTGGTTGTAGCGCGTGCCGCTGGCGCGGAACACCGTCTGGTTCAGATAGCCGGGCTCGACCGTGACGTGCTTGCTCAAGGGAATGGCGACGCCGGCGAAGGTGCGCACCTGGTCCCACCCGGCGCGCTGGCCCCAGTCGGTGGTGTTGAAGTTGTAGAAGGGTTCTGACCACAGCACGGCCGAAAGTTTCGATTTGCCGCCCAGCCGGTGCTGAAGCCGGATCTGCTGGCGCAGCCGCCAGCCGACCCCGCCAAACCCCTCGACAAAGCGTTCCTCCAGCCGGGTGCGCGACGTGATCGACAGCTTCGCCCCTGCCGGGGTGAGCGGCACTTGCAGTTGTTGCCACAGCCGGTGCTCGTTGGTCAGCGGCCGGTCGATGGGATCGGTGCGGATGAAGGCATAGCCCGACATTATCGCGCTGCGCTTGCCGATCTGCACACCGATTCCGGTGCGCAGCAGCAATTGCCCCAGCCGCTGGGCATCGTCGGTGATCCGGGGCTGCGCCTCCACAAGGAAAATCGCATCCTGCTTTATCTTGCCCTGGACGATGGCGACCGGCCAGATCTGTGCGTCCTGCTCGGCGCGGGCGGGGGCGGCGGTGCCAAGCGCGGCCAGCGCGGCAACCACAGCCGCGAGCGCGGATCGGTTCATGAGCGGCCCCCCTTTGGCGCTTGTGGTTATCAACCGTTGAACGGCCAAAAGGCGGTGCGCTTTACCCTGTTTTTTCCGCTTATGCGGCCGTTTCGATACGCGCGCCCGACACCGTGATTTTACGGCAAATTCAGTGTCAAAATAGCGTGACATTAACTTTGTCTAAGTGATTTCACTAGTATCACCAGAAACTTAGACGGCCAGTCCTCCTTGGGATGGCTGACATCGCTGTAACCTTCATTGGCGCTGCCGGGGCGGAACACCTCGATTGCAGTGTCCACCAGATACTCCACGAAGCCGTGCCGCCGGCCGTGTCAAACGGGGAACTGCAATGAAGAACTGGTCGATCAATACCAAGGTGATCACCGCACTCGGGGCAGTGGCGGTCGTCATTCTGGGGTTCAGCCTGTTCGCGCTTGCCCAGATCAGCCGGGTGAACGGCAAGGCCAGCGAAGTCGCCGGCCAATGGCTGCCGGCGGTGCGCGCGGCCAGCGGGCTGCAGCTGTCGCTGGCGGAGCTGCGCCTTTATGGCTGGCGGCATTTCACTGCCAGCGATGCCAAGGCGCTGGCCGATGCCGAGGCCAAGATCGCCGGCGAACGCACCCATTTCGACAAGCTTCGCGGCGACTATGCCCGGATGCTGAAAAGCGCGCACGACCGCGCCGATTTCGCCCGCTTCAACCAGGCGTTCGATACGCTGGAGGTGCGCAACGGCGAATGGCTGGCACTGTCGCGTGCCGGGCATCAGGCGGAGGCCATGGCGCATTTCAAGGGGCCGACGCGCAAAGCCTATGACGCGACGCGCGACGCGCTCGGCGCCATCGTGAAGCGCAGCGAAGCGGGCGCGACTGCCGCCGGGCAACAGGTCGCGGCCATTTATGCCGCATCGGTTGCGATGACGGCGGCAGCGGTCGTCGCGGTGCTGGGCATTGCGATTGGCGCGGCGATCTTCCTGCGCCGCTCGATCGCGCAGCCGATCAGCGCGATGACGAAAGCGATGACCGCGCTTGCCAGTGGCGATCTGGGTGTCGCGGTGCCCGCGCGTGACCGGCGCGACGAAGTGGGCCAGCTGGCCGAGGCCATGGAAAGCTTCAAGGAATCGGCGATCAACGAACAGCACCGCGCGGATGAAACGATGGCGGTGGTCGGCCATGTCGGCACGGCGCTGTCGGCGCTGGCGGCGGGCGATCTGACCCATCAGCTGGGCCATGAGGTGGATGGCACCTTTGCCAGCCTGCGCGACGATTTCAACAATGCGATGGCCAAGCTGCGCGAGGCGATCGGCGGCATCGGTGCGCGGGTCGAGTCGGCGCGGATCGCCGCATCCGACATCGAAATGGCGTCGACCGATCTGGCCAATCGCACCTCGCGCCAGGCGGCAAGCCTGGAGGAAACCGCCGCTGCCATTGCCGAACTGACGGACAGCGCGCGCGTCGCCGCTACGCAGGTGCGCGACGTGGCAACTGGTGCTGAAAGCGCGACCCGCGCCGCCGAACAGGGCGTGGCCGTCGCCAGCGAGTCGGCCGGGGCGATGCAGGCGATCGCCGCCAGTTCGGCGCGGATCGGGGAGATCGCCTCGCTGATCGACGCCATTGCCTTCCAGACCAATTTGCTCGCGCTGAACGCCGGGGTCGAGGCCGCGCGTGCGGGCGATGCCGGCCGTGGCTTTGCGGTTGTCGCCACCGAAGTGCGCGCGCTTGCCCAGCGCTCGGCCGATGCAGCAAAGGACGTGAAGTCGATCATCGCTTCGGCCTCTGCCCAGGTCGAGACGGGCGTGTCGCTGGTCGAGCGGTCAGGCGCGGCGCTCAACCTGATCATGACGCAGACGACGCAGGTCAGCACGCTCGCCGAACAGATCAGCGCGGTCGTTGAACGCCAGTCGGCCAGCGTTTCCCAGATCAGCGCCGCCGTCGGCGACATGAACGTTGGCACGCAGCAGAACGCGGCCATGGTTGAGGAAACCAACGCCACCTGCGTCAATCTGGCGCGAGAGGCGCGGGCGCTGGAGGATGCCGTCAACATGTTCGACATCGGCAATCGCGCGGTAGCGGCACCGGTGCGCGCGGCGCAGCCGGCGGTGGAGGCACGGCCTGCCGCACCCGTTGTGCGCGCCCGCCCACAAGCCCTTTCGCAAACCAGCGGCGCACTCGCGCTCGCCCAGCCGGATGACGATTGGGCCGAGTTTTGAGAGTCGACGCAAAAAAGCCGCTGGATGCGGCTTTTTTCGTAGCGGTTCCGGCCCGCTCCCCCACCCGGCCACCCACAAGATACTGCCGATGGGTGGCCGGGTGGGGGAGCGGGCTGGTGCCGGCAAGGGCGTGAACCGCGCCCTTCCCAAACACTCATCGAGGAACAACCCCCGTCCCAAGACTGGACGGGGCTTAACCATTTTCGCCTCTGGCCGGAAATGTAAACGCGGCGTTAACTGCCGTGCATGGCATTCGATAGACAACCGCCCATCCGCCAGGGCCATCCGATCCGCAACGTGCTGGTGCGGCGCCACCGCGCCGACGAAACCGCGCCCAGCCGCGACGAAGACCTGAAGCTGTTCGCGCTCAGCTTCACCGCCTTTTTCGTCTGCATCTACACCCTGATATTCTGACCGGTCAGGCCCCGCGCGGCAGGGTGATGGTCGCGGCCAGCCCGCCTTCGGGCCGGTTGGCGAGGGTCAGGGTACCGCCAGCCTCCTGCACGATCGCGCGCGCCAGCGTCAGGCCGAGCCCGGCGCCACCGGTATCGCTGTTGCGCGATGCTTCCAGCCGGGTGAAGGCATCGAACACGCGGTCGAGCTGATCGGGGGGCAGGCCGGGGCCGGAATCGACCACGCAAATGGTGACGCCCGCCCGGTCGGCGGCAACCAGGATTTCGGCGGCGCCCGCATATTTCACCGCATTTTCGACCAGGTTGCGCACCGCGCGTCGCATCAATGCCGGGCGCAGGCGCAGCGTGATCCGGTCAACCGGCGCGCAGGTGACGGCGGCGCCCAGCGCCTGAAAATCCGCCGCCACCGCATCGACCAGCGCGCCGACATCAACCTCCGACGCTGGCTCGCTCGGCCGGCCCAGCCGCGCGAGCGACAGAATGTCGTCGAGCATCCGGCTCATCTCGGCAATCGTCTCGGCCATGGTCGCGCGGTCGGCGTCGTCCTCCACCGACTCGATCCGCACGCGCAGCGCGGCCAGCGGCGTGCGCAAGTCGTGGCCGATCGCGCCCAGCATCCGGTCCTTCTCGTCCAGCATCGCGCCGACCCGGGTGCGCAGCGCATTGAACGCCTCCACCAGCACGCGCACCTCGATCGGGCCGCTTGCCTCGATCGGCGGTTCGGCGCTGCCGCCGGGCTTGAACCCTTCCGCCGCCGCCGCCAGCGACTGGATGGGCCGCGAGATGCGCCGGGTGATCCACAAGAGCGGCAGCAGGATGACGATATAGGTGATCAGCGTCTGCACGATCAGCACGCCGAGCAGCCGGCCGTCATCATCGGCCACGATCGAGCGCAGCTCCAGCCAGGTGCCGTCAGCGCGCTCCACGCCGATCACCAGCATCCTGCCAGAGCGCAACAGCCGTTCCACCCGTCGTGGCGGCATCAGTTGCAGCAGCGGATCGTCGGGCTGGATGCGGCGCACTTCGCTCACGATGCGGCCCGGCTTGATGCCGGCTTCAATGAGCGCCGCACGAAGGGCCTGCTCGATATCGGCACGGCCGGTGGCGGCGTTCGAAACCGGATTGTCCTGCGCCAGCCGCACACGCGCGCGCGGACCTGGCCGGAACCGGCCGGCGGCGATGCGCTCCTCGGCATCCAGCACCCGCGTCAGCGCCGGGCTGACCGCCTGCTGGATGCGCATCTGGCGGCGCCCCTGATAGATCAGCGCGAAGTTGATCGCCTGTGCGACGAACAGCGCCACCGCGATCACCAGCGCGATCTGGCTGACCAGCCGGCGCGGCCACAGGCGCAGGCGGTTCACAGCCGGGTGACTTCGGCCGCCAGCGTATAGCCGCCGCCCCACACGGTCTTGATGATTTCGGGTGCCCGGCTGTCCGGCTCGATCTTGCGGCGCAGCCGGCTGACCTGATTGTCGATCGAGCGATCAAAGGCATTCGCTTCGCGCCCCTGTGTCAGATCGAGCAGCTGGTCGCGGGTCAGCACCTGGCGCGGCCGCTGCACCAGCGCCAGCAGCAGATTATACTCACCCGTTGACAACGCCACCGACACGCCGTCGCGGTCGATCAGCGCGCGCTCGCCGGTCTTCAGTACCCAGCCGGCAAAACCATAGCTGTTCGCCTCTGGCGGGTGCAGCCGCGCGCCGCCATTGGCCACGCGGCGCAGCACCACCCGCACCCGCGTTGCCAGTTCGCGCGGGGAAAAGGGCTTCACGACATAATCGTCCGCGCCCATTTCGAGGCCGACGATCCGGTCGGTCTCCTCGGTGCGGGCGGTAAGCAGGATGACCGGCACGTCGCCCGACGCGCGGATATGTCGCGTCAGGCTCAATCCGTCTTCGCCGGGCATCATGATGTCGAGAATGGCGAGGTCGATCGCATAGGCGGCCAGCCGCTGGCGCGCCTGTTCGGCATTGGCGGCCTGGGTGACGCGAAAGCCCTGCTTGGCTAGGAAATGCGCCAGCGGCTCGCGGATCGATCGTTCGTCGTCGACAAGCAGAAGATGCGGCTGATCGGGCGTCATCGCGTCGGTCACCAGAAACAGGGAGTCAGGACGCCGGACGGGCGGGGAGGGGGTGCCCGCCCGGCGACCGGGAGTTGTCGTCCCGGTGGGTCATTGCGGTTCGGGCTGGCCCATGCCGCGCTCGGGGCGCAACATCGGGCCGTTGGGGCCGCCGCGCTGGCCGAAGCGGCCCTGCATCCGTTCGCGCACCGCCGCCATTTCAGCCTGATCGACCACCCCGTCGCGATTGGCGTCCATCCGCTCGAACGGGGCGCCATATTCGGCGCGGCTGACGCGGCCGTCGCCGTCTCGGTCCAGTCGCATGATCATCTGGCCATTGCCGAAGCGCCGGCCGCGCAGGCCGCCGCCCTGGCCGCCGCCAAAGCCCGCGGCCATTGCCTGGCCGGCGGCCTGTGCTTCCTGCTGATCGATGAAGCCATCCTTGTTGGTGTCCATCCGGTCGAACGGGGCTTCATATTCGGCACGCGTCACCCGGCCGTCTCCGTCGCGATCCAGCCGCTCGATCAAGCCAAGGCCGCCACCGCCGCCGCCAAAGCGCCCGCCGCCGCCATAGCCGGGGCCGCCCAGCGGATCGGGGCCGCCCGGGGGCGGGGGCATGCCCGGTCCCGCCTGGGCGCGGCGCTGTTCGGCAAAGGCGCGGCGCTCTTCCGGTGTCACGACGCCATCCTTGTTGGTATCCATCGCGTCAAAGCGGCGCGCGGCCTCTGCCATGGCCTGCTCGCGCGTTATCTGCCCGCCATCGCCACCCGGGGGCGGCAGCTGCACCTGCGTTGCCTGCGCCCAGGCGGTGCTCGTACCCGCGATCAGCGCCAGAACCGCGCCCGTCAACAATCGTGCCATCGCAAACCTCTTATCGCTGGAGCTGCACCCCCTGCTGTGCGCGCAGCTTAACCGCCGCATTGTCGCCGGGCTATGTCAACGCGGCGCGAAACTGTCGTAAATTGTCGCAGCGCCGGCTCAGGCGAAGATGGCGACGCTCTGCATCCCTTCGGCGACTAGCTGGCCATCGGCATTCCACACCGCCATCGTCTGGCTCGAACAGCCGCCGCGCGCAAAGCCGGAGCGCGCCGTGAGCAGCCACCAGCCATCGCGCGTCTGCGGGCTGGGGGTGAGCAGGTTGATGATCCAGGTGAGCGAGCTGAGCGGGACGAAGCCATTGTCGAACAGGCGGATCGCCGCCGGCGGCATGCCGTCTGCCATGGCGATCAGGTGGATAAAGGGGTCAAGCCCCTCATGCGCCTTCATCCGGCCCCAGCGCAGCAGCTCCGCCTTGCCGAAGCTGGGGTCTTTGAGATCGCGGAATTCCATGTTGCTGGCGAAAAAGCCTTCGGGGCCGGTCCACAGCTTGTCGCCCGGCTCCGGCGGGCGCCGGTCGGTGGCGGTGCCGGCGTCGAAATCGACCTGCGATGCCTGATCGCGCATGAACACGAAGGTCGCGCGCAGGCCAAGCCCCGCCTCACCCGTCACATCGGCCTGAATGAAGGCGGCGTTGCGGCCGCGCCGCAGCAGCTGGTGCGTTACCGTCACATCACCGGCGAGCGGGCCGACGAACGAAATCTGCGCCGAACGCAGCGGCGGCAGGTCGGGCGCGGACTGCATCGCGGCGTGGAGCGCCATCGCGGCGGACAGGCCGCCATAGGCGGTGCGGCCCTGCATCCAGTCCGCCGGCACCGTCATCCGCAGGCCCTGATCGACCGGCGTGGCAGCGGCAAGGATATCGGCAATCGTCGTCATTGGCGGGCAATCCATTGGTCGCGCAGGTCGCGCTTCAGCACCTTGCCGATCGCGCTGCGGGGAAGCTCGGCTAGCGGCTCGAGCGCGCTCAGCCGCTGGGTCTTGCCCAGGCGGTCATTCGCCCAGGCCAGAATGGCGGCGGGGTCCGCGCCGGTGCGGGCGGGCACGAAGAAGCCCAGCGGCGTCTCGCCCCAGGTGGCGCTGGGCACGCCCACCACTGCGCAATCGGCAACATCGGGGTGCTGGCGCAGCACCGCTTCCAGATCGGACGGATAGATGTTGAACCCGCCCGAGATGATCAGGTCCTTCTTGCGGTCCATCAGGATCAGGAACCCGTCCTCGTCGAACCGGCCGACATCGCCGTGGCGGATATAGCGGTTGCCGTCCGCGTCGAACCATTCGGCGGCGCGCGTCGCCTCTGCCCGGCGGTGATAGCCGGTCATCATCGCCGGGCTGCGGCCGACGACTTCGCCGGTGGCGCCGGGCGGCACTTCGCGCCCGTCCTCGTCGATCAGGCGGATGTCGTGCCCCTCTGCCGGCTGGCCGACGCTGTGCAGCTTGTCGGGGTGGGCGGTGCAGTTCAGGATGGTCGTGCCGCCGCCCTCGGTCATGCCGTAATACTCCACCAGCAGCCCCGGCCAGCGGTGGACGACATCGGCCTTCAGCGCCGCCGAAAAGGGGGCCGAGGTGCAGGTCTTCAGGCGAAAGCTGGACAGGTCGAACCGGTCGAACTCAGGGTCGGCCATGATCCGCTGATACTGGACCGGGACCAGCATCGCATGGGTCGCGCGGTGCGCCTGCGCCAGTTCCAGAAAGCGGCGGGCGTCGAACTTCGACATCAGCACGGCGGTGCCGCCCCAGGCCATTGTCGGCAGGAAGACGACGAGCGTCGTGTTTGAATAAAGCGGCGTCGCCACCATGGTGACGGCGGTGTCGAAGCCCGCCGTCTTGTTGCGGTGGATATGCTGCCAGCGCATCGCATGGCTTTGCACGATGCCCTTGGGCGTGCCGGTGGTGCCCGATGAATAGATGATGTTGAACGGGTCGCCCGGCGCAATGGCGGCGGGGGCCGGGCGGGTGCCCGCGGGCGCCAGCCAGGCGTGATGTTCGGCACTGCCCATTTCGATGATGCGGGCGTTGATCGTCTTGCCCGCCAGCGCGGCGGTGCCGGCCGCGTCGGTGAACAGGTGCGCGGCGCCGCTGTCGTTCACCATCGCCGCCAGCTGATCGGGTGTCGCGCTGGGGGCAAGCGGCGCCGCCGCGCCGCCGGCGCGCAGCGTGCCCAGAAAGATGGTGGCATAATCGATCGAGGGCGCAGCGAGGATCGCCACCGCCTGGCCATGCGACAACCCGTCGCGCTGCAACGCGGCGGCCACCCGGTCCATCGTAGTGTCGAGCCCGGCATAATCGAGCGCTGCATCGCCGGCCACCAGCGCGGGCTTTTCCGGCTGGACGGCGGCATGGGTGCGGATCAGATCAGGCAGCACCGCGAAATCGCTGTCCAGCATCGCGGCAGCATGTGTCTCATTGCTCATCGCAGCAATCGCTAGGCGAGCGCGAAATGAAATGCCATACGCCAGCTTCGAAAAAGCATTTCGGAGGATGCACGTGCTGCTTTACGACGCGCCCAACCCGGCCCCCAATCCGCGCCGGGTGCGGATGTTTCTGGCCGAAAAGGGGCTGAAGCTCCAGATGAAGAGCGTGTCGATCCCGGCGGGTGAACATCGCTCGTCCGAATATCTGGCGGTCAACCCGCTGGGCCAGGTGCCGGCGCTCCAGCTCGACGATGGCGAGGTGATTACCGAAAGCGTCGCCATCTGCCGCTTTCTGGAGGCGCTGAACCCCGATCCGCCGCTGTTCGGCAAGGGGGCCAAGGGCATTGCCGAGGTCGATATGTGGCTGCGCCGGGTGGAACTGCGGCTGATGATGCCGATTGCGATGGTGTGGGCGCATACCCACCCGTTCACCGCCAGGGTGGTGAAGCCGCAGTACAAGGACTTTGGCGAGAGCAACCGCCCGCGTGTCGATGCCGAGCTGCGGCGGATCGACGCGGCGCTGGCCGGGCGCAGCTTCATTGCCGGCAAGGATTATTCGATGGCCGATATCGTGCTGCTGACGACGATCGATTTCGCCAGCTTCATCGGCATGTCGCTGCCCGACGATGCGCCCGCACTTGCCGACTGGCATGCCAGGGTCAGCGCCCGCGCGAGTGCAGCGGCATGAGCGGCACGATGGCGGGGCGGGTGGCCATCGTCACCGGCGGCGGCACCGGCATTGGCGCAGCGGTGGTGCGCCAGCTGGCGGCGCGGGGCGTGCGCTGCGTGATCAACTATGCGCACAGCCGCGACGAGGCCGAGGCGTTGGCGCACGAACTGGGCGACGGCGCCATCGCGGTGCAGGCCGATATCGTCGATGACGCGCAGTGCCGCGCGCTGGCGGCCTCGGCGCAGGCGGCGTTCGGGCGGATCGACTTTCTGGTCAACAATGCCGGGCGCACCAAATTCGCCAATCATGAAGATCTGGAGGCGCTGTCGGCCGATGATTTCGTCGACATCTATCAGCTGAACGTGATCGGCGCGTTCCAGATGATCCGTGCCTGTGCGCCGGCGCTGAAGGAGGGGGATGCGAGCGCGGTCGTCAACATCGCCTCGGTCGCGGGCGTATTCGGCATCGGTTCGTCGGTGGCCTATGCCGCGTCGAAGGGCGCGATGCTGACGATGACCAAGAGCCTGGCGCGCGTGCTGGCCCCGGCGATCCGGGTGAATGCGGTGGCGCCGGGCTATGTCGGCACCGGCTGGTTCGAAAAGCGGCTGGGGGCGGAAGGCTTTGCCCGGCTGAACGCGCGGATTGCCGGGGCGACGCCGATGGCGATGGCGGCGGGACCGGATGACATTGCCGGCCCGGTCGTGATGCTGCTCGACCCCGCCGGGCGCGGCATTACCGGCGAGACGATGCTGGTCGATGCCGGTGCCCATCTGGACATTGGCCTGTCGCGGCGGCCGGGGCGCGAGGTTTAGCCCGCCGGCCGCCGCTTCGGGTTCAGGCGGCGGGCGCGGTCTGGCCGAACAGCACCTTCTTCATCTCGTCGGTCATCGCGGTCGGCGTGGCGATGGCCTTGCCCTTGGCATAGGCCTCGATCGTTGCGGGGCGCGCGGCGATGCCCTCGAACCAGCGCTTCAGATGCGGGAAATCCTCCAGCTTCTGGCCCTGAATCTCATGGGGCACGATCCAGGGATAGCAGGCCATGTCGGCAATCGAATAATCGCCGGCAATATAGTCGCGCCCGTCAAGCTGCTTGTTCAGCACGCCGTACAGGCGGTTGGTTTCGTTGACATAGCGGTTGATCGCATAGTCGATCTTTTCCGGTGCATAGCGATTGAAATGGTGGTTCTGGCCCAGCATCGGCCCCAGCCCGCCCATCTGCCACATCAGCCACTGGATGGTCTCGAACCGCTGGCGCAGGTCGGCCGACAGGAACTTGCCGGTCTTTTCGGCCAGATAGAGCAGGATCGCGCCCGATTCGAACAGGCTGACCGGCGCGCCGCCATCGGCCGGGGCATGGTCGATGATTGCGGGCATACGGTTGTTCGGCGCGATCTTCAGGAAATCGGGCTTGAACTGATCGCCTGCACCGATGTTGACCGGCGAGATGCGATAGTCGAGGCCGGCTTCCTCCAGAAACATCGTGATCTTGTGGCCATTGGGGGTGGGCCAATAGAAAAGCTCGATCATGCGGGCGTCACTCCTTTGCTGCGCCTGCCAAGTGGGGGGCGGGGGGCGATCATGCAACGGCCGGCTGCTGCCGCCGGGTCGCCAGCAGCGCGAGAAGCGCGAGCAGCCCCAGCGCCGAGGCAAGCAGGAACGCCGCGCCCGGAAAGCCGCGCGCAACGCCTGCCGCCAGCGCCTGTGTCAGCATCACCGTGGCGATGATGGTGGCAACCGTCCCCAGGCTGCCGAGCCCGCCTTGCAAAGCGCCCTGTTCCGACGCGCCGGCCATGCGCGACAGCATGCCGTTGAGCGCCGGGGTCGCCATGCCGGCAAACCCGCCGATCAGGAACAGCGCATAGGCCTGAAACCCGGTTTGAACCAGCGCATAGAGCGCGAAGGTCACGATGCCGGCGATCATCGCGAACACCGCGGTGCCCCGCTCGCCAAGGCGCTTGATCGCGCGGCCGGTCAGCCCGATCTGCACCGCCGCCATGATCACGCCGACATAGGCCAGCGACAGGCCGATGGCGCGCCCGTCCCAGTTGAGCCGTGCGGTAGCCCAGAACGACCAGGTCGCGGGATAAATGCAATAGGCCAGCTGCCACAGGAACAGCGCGACCAGCAGCGGCGCCGCCGCGCGCTGGGCAAAGACCGGGCGGAACGAGGCGATGATGTTGGCGCGTCGCCAGTCGAACGGGCGGCGGTTTTCCGGCGTCAGCGTTTCCGGCAGCAGGACGAGCATGGTGAGTGCATTGGCCCCCGCGATGACGGCCGCCGCAATGAACGGCGCGCGCGGCCCCAGCCCTGCCAGCAAGCCGCCGATTGCCGGGCCGATGACGAAGCCCACCCCGAATGCCGCGCTCATCAGCCCGAACCGGCGGGCGCGTTCGGCGGGCGGCGTCACGTCGGCGATCACGGCATTGGCCGGCGCATAAACGGCGCCGGCCACGCCCGCCAGCGCGCGGCCGACGAACAGCCACAGCAAAGAGTCGGCCAGCGCCATCAAAGCGTAATTGGCCGCGAAGGCCAGCATCGAGAACATCAGTACCGGCCGCCGCCCGAACCGGTCCGCCAGATTGCCCAGCACCGGCCCGGCGAAGAACTGGGTCAGCGCGAACACCGCGACCAGATAGCCCGCGATCCGCGTTGCCGCCTCCAGATCGACATGCCCCACCCGCATGATGAGCGCCGGCAGCACCGGAATGACGATGCCGAAGCCGATCGTGTCGATCAGGACGGCGGCAAACACCATCATCACCGCGCGCTTTTCGTTCACCATGCCGGCCCCGCCTCCCTGCTAAGTAGAACGTCTCGTGGATACTGCGACAACGTTTTTGCGATGTCTGCTTAGCGGATTCCATGCCGCCCGGCCATGGCGGTGCGGGGGCGGCGCGGGCGTGTTGGCGATGTCCATCAGCCACGCTGCCCCCTTTGCACCGGGCATCGATCTATGCCATGCCTCGCCATACCCGATATTCGGATTCGAGACATAGGGAGTGAAGAGGATGGCCACCGCCCCCGAGCTTGAAGCGCGCACGCTGGATGATTTCCGGGCCGAAGCGCGTGCATGGCTTGCCGACAATTTCCCCGCATCGCTGCGCGGCAAGGACAATCTGATGGCGACGCTGGAAGCGCCGCACGAACCGAGTGACGACGAACGCGCCTGGACCCGCGCCATGGGCGAAAAGGGCTGGGGCGTGCCGACCTGGCCGGCGGCCTATGGCGGCGGCGGGCTGAGCCGGGGCGAGGCGCGCGTGCTGGCCGAGGAAATGGGCCGCATCGGCGCGTGGAACCCGATTGGCGGGATGGGCGTGATGATGTTCGGCCCCACGCTGCTGGAATATGGCAATGAGGCGCAGAAGCTGGAGCATATTCCCGCCATCGCCCGGGGCGAGGTGCGTTGGTGCCAGGGCTATTCGGAGCCGGGCGCGGGGTCCGACCTCGCCAGCTTGCAGACCTTTGCCGAGGATATGGGCGACCATTATCTGGTCAACGGGCAGAAGACCTGGACCAGCGGCGGCCAATGGGCCGACAAATGCTTTGCGCTGGTCCGCACCGACAAGACGAGGAAGCATGAGGGCATCAGCTTCCTGCTGATCGACATGAAGGCGCCGGGCGTGGAAGTGCGCCCGATCCGCATGATTTCCGGCAATTCGCCCTTCTGCGAAACCTTCTTCACCAATGTGAAGGTGCCCAAGGAAAATCTGGTCGGCATGGAAGGCCAGGGCTGGACGATCGGCAAGCGGCTGCTCCAGCATGAGCGCAGCTCGCTCTCGGGTGGCGGCTCGGCCGCGTCGCGCATGTTCGCCGGCAAGCCGCTGGGGCAGCTCGCCAAGGATTATCGCGGCGCGAACGACGCGGGCCAGGTGAGCGATCAGGACCTGCGCATGCGCATCGTCCGCCACGAAATGGACCAGCGCGCCTTCATGCTGACGCTGCGTCGTGCGGCACTCGAAGCCAAGTCGAACCAGGGGCCGTCGGCGGCCACCTCGATCATGAAGAATGTCGGCGCGCGGCTGACCCAGGACCGTGCCGAGCTGTCGGTGGAGATCATGGGCATGGCCGGGCTGGGCTGGGAAGGCGAGGGCTTCAGCGAGGCCGAACTGACCCAGACCCGCACCTGGCTGTGGGGCAAGGCGGTGTCGATCTATGGCGGTTCGACCGAGATCCAGAACAACGTCATCGCCAAGCGCATTCTGGGCATGCTGGACCACCAGTAAGCCCGTCAGGATCAATCATGCACCCGGCGCCGTCCGCTGATGCGGGGCAGCGGCGCCGGCGGGGCGGAGCGCGGCGCGAAACACGCCTGCCGCCCCGCCACCGGGGAGAGGGAGTAGAGACATGGCAGTGCTGAACGAAGAACAGACCATGCTGCGCGACATGGTGCGCGAATGGACCGACAATGAATCGCCCGTCACCGCGTTCCGCGCGATGCGCAATGCAGCGCCAGCCGAAGGTTTTGACCGTGATGCCTGGGGCAAGATGGCCGAAATGGGCCTGGCCGGCATCGTCATTCCGGAAGAATTTGGCGGCACCGCCTTCGGCTATCTGTCGCTCGGGCTGGTGCTGGAGCAATTGGGCCGCAACCTGACCGCGTCGCCGCTCGCCGCCACCTCGGCCGCTGCGACCGCCATCGTGCTGGGCGGCAGCGACGCGCAAAAGGCGCACTGGCTGCCGCGCGTCGCCGATGGTTCGGTGGTTGCCGCGCTGGCGGTGGATGAAGGCCCGGTCCACAACCCGGCCAAGATCACGGCGAGCGTGACGGGCGGCAAGCTGACCGGCACCAAGGCCTTTGTGGCCGAAGGGGACAGTGCCGGTGTCTTCGTGGTGGCGGCCACCGACGGCCTGTATCTGGTCGACGGCGCCGCTGCCGGCATCGCCCGTTCGACGCGCCGGATGACCGACGCGCGCAGCCATGCCGAGGTGCGTTTTGACGGCGTGCCGGCCGAAAAGCTGGACGTGGCGACTCAGGCAATTGTCGACCGCGCGACGGCGGCCACCTGTGCCGAAATGCTGGGTCTGGCCGTGCAGGCGTTCGAGACGACCAATGATTATCTCAAGACGCGCGTGCAGTTCGGCCAGCTGCTGTCCAGCTTCCAGGCGCTGCAGCACCGCATGGCCAAGATGTTCACCGAGATCGAGCTGATGCGCTCCGCCGTCGAGGGGGCGTTCGAGGCGATCGACAGCGGCCGTTCGGACGTGGACCAGGCGGTGAGCCTGGCCAAAGCCGTGGCAGGCGACACCTGCAAGCTGGTCAGCCGCGAGATGATCCAGCTGCATGGCGGCATCGGCATGACCGACGAACATGACGCCGGCTTCTACATCAAGCGCGCCGCCGTGCTGGAGGCGATGTGGGGCAATGCCGCCTATCATCGCGAGCGTTTTGCCCGGCTGAACGGCTATTGATCGCGCCGCCCCTGCGGTGGTTTGCAGCGATTTGAACCATGGTTCCGGCGCGGGTTCGTCCGCGCCGGCGCTGTGCTTTTCGCGCCACGGCTGGAAAACGTAGCGCATTGCAACTAGTGTTTTGCTTGACGGGCACGCTTTGAGCGTGTCAATTCGAGGTTGCGGTACGGCGCCCGACAGTGGCCCGGCCAGATGGGAGAGTGGGATGCGTAAATCGAAGTTCCTTGCCGCCAGTGCCGGTGTTGCGCTGGCGGTTGCCTTTGTTACTCCGGCTGCCGCACAGGACCGGCCGGCCGACAAGCCGGTAACGCTGGTGCAGGATGCCCCCGCCCAGGGCGGCGAGGAGCCCGTTCAGCAGGACGTGGTCGTCACCGGCTCGCTGATCAAGGGCACGCCTGAAAATGGCGCGCTGCCCGTCGACGTGATCACCGCCGAGGAACTGGCCCGCCGCGGCGCGCCGACCGCGCTCGATTTCATCAAGCAGCTGCCCAGCTCGTCGGGCGTGCTGGGCGACGCCAACCAGTTCGACTCCCGCTCGCAGGGGTCGGAAGGTGTGGCCAGCGTCAACCTGCGCGGCCTGGGGCCGCAGCGTACGCTGGTGCTGCTCAATGGCCGTCGTAACGTGTTTGCCGGCACCGGCGTGCCGGTGGTGGACATCAACCTGATGCCGATTGCCGCCATCGGCCGCATCGAAGTGCTGAAGGACGGCGCGGCCGCGACCTACGGGTCTGACGCGATCGCCGGCGTGGTGAACTTCATCACCCGCACCGATCTGCGCGGGCTGCAGGCCGACTTCAACTATCGCTACATCGATGGTTCGGCGGGCGATTATCAGGCCGGCCTGTCTTACGGCGTGAAGAAGGAGAATTTCTCGGCGCTCGCGTCGTTCGGCTATCAGCGCCGCAACGAGCTGCGCACCACCGCGCGTCAATTTGCCGTCCAGCCCTATCAGAACAACCCGCAGGGCGGCTTCTCCGGCGGCGGCAGCCCGGGCAATTTCGGCTTTGGCGGCACCCCCAACTTCGTGCGCGATCTGGGCTGTACGGCGCTGGGCGGCTTCCGCTCGCTGCCGGGGTCGACCACCGACCGCTGCTTCACCAATTTCGGCCAGTTCGACAATCTGGTCGAGCCCGAGGACCGGTATCAGGCCTATCTCGAAGCCAAGATCGATCTGGCGAGCAATCTGCGGTTCGACGTGTCGTTCCTGTACGGCTCGTCGTCGACGCGGATCACCACGTCGCCCAGCTATCTGCCGACGCTGCCGCCATCGGCCAACGCGGCAAGCGGCGGCGGCGGTCTGTTCGTCATCCCGACCTATGCGCCGGCGCTGCGTGACTATTGCGCGCTTTATGGCGCGCAGTCGGGCTGCGTGACGGCGGGCGGTGCGCCGGTTGCGCCGGCAATTGCCTTCCCGGTGCTGTTCCGACCGTTCCTGAACGGCGGCAACCCGCTGTTCCAGACGCTGCCCGGCAATGACCGCGGCTCGGCATTCAGCCAGCGCCAGTCGGACACGTTCCGCATCAGTTCGGGCCTGAAATGGGATATCAATTCCAGCCTGACGCTCGACACGGCCTTCACCTATTCCGAATATAATCGCGGGATTGAGGGGACGGACACGTTCGGCGACCTGCTGCAGAACGCGCTGGCCGGCTTTGGCGGCGCGAACTGCGCCTTCCGCACGCCCGCGCAGCGCGCCGGGCTGACGGCGGCACAGCTGGCGGCGGCCGCGGGTACCAATGGCTGCACCTTCTTCAACCCCTTCTCCACCGCCATTCCGGGCAATCCGGTGACCGGGCAGGTCAACCCGACCTTTGCCGGCACGCGCTCGCCGGCGGGGTTCAATCTCACGCCGGGCGCGGGCCTGATCAACGATCTGGCGACGATCGATGATTTCTTCCGCACCTCGCGCAGCGACACGCGCACCACGCAGCTGGTGGGTGAAGCGGTCCTTTCGGGCAAGACCGGGCTGAAGCTGCCCGGCGGCGACATCGCCTTCGCCTTTGGCGCGCAGTATCGCCGCGATTACTACGCGATCCGCTACAATGCCGATGCCGATCTGCGCAACAATCCGTGCCCGGGTTCGCCGCTCAACCCGGCGGCGACCTGCAACCCGCAGACCGGCGCGCTGGGCTTCTTGGGCACCAACCTGCCGCGCGCCATCACCGGCGACGTGATCGCGCTCTATGGCGAATTGCAGGCGCCGATCACCGACACGCTCAACGCGCAATTCTCGGCCCGCTTCGAGGATTATGGCGGCCGCGTCGGTTCTACCTTCAATCCGCAGGGCCGCATCCGCTGGCAGGCGACGCCGTGGCTGGCGCTGCGCGCCGGTGGCGGCACCACCTTCCGCGGCCCGCCGCCGCAGAATCTGGACGGCAACGTCACCTCGCTGCAGGTGATCGGCTCGGCCTTCCGCGCGGTGGATGTGAACGGGAACCCGAACCTGCGCCCGGAAACCGCCACCACCTATTCGGCGGGCATCATCCTGGGTTCGGGCGGGTTCAGCGCGACCATCGATTACTGGCGCTATGAGTTCAGTGGCCCGATCGAAGGCGAGCCCGTATCGGGCATCGTCGCCGCCATGTTCGGCGCCACCGGCAATGCCAATTGCGGCAACGCCGCCTTTGCCAACCTGCAGGCGCGCTTCACCTTCACGGCGGCCGGCTGTGGCATCGGCAACGTGCAGCGGCTGCGCACCCAGCTGGTCAACAGCGCCAACCTGACCACGTCGGGCCTCGACTTCCAGGCCGATTACAAGTGGGACTGGGGCCAGTGGAACCTCGCCGTCGGCGTGAACGGCACCTACATCATCGACTACCAGACGCAGAATGTGGTGGTTGAGGGCATCACGGTGCAGCCGGCGTTCGATGCGGTGGGCAAGCTCAATTTCCAGACCACCGCCTATCCGCTGCCGCGCGTGCGTGGCTTCGGCTATTTCGACCTGCGCCGGGGCATCCACAGCGTGCGGTTCCAGGCCAATTACATCGATGGCTATACCGACCAGCGCACCGATGCGATCTTCGGCCCCAATACCGGCGCCCTGGCAGGTGCATCGGTGACTGGGGGCAAGAACATCGGTTCGTTCACCACGCTCGATTTCACCTATCGGGTTAGCCTGAAGAGCAACACCACGGGCTTTGTGTCGGTTCAGAACCTGCTCGACGCGCAGCCGCCCTTCGCCCGGCTCGACTTCAACTACGACCCGTTCACGGCCACGCCGCTCGGGCTCAACCTGCGCGTCGGTATCTCGCAGCGTTTCTAAGCGACGCGCGATGCACTGATTGCTGGCCGCCGCCTGAACTTTCCCCTCAGGCGGCGGCTTTTTTGTAACGGCCAGCAGGAGAGCCGCCCCCATGGCGACCGCGCCCACCATGTCGATCGGCCAGAACGAAGCCGATGCCCGCGCGCTGAAACGGCGCGGGTGGACGCTCGCGCTGCTGACGCTCGTCTATTTCTTCAGCTTCATGGATCGCTACATCCTGTCGATCCTGCTCGAGCAGATCAAGGCGGACCTCAACCTGAACGACACCCAGCTCGGCCTGCTGTCTGGGCTGGCGTTCGCCGTCTTCTACGCAACGCTCGGCATTCCGGTCGCGTGGCTGGCCGATCGGGGCAGCCGGCGCAACATCATCGCCATCGCGCTGGCCTTGTGGAGCGCGATGACGGCGTTGTGCGGCACCGCGCAGAATTTCGTCCAGCTGCTCATCTACCGCATCGGCGTGGGGGTAGGGGAGGCCGGCTCCAGCCCGCCCAGCCACTCGATCATCGCAGACCTTTACCCGCCGGAAAAGCGCGCCGGCGCGATGGGCATCTATGCCACCGGCGTTGTGCTGGGGGGCGGCTTTGGCGCGATCATCGGCGGGCTGATCGCGTCCGCCTATGGCTGGCGCTGGGCGATGGCGGCGGTCGGCCTGCCGGGTATCATTCTGGCGATCGTCGTGCGGCTGGTAATGGTGGAGCCGCGCCGGGGCCTGTCAGACCCCGGCCATGTGCGCCACGCGGGCGACATGCCGCCGCTCAGCGAGGGGCTGCGCACGTTGCTCCAGTCTCCGGCGGCGCTGCACCTGATCCTGGGCGTCACGGTCACCTCGCTCATCGGCTATGCGACCGCCAATTTCGGGCCCAGCTTCCTGCAGCGCTCCTATGACCTGACACTGCGGCAGGTGTCTTTGATCTATGCGCCAGCGATTGCCCTCACCGGCGCGCTGGGCGGCGTGGTTGGCGGCCGGCTCGCCGATTATCTGGGGCGGCGCTATGGCCTGCACCTGCAGGGCTGGCTGGTGGCCATCCTGAAGCTGATGGCGCTGCCGTTCACGCTGACCTTCTATCTCAGCGGCAATTTCACCACCGGCTTCGTGGCAATCATCCTGTCGACTTTGCTCGCCTCCAGCTATCTGGGGCCAAGCTTCGCGCTGATCCAGGGGCTGGCGCCCACCCGCATGCGCGCGGTGTGGGCGGCGATCACGCTGCTCATCATCAACCTCATCGGGCTGGGGTTGGGGCCGAGCCTGGTCGGCATCATGAGCGACCTGCTCAAACCTCGCTTTGGCGCCGAATCGCTGCGCTATTCGCTGGTCATCATCAGCATGGCGACGCCCTGGGCGCTGTTCCACTATTGGCGCGCCGGCGTGCTGCTCAAGCGGATGCCGCGCTGATCACCATGTCGTCGAACAGGCCATAGGCGAGCGTGGAGGCGTAATAGGCAATCGCCCGCGTGCGCGGCATGGTGCTGGCCCATTTGCGCATGTCGAACGCCGCGTTCTGCAGCGCCATCAGCGCCTGGGCTGCGATCAGCGGATCGATGGCGCGCACTGATCCCTCCGCAATGCCGTCGCTCATCATGCCGGCATAGCGCCGGGCGATGCGGTTGGAGCGCGCGATCAGCGCCTTGCGCTCGTCGCGCGGCAGGCCGGAGAGCGCGGTTGTCCGCATCAGCGGGCCGGCGGAGGAGAACTGGAAATCCAGCAGCGTTGCGATCACGCTTTCCAGCCGGTGCCAGTGGCTGCCCGGCACGGCCTCCGCCTGGCGCTGCGCGGCGGCGATCGTGTCCAGGCTGCGCTCGTAACAGGCCAGCACCAGATCGTCCTTGGCATCCAGATGGTGATAGAAGCTGCCCTTGGTGACGTTGAGCTGCGACGTGATCTTCTGGACAGAGGCGCCACGATAGCCGAGCTGGTTGATCAGCCGCGTCGCCGCCAGCAGAAAGGCGCCCCGGCCCGGCTCGTTATCCACCGCCGGCAGCTCGATCATCGTCGGCGCCCAGCTGGCGCCATCGGCGGCAATGCCGCGCGCGAACACCGCCATCAGCCGCGCTTCGACCCGGTCATACTGGTCGGGCTCATACCGGCCCAGCCACACCGGCAGCCAGAAGGTGTTTTCCAGCAGCACATGCGCACGCGCGCCATAAAGGTCGGTGTGCACCCGCGTCTCACCCGGGCCCCACAGCCCGCGCGTGCGCCGGAACACCTCGCGCCAGCCCGCCATCAGCCGCCCCAGCGCCGGCTCCTCCATCGCGCGCAGGTCTGACAGCACGGCAAAGGGCGTGGCCTCGCCGCGTTCGATTCGCGCCAGCCGCTCCATGTTCAGCCGCAGATAGCGCGCCACCCGCGCCTGTGGCGTTGCCTCGTGCATGGCCTCGGCCAGCATCTGCTGCAGCTGGTCGAGCGTGTAATCGAAACAGGCGGCGGCCAGATCTTCCTTGCGCTTGAAGTAATAGGTGACGCTGGTGGTGTTCAGCCCCACCCGCCGCGCGACATCGGCAAAGGTCATGCCCTTGGCGCTGTGTTCGTTGATTGCCTGCGCGGCGGCGGCAAGAATGGCGTCGCGTTTCGCGCGATAGCGTTCCGTGCTGTAATCCGCCGTTTCCAGCGTCGTCGTCCCCGCCATGACGCCAGCTTATCAGCATCTTTTCGAACGAACAGTCCCTTTCCACACCCGTGCGCGCCGCCGAATTCGTATGCGAAAAGGAGGGGATGCGAATCGACCGACGGCGCTTTACCGAATACCCGGTACGGTCTAAGCCAGGCCAGCAAGAGAACAGGAGAGGCGCCCCATGGACTTCACGCTCAGCGACCGCGAAACCTATTTCCGCGACCGGGTGAAGGACTTTATCGACCGCGAAATCCGCCCCCGCAATCACATCTATCACGAGCAGGCGCATACCGGCGAACGCTGGAAGGTGATTCCGGTGATCGAGGAAGTGAAGGTGAAGGCCAAGGCGGCCGGGCTGTGGAACTTCTTCATGCCGCCCCATTCGGGCCAGGCGCATGTCGATGACAGTTTCGAGTTCGAAGGCACCCAGCTGACCAATCTGGAATATGCCCTGTGCGCCGAGGAAATGGGCAAGATCGGCTGGGCCAGCGAGTGCTTCAACTGTTCCGCGCCCGACACCGGCAACATGGAAGTGCTGATGCGCTATGGCACGCGCGCCCACAAAGAGGCGTGGCTGCGCCCGCTGATGAATGGCGAAATCCGTTCCGCCTTCCTGATGACCGAGCCGGCGGTGGCCAGTTCGGACGCGACCAACATCGAAACCAGCATGGTGCGCGACGGCGATCATTATGTGATCAACGGCACCAAATGGTGGTCGAGCGGGGTGGGCGATCCGCGCTGCAAGATCG
>NZ_JAIESM010000052.1 GCF_019746015.1 Sphingomonas sp. | reverse complement strand
GGGTCCGTAGCTCAGTCGGTAGAGCAAGCGACTTTTAATCGAGAGGTCCCGGGTTCGAATCCCGGCGGACCCACCAGATATTGATTTTCAGATAGCTGGAATCGCCTCTCGAAAACTGCTTCGCCCGAAACTGCCAATATCGAGTGCGCCCGGTGCGGCGCTGGTCGAGGGCGATCAGCCGACAATGCGCACTGGCACTCCCTGATAGCTGAGCCCGGGCGACAGATGTTCCTGCTTCATGATCACGCTGTTCGCGCCCACATGCGCCCGCGCGCCAACCAGCGCGCCGTAGAGCGGCACCGTGCCTGCCGAGAGAGTAGCACCCTCCAGAACGCGAACCTTGTCGATCTTCAGCACCCGGTCCTCGAAAGTGTGCGCCTGATACATTGCCGATACCGTCGCACCATCGCCAATCTCGATCATGTCCGGGTCGACCACCTGCGCGAATTGCGGCCCCAACACCACGTTCCGCCCCAGCCTGACGCCCATCAGCCGCAAATAGGCGATCTGCAGAAAGGTGCCTTCCAGCTGCTGCAATACGGGCGCGCCCCATTTGGCCCAGGCGACGAAGACAAAGTCCCAACGGCTCGCCCAGCAGGAATAGAGCGCGTGCTGGCCCGGCTTGACGCGTCCGAGCAGCCCCCACTTCAGCACCGCGACCGCCAGGCACAGCAGAGCCAGCGGCAGCACTGTAATGCCGGGGATGACCAGCAGCGCGAAAACCACCGGCGACGCCCGCTCCGCCCCGCTTTCCAACAGCCAGAACCAGCCGATCGACAACAGCACCGGAAAGATCGGGATAGCAAAGCGCAGCGTTTCCCAGAACAGGCGGTTTGCCAAGCGGATGGCGGAAGGGTCATGCGTCAGGCTTCGATCGACTTCCACAATCTGGCGGCGTGGCAGATCGAAGCTGGGATGGCCGAAGCGCGATTGGCCGGCGGTAATCTTGGTCGCATCGGCAACCGTTGCGATGCCTATCAGAATGTCCTCGGGCAGTGTCTGCCCGGCGGGGACGACAGCGTGATTGCCAAGGAAGGTGTTGCGCCCGAGCGTCAAGGGCGCGAGCCGCACGGTCCCTTGCGAGACCTCCGGCCCACCCAGATAGATGCCGTCGGCAAAGAAGGTTTCCTCGCCGATCGTCACCAGTTCAGGCACCACGTCGATAATCGTGCTAATCTCGCATTTTCGGCCGATGCGCATACCCGCGGCCCGAAGCCACAGCGGCCAGAACAGCGCCCCACTCAGCCACTCGCCAGCGGCATGCACAAGGCCGGTCTTCAGCCAGACTCGGATGTAAGCGAGACTCCAGCGACTGATGACGCCTGGCTGCACGCGCCCCAGCGAGCGGACAATCAGCGCGCTCCAAACCACCGATAACGGCACCGAAGCGGCAGCAAGCGCGATCACCATGCCCAGCATTTGTGCGTCAAACACGGGTTGCTCGGTCCAGCGCCAGAGATCATCCGCGCTGATGCCCGCAAGCCAGCAAGCCCCCAATGCCATGATCTCGATCGGCAGGCTGACCAGCTGCACCATCAGCGCTTCTGCGGCCATAAGCGCCATGCCATATTGCCATGGCGTCAGCGCCCCGCCCCCGCTCGCCACGGGGGCCGCCGGGGCCAGGCCTATGCGCTGCGCGGGCACCCCGTCCCAATATTCCCCGGGCGGAATGGTGCCGCCTGCGTTGAGCACCGAAAGCGGCGCCAGCACGCTGCCCGCGCCGATATGGCAACCGCCCTCAACCGATGCCCGTACCAGCAGGGTGGCGCCTGCCTCGATCGTGATCGCGCCGACGACAATGTCGCCCCGATCAAGCTCGACCAGGCCGACATGGGCATCCTGACCCAGCGCGACATCGTCGCCGATATCGAGCAAATCCCAGCCGCCGCGCATCAGGTCGACCCCGCGATGGATATGCACCCGCCGCCCGATCCGCGCGCCCAGCGCACGTAGGACCATGCTTTGAAAGGCCGTGCCGCCCAGCAACGACCAGGGGATCAGCCGTACCGCCTGAGTCACGCACCAGTGGCGCAGATAATAGGGGCTCCACACCGGCGCACGCAGCGGCCGATAGCGACCGATCAGAAGCCGCTTCACCAGCACGGCAAAGCCCACCGATGCCGGCACATAGATGGCGATGCCGGCTAGCAGCAGCGACGGCGCGAGCAGTATGAAGGCCACCAGGTCGAGACCGTCGAGCAATGACGGGATCAGCTTGAAGGCGACGGCCCAGCCGGCCCAGGCGCCGATCATCAGTTCGCCGGCCAGCCAGCTCATCTGCACGACATTGGCGAGGAATGGCTTTGCTATGCCATTGCGCTCTAGGCTGGCCGCGGCTGACGACACGGCCGGCTGCGCCGCTGCGCCTATCTTGGCCAGTGCACGTACGGTGCGCGCCTCGTAAATGTCGCTGACGGTGATCCAGCTGGTGCTGGCTTCTTCGCGGCACAGCGTGACCAGCAGCGCCGCGCTCAGTGAATCACCGCCCAGATCCTCGAAGAAATCATGCTCGACCGACACGCCGTCAGGCCGCTTCAGAATGTCGGCGACGGCCGCCGCAAGGGCCTGCTCAAGCGGCGTCGCCGGGCCGACCATCGTGCCCATTTGCGGTTGGTCCGCAAGCACCAGCGGCGGGAGCGCTGCGCGGTTGAGCTTCCCCCCAACCGTGGTCGGCAGTTCGGGCAACGTACCGATCTGGCGCGGCACCATGTAACTCGGCAGCGCGCCGGCAAGCGAGGCCCTGATCCGGTTCAGATCAACCGGCACGGCCGGATCGGCCGGGACGACATAGGCGACCAGCTCGGGCACGCCGCCATTGTCCTGCAACCGCGCCGCCGCCGCCCGAACGTCCGGAGAAGCGGCAAGCCTTGCCTCGATCTCGCCCAGCTCGACGCGATAGCCGCGAATCTTGACCTGCGCATCGATCCGCCCGTGATAATGATAGTCGCCGCTGGCATCGCGGTGGACCAGATCGCCCGTGCGATACAGGCGGCCGAACATCGGGTGCTCGACGAATTTCTCTGTCGTCAGTTCCGGGCGATTGCGATAGCCGCGCGCGACGCCGACGCCGCCCACGCACAATTCCCCCTGCTCTCCCTCGGCCACCGGATTGAGCGCCTCGTCAAGCACCCAGGCCTGCATGCCCGGTACGGGCTTACCGATGGTGATGGGTTCGCCCGCGCGCACATCGCCGCGCAGGCAAACGACCGAGGTTTCGGTGGGGCCATAGCCGTTGACCAGCCGCCGCCCCGGCGCCCAGGCATCGGCAACGTCGCGGGGGAGCGCTTCACCACCGACATAGAGCAGCCGCAGCGCCGGCAGCGCCGCTTGCGGCTCCACGCACCCGCTGCTGCGCAGCAGTGTCGGCGTCGGGCATAACACGGTCGCGCGCTCGGCCTGCAGCCATGTGACAGCGTCTGGCCCCAGCCGTGCCGCCGCGTCGTCCATCACAACCAGTGTCGCGCCTGAAGAGAAGGCCAGCCAGGTTTCCTCAAGCGACGAATCATAGGCCGGTGACGAACTCTGCACCACGCGATCCAGTGGCGTGAGGCCAAATTCCTGGACGTTCGCGGCAATGAGATTGGCGATGCTGCGATGCTCGATCATCACCCCTTTGGGCCGTCCGGTCGTGCCGGAGGTGTAGATGACATAGGCCAGCTGCTCGGGTGAGATGGCCGCTGGCAGGGCGGCACCTTCGGGGGGTTCACGATCGGGGAGTGCATCGACATCAAGCAGGATCAGCCCGTCGCCCTGCAGCCCCTGCAACCGTGCCAGGCCGGCGGCGTCGGACAGCAGGCACCTGGGCGCGGCATCGGCCACAATCTCGCTGATCCGTTCATCGGGGAAGGACGGGTCGATCGAGGTGTAGGCGCCGCCGGCCTTCAATACCGCCAGTTGTGCCACAAAGATCATCGGCGAGGTGCGCGGCAGCAGCAGCGGTACGATGCTTTCCGCCTCGATCAACGGCACGATATGAAGCGCCAGCCGGTCGGACAGCGCGACCAGCGCGGCATAGCTCAGCGTCTGCCGCTCGGCGCGCCCGGGGCCAGGGGGGATTTCAATCGCTATGGCCTCGCTGTCGCGCGCGGCAGGTTCGATGAGCAGCTCATGGAGCAAGCCTGGCACGAGTCTCGGAGGAGAGAGCATTCCACGTCCCTAGTTTATAGCCGTCTGCGACCTGCACATTTGCGCAAAGGACCGGCGCTGGGCTCAGGCAGCAACATCACTCGGCCCGATTGCTATCCGAGATAGGGCGCAACCGCCGGTAGCTGGTCAATCTGCGCCTTGGTCAGATGCTTGAATCCCTTGATCTCGCCCAGGCAGCTCTCCGCCCCGCACCGGCAGGCAAAGGGTTCGGCCATGTCCCATTCGGTGGTGTTGTAGTTGAACGTCACCGCATCCCATGGCGCCAGATCGCGCAGCGCGACAACATAGGGGTAGGCGATGGTCACGCTCGGTGCGCAGCTGTGGTTCATGAAGCGCCAGAAATAGCGGTCGAGCAAGTCCTGCTCACCAATGTCGGGCGAGCAATCAAGATGCTGATCGCCACCGATCTGTATGGAATAGCGGGTCGGGGTACCCGTCTCTATCCCCGCGAGCCGGAACAGCTTCTCGCCGGCCGCCACCGCCTGGAGCATGATCAGCGCATATTCGCCACGGGCACGCAGCACGCCCACCTTGCGCCGATCGGCAAGATTTGCGTCCATCGGATCGCTGGCCCGGCTATCGACACCGGCCGTGCTGCCATCACTCGTCAAGAGACACCCCGGCTCGAATCGCTGCCAAGGTCATGGGCAATTCGCACGGCGAGTGTCAAATTCAATGTCGGCGGTGGCGCAAATTCAGCGCGCAACGACACGATCATCGAACGAAGCACCAGCATTATTGATGCAACCCAATGGCTTGGTGGCGCCACGGGCGCGATCCCCGGAGCGGTCTTGCTATTTGTGGCCGGCAGGCACACACGCTGTCATGAACGGGAAGGTGGGGGCCTGATCCACGTGCGCAATTTCGCTGGCAGCAGCTTTCTGGGCCTTTTGATTGTGATTTCGGCCTCGGCGGCCGCGGCGGCTGAAACCGGCCCGCCCAGCGGAACGCCGCAGCCGGCAGCCGATGAAAAGCCGCAGAGCGACAAGCCTGGCGCCGAGAAGCCCGCCGGCGACAAGTCGGCTAATGACGTTGTCGTCACCGCCCGGTCGGCCGGCATTGCGCGAGATCCCACGTGGCGCGGTGGTGCGGTGCGCCACCTTGGCCGCCGCGCGCTTGAAAACCGGCCCGGCGGCCTTGATGCCAGTTTCCGTACCATGCTGCTCCAGTTGCCCGGGGTTACCAAAAACGCCGGCAGCGGCGGCGAGGTGTTCTTCCGCAACGAGCATCTGGGCGCCCAGTATCGGCTGAACGGCATCATCATTCCGGAAAGCTTCGCCGCCTATGGTGCTCTGCTCGACGACCGGCTGGCCGACTCAGTGGATGTCGCGACCGGTGCCCTGCTGCCGGAATTCGGGTTGCGCACATCGGGCGTCATCGCGTTCGACACGCCAACGGGCAGGTTCACGCATGATGCCGATGTCAGCGTCTATGGCGGGAGCAACGGCTATCTGCAGACGACGGCAACCGTGCGCGATTCGATCGGCGATCTCAACGTCTTCGTGTCGGGCACCTTTCTGCGTGATCAGGGCGAGCCCTATGCGGCCCCTGGCACCGCCAATCAGGTGCGCGACAGTGCCGATTACGGGAACGGGTTCGCTTACGCATCCTATAACTTCACCAATGCGAGCAGCCTGACGGCGATCGGCGGGCTGGAATCGTTCAACTACCGGATTCCCAATACCGCGCTCGATCCCGCCGTTGTGGGCCTGAACCGGCAAGGCCTGTTCGATTCGTCTGCGCTTGACCAGACGCAGTGGAACCAGACGCGCTTTGCGATCCTTGCCTATCAGTACAAGAGCGACAAATGGGAGGTTACCCTTTCGCCCTTTGTGCGCCACGCGCGGACAAGGTACGCGCCGGTTGCGGGGGGCACGGCCGCGCTGGTCGGCGGAACGGTCAATGATTTCGTACAGTCGAGCCTGGTCTGGGGCGGGCAGGCCGATCTGCGCTGGAAGGTCGGCGACTCGCACATCATCAGCATTGGCGGCTATTTCAGCGAGGATCGGCTGACCGGTGACACAGTCAACCGCGTGTTCCCGGTCGGCGTGCTGGGCCCCCCGACGGGCACCGTCTCGCGGCTGGTGCCGGTGCGCGCCGCCATCACCACCCGCACCTGGAGCGCCTATGTGCAGGACGAGTGGGACCTCTCCGACGCGCTGACCTTCAACTTCGGGCTGCGCTATGACCGGTTTTCGGGCCTGATCGACGAAGACCAGCTCTCACCGCGTGCCAACCTGGTGTGGACGCCGACTGACACGATCATCTGGCATATCGGCTATGCCCGCAATTTCAGCCCGCCGCCGATCGAGCTGCTGGGCGGTGGCATTCTGGGCGCTTTGCGCAACACCAATGCGCCGTTCATCAACGGCACCGCTGCCCCGGTCGTTGCCGAGCGCCAGCACAGCTTCGATTTTGGCGTGGAAAAATATGTCGGCGCATTCACACTGACGCTGAACGGCTATCTCAAGCTTTCCGATAGTCTGCTCGATCTGCAGCAGATCGGCGATACGCTGGTGCAAACGCCGTTCAATTTTGCACGCGGCGAGAATTGGGGTGTGGAAGCGGCGATTTCCTATGAGCGCGGGCCGTTCAACGCCTATTTCAACGTCGCGCGCGGCCAGCAACGCGGGCGACGGATCACGTCAAACGCGTATCTGTTCGATGCGCCCGAGCTTGGCGTGATCGCCAACCAGTACATCTACACCGACCATTCGCAGCAATGGACGCTCTCGGGCGGCGGCGCGATCGAGCTGGAAAACCGCCTTGGCAAGCTGACCCCGAGTTTCAGCTTTGAATATGGCAGCGGCCAGGGTGCCAACCGGCCGATCAATGGCGTGGCGAACATCGGCAGCTATCCCGAATATGTCGAGTTCTACTTCGGCCTTGGCCAGGCGCTTGGCAAAAAACCGGGCGGGCGCCAGCCGATGCTGCGCCTGGACGTGACGACAGAGGTGTATTTCGGCCCGGTCAGTGGCGTGTCGCCCTTGTCGAGCCGCACCGGCTATCGGCCGAATACCACCGTTTCCGCAGGCCTGCGCTTCCCGTTCTAGTGGCCGGTCCGCCCCACGCGGGCGAGTCTGTTGGCGATATCCGATTTGACGGGACTAACCGATCTTCGGCGTGACGTTACCTCCTGGCGTCCCCTGCTACAGCGCCTGCGCCAGCACGCGTCGCGCCGCCTTCAGATGCGGGGCATCGACCATCCGCCCGTTGAGGCTGAGCGCACCGGCACCGGGATTGGCCTCGAACAGCGCGACAACCGCCCGGGCATGGTCGATTTCCGCCTCAGAAGGAGTGAAGGCCGCGTTGATCACCGCGACCTGCGCCGGATGGATCGCCATCATCCCCGAAAAGCCGTCGCGCCGCCCGCGGGCGGCATAGGCGGCAAGCCCGTCCAGATCGCGGAAATCGGGATAGACCGTCTCGATCGCGGCCACGCCGGCTGCATGCGCACCGAACAGGGTGAGCGAGCGCGCCAGCTGATAGGGCGCGGCATAGCTGCCATCCGCCTCGCGCGAGGCGGTGGCGCCAATCGCGGCGGGCAGATCCTCCGCACCCCAGGTAAGCCCGGCAAGGCGCGGCGTGACGCCGCCATAGCTGCCCAGCGCGAACATCGCCGCCGGGGTTTCGGTCGCGATCGGCAGGATCATGATATCGCCCGCCAGCTTTGCGTCCAGCGCGGCGAGCGATGCGCCGCCCTCGGCCTTGGGCAGCACGATGCCGTCGGGCCGCGCGGGCAGCACGGCGGCCAGATCATCGTCGATCAACCCTGAATCGAGCGGATTGACGCGCACGAACAGCGTGCAGGGGCGCGGTTGTGCGAGGAATTCGGCCACCGCCAGCCGCGCCGCCGCCTTGGCGCTTGGGGCGACCGCATCCTCCAGGTCAAGGATCAGCGCGTCGGCGCCGGTTGCGGCGGCCTTGGCCATCCGGTCGGGCCGGTTACCGGGCACGAACAGCAGCGAGCGCAAGCGGATCATCGCATCGTCCTTCAAAGGCGTTTCGGCGCGGCTATCACGCGGCTGATGCCGCGCCAAGCGATCAGGGGCTTGATACTTTATACCATCACCTCTACGAGCCGCCCCGCTTTAGGGAGTGAATGTGTGACCGTGACGACCAAGTTGCTTGCCGGCGCCGCAATGGCGACGATTTTTCTCTACGCGCCGATTGCCCAGGCGCGCGACGTGCCGCCGGCCCCGCCAGCTGACGCCAGCACCCCCGCAGCGGGTGCCCAGGACAGCGCGCAGGACAGTGCGCATGGCGACCCCGTCGAACAGCCCAAGGACGTGATCGTCAGCGCCGTGGTGCCGCAGAGCGAGCGCGATGTGCTTTCCGGCACTTCTGTGCTGACCGGTGCCGAGCTCACCCGCGCGCTGCGCCCGACGATCGGCGAAACGCTGGCGCGGCTGCCGGGCGTGTCGGCTACGTCGTTTGGCCCCAATGCCTCGCGCCCCATTCTGCGCGGTTTCCAGGGGGAGCGCATCCGCGTGCTGACCGACGGGATCGGCTCCATCGACGTGTCGAACACGTCGGTCGACCATGCGGTTGCCATCAACCCGCTGCTTGCCGAGCGGGTTGAGGTGCTGCGCGGGCCGGCGGCGTTGCTGTTCGGGTCGTCGGCGATTGGCGGCGTCGTCAATGTCATCGACACGCGCATTCCGCGCCGCCTGCCGGAAAATGGCGTGCTGCGGCTGAACGCGATTGCCGGCTTCGGCTCCGCCGCGACCGAGCGCAGCTTTGCTGCGGCTGCCGATGTGAAGGCGACCGGCAATCTGGTGCTCCATGTCGATGGCAGCTATCTGGCGAGCGACAATGTGCGCATCGGCGGCTTTGCACTGACGCCGCAGCAGCGTGCCCAGGCGCTGGCGAGCGCGCGCCTGCCGCTGCCGCCGGGCGCCGATCCCATTGATTTCGCCGCCAACGCCGCGATCCGTGGCACGCTGCCCAACACCCGGAGCGAAACCTGGAATGTGGGCGCCGGCGCATCGATCATCACCGACACCGGCAGCTTTGGCCTGTCGTACAGCCGCTATGCCAGCCGGTACGGCCTGCCCATCCGCTATGCGACGGCGCCGGGGCAGGAGCAGGAAGCGCCCGTGCTCGACGTGGCGCAGGACCGGGTCGACTTCCGCGCCCAGATCGATGCGCACGGCCCGGTGATCGATCAGGTGCGGCTGCGCGCCGGCTATGCCTCCTACCGCCATTTCGAGCTGGAGGATGACGGCAGCATCGGCACCTCCTTCTTCAACAAGGGGTTTGAGGGGCGCCTGGAAGTGCTGCAGGCCAAGCGCGGCGTGTGGAACGGCGCATCGGGCGTGCAGTTCTTCAACCGCGAATTCAACGTGCTGGGCAAGGAAGCGTTCGTGCCGCGCAGCGCCACCGCGCAGACCGGCATCTTCACCCAGCAGCAGCTCGACTTCGGGCCGCTGAAGGTAGAGGCGGGCGCCCGCTATGAATGGAGCACGGTCGATTCGCGCGTGGTGGCGGGCGACCGGCGCTTCCCCTCGGCGGCGCGCGGCTTTGGCGCGTTCTCCGGGTCGGTCGGCGCGTCCTATGCGCTGGGCGACAATGTCCGCATCGGCCTGAACGGCTCGCGCACCGAGCGGGCGCCGTCGGCCGAGGAGCTGTTCGCCAACGGCCCGCACAAGGGCACCCAGACCTATGAACTGGGCAATGCCAATTTCACCACCGAAAAGAGCTGGGGCCTGGAAGCGACGCTCCACGTCCATGGCGATGGCTTCAATTTCGATGCCTCGGCCTATTATAACTGGTTCGACAATTTCATCGTCGACACGCAGGTGGCGCAGGCAGTGTGCGAAGCGGCAGCCGCCCCCAGCGGCCGCGATGTGGAGCTGCCCTGCTTCCAGTTCGTTCAGCGCGGCGCGCGCTTCTGGGGTCTGGAAGCGAGCGGCTCGATGCGGGTGGCGCAGGTCGGCAACTTCACGATCAATGTCGATGCGCTGGCCGATTATGTGCAGGCGTCGCTGAACGGGCAGGGCCCGGTGCCGCGCATTCCCGCCGGCCGGGTGCTCGCCGGGGTCGAGGCGCAGAGCAGCAAGCTGAACGGCCGGATCGAGGTGGAGAACGTCTTCGCCCAGAACCGGGTGGCGGCGTTCGAAACGCGCACGTCTGGCTACACCATGGTCAATGCGTCGATCGAACTGCGCCCCTTCGCCAGCGAGCGGACCAGCCTGCTGCTGTCGGCGAACAACCTGTTCGACGTCGATGCGCGCCGGCATGCGAGCTTCATCAAGGATTTCGCGCCGCTGCCGGGCCGCGACATCCGCCTGACGCTGAAGTTCGGTATCTGAAGCGGGCGGAGCGGGCCGGCCCCGCGAGCACCAACAAGATCAGCCGTTGCGGGTCGCCAGATGCCGTTCCCAGGCGAGCGCGTGGGTGACGATCAGGTCGAGATCGTCATGGCGCGGTCGCCAGGGGAGCGCGGCGAGGATCGCGCCATTGTCGGCGATCAGCGCGTCGGGATCGCCGGCGCGGCGCCCCTCCTGCCGGCGGGTGATCTGCCCGCCGGTCACCCGGTCGACCGCGTCGAGCACTTCGCGCACCGAATAGCCCCGGCCATAGCCGCAATTGAGGATGTGGCTGTCGCCCGGGCGCTGGGCGAGCAGGGCAAGCGCGTGGAGATGCGCATCGGCCAGATCGCTTACGTGGATATAGTCGCGGACACCCGTACCATCGGGTGTGGCAAAGTCGTCGCCGAAGATGGAGACACCATCGCGCCGGCCGGTCGCGGCCTCCACCGCCACCTTGATCAGGTGCGTCGCCCCCGCCGTCGACTGGCCCGAGCGGCCCAGCGGATCGGCGCCCGCCACGTTGAAATAGCGCAGGGCGCAATAGTTGATCGGGTGGGCGGCTGCCACGTCGCGCAGCATCGCCTCGGTCATCAGCTTCGACATGCCATAGGGGTTGATCGGGCGCGTCGGGGTGTCTTCGCGCACCGGCACCTGATCGGGAATGCCATAGGTGGCCGCCGTTGACGAGAAGATGAAATGGCGGACCCCCTCCGCCACGGCATGCTCGATCAGCGTACGGCTGGCGGCGGTGTTGTTGCGGTAATATTTGAGCGGGTCTGCGACCGACTCCGGCACCACGACCGACCCGGCGAAATGCATGATCGCGCGCACCCCATGCGCGCGGATCACTTCGCGGACCTCAGGGTCTTCGATGTTCGCCTCGACCAGCGTCGCGCGCGGGTCCACCGCCCAGGCAAAGCCGGTGACGAGATTGTCCACCACCACCACCCGGTACCCGGCATCGCACAGCGCCAGTACCGCATGGCTGCCGATATATCCCGCGCCGCCCGTAACCAGCACAGCCCCGTCCATCGTAATCCCCTGTCGTAATTCCACCCCGCTGTCCTATCTATGCGGGCAAGGATGTGAAGGAGCATTTATGGCGATCGAACAGGCAACGCTGGCCGGCGGCTGTTTCTGGTGCACCGAAGCGGTGTTCAACGACGTGATCGGCGTGACCAAGGTGGAAAGTGGCTATATTGGCGGGCATGTCGCCAATCCCAGCTATCGCCAGGTGTGCAATGGCGACACCGGGCATGCCGAGGCGATCCGGCTGACGTTCGACAACGACCAGGTCAGCTATGGCGACCTGCTCGACATGTTCTTTGCAACGCACGATCCGACCCAGCTCAACCGCCAGGGCAATGATGTCGGCACGCAATATCGCTCCGCGATCTTCCCCCATTCGGAAGAACAGCGGGCAGAGGCGATTGCCGCGATGGCGCGCGCGGCATCGGGCTGGCCCGCCCCGATCGTGACCACCATCGAGCCGATGGCCACATGGTATCCGGCCGAGGATTATCATCAGGATTACTGGACCGGCGAAGGCCAGCGTAATCCCTATTGCCTCGCCGTCATCCCGCCCAAGCTCAACAAGCTGCGCAAGAGCTTTGCCGCGCGGTCAAAGGCGGCGCAGCCGGCGTAGTGCCACCCTCTGCGTCATCCCGGGCTCGACCCGGGATCCCGCTTTTCTTCGGCAACGGCGACGCCGCGTGCAGCGCTTGGAAAAAGGCAGCGGGACCCCGGATCAAGTCCGGGGTGACGGGTGTTCGCTGGCCAATCGGTTCGGCAAGAAACCGGTCCGCGATCAATCCTGCCGGATGTCGAAGGTGCGATACACCGCGCCCGCGGCAATCGCGCCCAGGATCGGCGCGATCCAGAACAGCCAGAGCTGCTCGATCGCCCAGCCGCCGACGAGCAGCGCCGGCCCGGTCGAGCGTGCCGGATTGACCGAGGTGTTGGTGATCGGAATGCTGATCAGGTGGATGAGCGTCAGGCACAGGCCGATGGCGATCGGCGCAAAGCCCTGGGGCGCGCGATAATCGGTCGCGCCCAGAATGACGATCAGGAAGAAGAAGGTCAGCAACGCCTCGGCAATGAAGCCCGACAGCATCGCATAGCCGCCCGGCGAATGGACGCCATAGCCATTGGCGGCAAGCCCGTCGCGCGCCAGCGACCATTCCGCGCGGCCGCTGGCAACCAGATAGAGCATCAGCGCCGCCGCAATCGCGCCGGCCACCTGCGCCACCACATAGGGAGCGATCTCGCGCGCGGGAAAGCGCCCGCCCGCCCAGAGCCCGGCAGTCACCGCCGGGTTCAGATGGCAGCCCGAGACATGGCCGATCGCATAGGCCATGGTCAGCACGGTCAGGCCAAAGGCCAGCGACACGCCCAGCAGGCCTATCCCCACCTGTGGAAAGGCCGCGGCGAAAATCGCGCTGCCACACCCGCCGAACACCAGCCAGAAGGTGCCGATAAACTCGGCCAGCCCACGTTGCGCGATCGTCATCATACCCCTCCCAGATGAGGCGATGAGGCTAAACCTTTTCGGTGACGGTGAAAAGTCAGTGCGCGGCGCGCGCCAGCCGGTCGTTGATCGCCGCGCCCAGGCCGTGGCCGGGCACCGGCGCGACGGCAATGCGCGCCCGGTCGCTCGCATCGGCCCGGTGCAGCGCGTCGAACAGCCGCGCTGCCGCCTCCACCAAATCGCCGCCGGCCGACAGCGTGTCATCACCCACGACCCCGCCAAAGCCGATCAGCCATTCGTCGGCCGCAGCATCAATCGCGTTCAGCCGCAGCGGCTTGGCCGGCGCATAATGGCTGGCCAGCTGCCCCGGCGCGATGATGCCGCCGGGGGCGGCCTCCAGCGGCATGCCCAGCACCGCCGTGATCGCATCGGCGGTGATCGGCCCCGGGCGCAGCAACCGGGGCACGGCACCCGTCAGCACGATGGTCGATTCAAGCCCGGTCGGTGTGGGGCCATCGTCCAGAATCATCGGGATGCGCCCGTCAAGGCTCGCCAGCACATGCGCGGCGCGCGTGGGGCTGATCGCGCCGCTGGCATTGGCGGACGGCGCTGCGAGCGGGCGGCCGGTGGCGGCGAGCAGCGCCTGCATCGCCCGGTGCGCCGGCACGCGCACGGCAATCGTTGGCAGCCCCGCCGTCACCAGGCTGGCGATGCGCGGGTCGTGGCAGGGCGCAACCAGCGTCAGCGGCCCGGGCCAGAAGCGCGCGGCGAGCGCCAGCGCTGCCTCGTCCAGCTGTGCCACTGCCTGCGCCGCCGCCAGATCGGGCACATGCACGATCAGCGGGTTGAAGCTGGGCCGGCCCTTGGCCGCATAGATGGCAGCCACTGCCGGCGCTGACCAGGCATCGGCGGCAAGGCCGTAGACCGTCTCGGTCGGCACCGCGACCGGCACCCCGTGCGCGATGAGCGCGGCGGCCTCCGCCACCGCATCCGCGCCGAAGGGCACAATCCGCGTCTGAAACATTGGAGCGTCCACCAGGGCGCGCTATAGCGGGGCGTCCATCGTAACAAGAGAAAGCGTCCATGCCCTTTGCCGCCGCCACCGCCGACCAGCGTTTCGTGCTCGATCATGTCGTCGAGCTGGGCCAGCTTGCCGCAACCGAGCGCTTCGCCGCCGCCAGCCCCGATGTGATCGACGCGGTGCTCGACGGGATCGGCCAGTTCGCCGAAGGCGAATGGGCGCCGCTCAGCCGGCTGGGCGACACGGTGGGTGCCAAATGGACCGCCGATGGCGTGGTGATGCCGGCCGGCTTTGCCGACGCATACCGTGCCTATGTCGAGGGCGGCTGGGGCACGATCGGCGTGCCGGAGGCCTTTGGCGGCCAGGGGCTGCCCTTTGTCGTACAGACCGCGGTGCTGGAAACGCTGGGCGCCGCGAATATGGGCTTTGCGCTGTGCCCGACGCTGACGGTGGGCGCGATCGAGGCGCTCGGCCATCATGGCAGCCCGGAGCAGCAGGCCGCCTATCTGCCGCATCTGGCCACCGGCGCCTGGACCGGCACGATGAACCTCACCGAGCCACAGGCCGGCTCCGACGTAGGCGCCGTGCGCACCAAGGCAGAACCACGCGCCGACGGGAAATGGTCGATTACGGGCCAGAAGATCTACATCTCGTTCGGCGACCACGACATGGCGGAAAATATCGTCCACCTCGTGCTGGCGCGCACGCCCGATGCGCCGCCGGGAACCAAGGGGCTGTCGCTGTTCCTCGTCCCCAAATATCGGCTCGACGCCGAGGGGCGGCCCGGCGAGCCCAATGACGTGCGCGTCGTCTCCATCGAGCATAAGCTGGGGCTGCACGCTTCGCCCACCTGCGTGCTGAGCTTTGGCGACAATGGCGATTGCGTGGGCGAGCTGATCGGGCCGGAGCTGGGCGGGATGCGCGGCATGTTCACGATGATGAACAATGCGCGGCTGAATGTCGGGCTGCAGGGGGTGCAGGTCGCCGAACGCGCCACCCAGCATGCGGTCGCCTATGCCCGCGAGCGTGTGCAGAGCGCGCGCGCCGGCGCCGGGCGTGAGCCGGTGGCGATCATCGAGCATCCCGACGTGCGCCGCATGCTGATGCGGATGAAGGCGCAGACCCAGGCGGCACGCGCGCTGGTCTATCTGGCGGCCGGGCAGGTCGACCGCGCGACGCTGGGCGATGCCGAGGCGCAGAAGCGGCTCGACCTGCTGACGCCGCTGGCCAAGGCGCACGGCACCGATATTGGCTGCGAAGTCTCGTCGCTTGCGATCCAGGTGCATGGGGGCATGGGCTATGTCGAGGAAACCGGCGTCGCCCAGTTCTTCCGCGATGCACGCATCACCCCGATCTATGAAGGCACCAATGGCATCCAGGCCGCCGATCTGGTCGGCCGCAAGCTCAGCATGGACAATGGCGGCGTGGTCGCGCGCCTGATCGCCGACATGCGCGCCGACGCCCGCGATGGCGGCCTCAATGCGCTGATCGACGCGTGCTATGCGGTCGCGCAGCGCCTGCTGACCGCCGATGTCGATGACCGGCTGGCGGCAAGCTATCCTTTCCTGACCATGCTGAGCGTCGCGGTGTGCGGCTGGCTGATGGAAAAGCAGGCCCGCGTGGCGGCGTCGGCGGCGGGCGACCCGGAATTTCTGGCGATGAAGCGCGCGGTCGCCGATTTCTATGTGGCGCAGATCGTGCCCGAGGCACTGGGGCTGAAGGCGTCGGCGATGGCGCCGGCGGCGCAGCTTTACGCACTGGCGCCGGCCGCCTTCGCCGCCTGAGCGCTGAGCCCGATCGTCAATGCACGTGCGCGGCCTGCCCGGAAATGGGCAGCGCCACGCCGCAAAAGGCGCATTCGGCGCTGATCCGCCCGACATACCAGTGCGACTTGCCGCAGCCGAGGCAACGGTTCACTTCATCGACGCGGTAACTGGGGCGAAAGCCGGTGCGGCTCTTGCCCGCTGGCGATTTCTGCATGCCAAGCTCCCCGATGCCCAAGGCAGGAACTGCCCCAGGCATCAAGCGAACGGCGGCGCGTTGGTTCCACCCGCCGGGCGATTTTTCTTTCGCGGTGAAGCGTGGTGCGCCTGCGTCAGGCCGGTTCGACGTCGAGCAGCGTGCCGGTGTCGAGCCCCAGCAGATCGATATGCGCGCGCACCTTGGGCCACACCGCGCTCACGAAATGCTCGCGTTCGGCGGCGCGCAGCTTGTCGACCGCGCCCGGCACCACGAACATGCCGACGCCGCGCCGCACCTCGACATAGCCGTCGTCCTGAAAATGCTGATAGGCCTTGGCGACGGTGAGCGGGTTGGCGCCATGCTCGGCGGCGAGCGCGCGCACCGAGGGGAGCTGGTCGCCGGTGCGGTAATCGCCGCGCAGAATCGCGGTCGCGATGTGCTGGCGAAGCCGGATATAGACCGGGCTGTCTTCGTTGTTCAGAGCCGTCATGCTGACTTAATACAGCATGGAATCGCCAATGCCAAGAGGGCGATGACCGGGTCAGCCGGTCCAGCGCGTGGTGACGGCGCCCGGGTCTGGCCGGGGGCGCTCCTCCAGTGCGGCGCCGGGAGTGCCGATGAAGATGAAGCCCGCAATCCGTTCCGGCGCGGCGCCGAAGGCATCGCGCACGCTTTCCGAATAAGCGGGCCAGCCGGTCACCCAGCCGCCGGCAAAGCCCGTCGCATGCGCCGCGTGCAGCAGGTTCATGCACGCCGCGCCGGCCGATAATTCCTGCTCCCATAGCGGAATATGGCTTTCGGGGCGCGGCGACGACATCACCACCACCAGCGCCGGGGCCTGTGCGGCGAAACGCTCGAACGAGTCGATCTCGGTCTGCTTCGCCTCGGGCCGCTCGGCGCGATAGGCGCTGATAATCCGCGCCGCCAGCGCGCCACGCGCCTCCGCCGGCACGATGACGAAGCGCCACGGGGCCAGCTTGCCATGGTCGGGCGTGCGCGCGGCAATTGCCAGCATCCGGGCCAGCGTCGCGTCATCGGGGCCGGGCGCGACCAGGTCGCGGGGGCGGGCCGAGCGGCGGGTTTCGAGGAGCGAGAGCGGGGTCGAGCGATCATTGAACATGGCCATGTCGCATATCGTGTCGCGGCGCCATTTACACCCCGGCATTTGCCGTTAGTGTCGCGCCGCAAAACAGCGTCATCAAAGTGTCAAGGGGAGCGTTCTTCACCATGCAAACCGCCGAGTCCGCGCCCGCACCGCGCGGCGAGAAAACCTGGTTCGGCCATCCTGCCCCCCTGTTCTGGCTGTTCGGCACCGAAATGTGGGAGCGTTTCGGCTATTACGGCATGCGCGCGCTGCTGACGCTTTATCTCACCAAGCATTTCGTGCTGGGCGACCGCGCCTCGACCGGGCTTTATGGCGGCTATACCGCGCTCGTCTATCTCACCCCGCTGGTCGGCGGGCTGCTGGCGGACCAGTATCTGGGGTCGAAGCGCGCGGTGCGCTTCGGCGCGATCCTGATGGCGATCGGCTATTTCACGCTGGCGTTTGGCGGGCAGGCGGCCAAGCCCTATCAGCTGATCGACGGCAAGCGTTACGAAGTGGTGGTCGAGAAGTTCCGCGACGGCCCCACCAGCGACCCCGGCGAGACGCGCTATCTGGTCGATGGCGGCCAGAAGCTGAAAATGCAGGGCAATGAGGATGGCAGCCTCTCGCTGCTCGCGGCCGACGGGAAAGAGGCGCGGCGCATCGCCGCCGGCAAGTTCACCGAACAGGCCGAGCGCAGCGACCTGCTGGTCGCCATCCTGCTGATCGCGCTGTCGCTGATTTCGATCGGCAACGGCTTCTTCAAGCCCAATATCTCCACCATGGTCGGCGAGCTTTACGCTCAGGGGGACCGCCGCCGCGACGCCGGCTTCACCATCTTCTACATGGGCATCAACACCGGCTCGATCCTGGGCCAGTTCCTGTGCGCCTTCTTCGCCGATTCGATCGGCTGGCCGGCGGGCCTCGGGCTTGCCGGGGTGGCGATGGTCATCTCGTTCTTCATGATCAGCAACCATGGCGGCCGGCTGGACACGGTGGGCAATGCGCCGGAGGGAACGAAGGACCGCAGCCTGCTGATCTATCTCGGCGCGCTGGCGGCGGTGCCGGTGCTCTATTTCCTGTTCACCAACCTGATGAGCGCGCCCAAGCCGGTCGAGGGATCGGGCTTTGTCGGCTATCTCCTGTCGCTGTCGCTGATGGGCAAGTTGCTGTTCGGTACCTTTTTGGTGTCGGTGCCCGGCATTCTGGTCTGGTCAGCGCTTTATGGCAGCCGCAAGGAGCTGGAGATGATGCTGGCGGCGATGGTGCTGATCGTCTTCAACGTCTTTTTCTGGACGTTGTTCGAACAGGCCGGCTCGTCGCTCACGCTGTTTGCGGATCGCAATACGGATCGCAGCGTGTTCGGGCTGTTTTCGCTGTCGGCGCCGCAGACGCAGAATTTCAACCCGATCTCGATCGTGCTGCTGGCACCGCTGATGAGCGCACTCTGGGGTTTCCTCGCGCGCCGCAATCTGGAGCCGTCAATCCCCGTGAAATTCGCGATCGCGCTGGTTGGCGTCGGTGCGGGCTTCCTGTTCCTGGTGCTGGGGGCCAGCCTTGCCGGCGCGGACACCGGCTACAAGGTCGGGCTGTGGTGGCTGGCGGGTCTTTATGTCATCCACTCGCTGGCCGAGCTGTGCATTTCGCCGGTCGGCCTGTCGATGATCACCAAATTGTCGATCGCGCGCATCGTCGGCCTGATGATGGGGGTTTGGTTCCTGTCGATTTCGGTCGCGCAGTTCGTGGCCGGCGTGGTCGCGCAGTTCGCGAGCGTGGAGACGGTGGGCGGGCAGGTGACCAATTTGAAGGTCAGCCTGGACACCTATACCGCAACCTTCACGACGATTGCCTGGATCTCGATCGGCGCCGGTGTGCTGCTGTTCCTGCTCGCCATCCCGCTCAAGAAGTGGATGCACGGCGTGAAGTGATGCGCTAGCCTCCACCCGAAAGAGGGAGGCGCATCGAATGGACGGCAATCTGGAAGTTGCACTGGCGGTCGGGGCCTTTGCGGGTAGCCATCTGTTGATGTCGCACCCGTTGCGCGCGCCGATGGTCAAGGCGCTGCGCGAGATCGGCTTCCGGCTGGTCTATGTGCTGGTCTCCTTTGCCTGCCTGTGGTGGATCAGCCGCGCCTATCGCGCCGCACCGGTAGAGGCGCCGCTGTGGGACGTGGGCGATGCGCTCTGGGGGCTCGCCACGCTGATCATGCTGATCGCGAGCGTGCTGCTGATGGGCTCGCTGATCGGCAACCCGGCGCTGCCCGCCCCCAATTTGAAGCTGCCGGAGCGGGCGAAGGGCGTCTATGCGATCACCCGCCATCCGATGCTGTGGTCGTTCGCGCTGTGGGCGATCGCCCATATCCTGGTCTATCCGGTGACCGCCAACCTGATCGTGGCCGGCGGCATTGGTTTGTTCGCGCTGGTCGGCGCGGCCGGGCTCGACGCCAAGAAGTCCGCCCTCCAGCCCGAGCTGTGGACGGCGTGGAAGGCGATGACCAGCTTCATGCCGTTTCAGGCAATTGCCGAGGGGCGCGCGCGCTTTGGCGGGTTCCGCCCGCACGATCTGGCAGGCGGCGTGGTGATCTGGCTGGCCGCCACCTGGGCGCATATCCCCGCCGCCGGCATCGCCGCGGGTGTCTGGCGTTGGTTAGGGTTCTAGCGCTCGTTCACCCCGCGCGACGGTGGCGGTGACTGCCACGTCCATGGTGACATTGCCCAGCGTGCGGAAGATATCGGGGATCGTCTCCACCGCGATCAGCAGCCCGAGCGCCTCGATCGGTACGCCGATGGCCAGACAGATCGGCGCGATCGAGGCAATGAACGTCACCTGGCCCGGCAGGCCGACGCCGTTGAAGGTGGTGAGCGAGGCGGCAATCACCCCGGCCGCCAGCTGAAAGGGCGACAGCGCGATGCCATACCAGTTGGCGATGTAGAGCGTCACCGCCAGGTTCATCGCGGGCGCCGTCACCCGGAACACCGCCACCGCCAGCGGCAGCACCACGCCCGCGATCCGCACCGGCAGCCCGGCGGCCTCGGCCCCGGTCAGCATCGCCGGCAGCGAGGCCAGTGAGCTCTGCGTCGAGATTGCGACCGCCTGTGCCGGGGCGACCGCGCGGGCAAAGCGGCCAAGCGGCACCCGCCCGCCCAGCACCGCGACCGGATAGGCGATCAGCATGATGACGAAGCCCACCGCCGAATAGAGCGCGATATAATGGACCAGCGCGCCCACCGCCGCCGTGCCCGCGCGCGCGCCGACCACGAAGGCGAGCGCCGCCACGCCAATCGGCGCGATCGCCAGCACCCAGTTGATGATCACCAGCATCGCATCGGCCAGCGCCTGGAACAGCGCGACCAGCGTGTCGCGCCGCGCCGGGTTGAGCCGGGTGATCGCAAAGGCGAACACCATGGTGAACACGATCAGCGGCAGCATTTCGCCATTGGCTGCTGCCGCCACCGGATTGCTGGGGACGATGCTCTTCATGAACGCGGCAAAGCCCGGCACATCGCCGACCGGCTTCACCTCGGCCAGCGCGCGCTTGAGGGCGCCGGCCGCCGTCGGATCGAGCGGCCAAAGCGCCAGCAGCGCCGGCATCAGCACCGCCGCCAGCGTGGCCGAGGCGACCAGAAAGGTCATGAACAGCGCGAGCGCCCGCGCGGCGACGCGGCCCGAGCGTGCCGTTTCCGCCGTTGCCGCGACACCGGTGACGAGTAGCGAGACGACGAGCGGGATGATCGTCATCTTCAGGCCGGCCAGCCATGCCTCGCCCACCGGCTGGGCAATGTCGATCGCCGCATTTACCCAGCCGCCCCCCGCATTCGCCGCCGCGATGCCGATGACAAGCCCGACGATTAGGGATAGCAGGATACGCGCGTGTTGCGACATGCGGTTTCGATCCAGCGTTGCACGGGTTAAACCCTCCACCTGTCGCGCGGATGGGCGCGGGGCAAGCGAAATGAGTGGGCGTTGATGGCAAGAAAATATTTCGGCACCGATGGCATTCGTGGGGCCACCAACGCCACGGTGATGACGGCGGAAATGGCGATGCGCGTCGGCATGGCCGCCGGCACCCATTTCGCGCGGGGGCCGCACAAGCACCGGGTGGTGATCGGCAAGGATACGCGCCTGTCGGGCTATATGCTGGAATCGGCAATGGTTGCCGGCTTCACCTCGGTCGGCATGGACGTGGTGCTGGTGGGGCCGATGCCGACGCCGGCAGTGGCGATGCTGACGCCGTCGATGCGCGCCGACCTGGGGGTGATGATTTCGGCCAGCCACAATCCCTATGGCGACAATGGCATCAAATTGTTCGGCCCCGACGGCTACAAGCTGTCCGACGAGGACGAGATCGCGATCGAGGCGCTGATCGATGGCACGGTGCCGCTTGCCCCGTCACCCGATATTGGCCGGGCACGCCGCTATGAGGATGCGCGCGGCCGCTACATCCATGCCGCCAAGCTCACCTTCCCCGACGATCTCCGGCTCGACGGGCTGCGCGTGGTGGTCGATTGCGCGAACGGTGCGGCCTATCAGGTTGCCCCGTCGGCGCTGTGGGAGCTGGGCGCCGATGTGGTTGCGATCGGCGTGCAGCCCAATGGCAAGAACATCAATGACGGGGTCGGCTCCACCTCGCCGGCGCTGCTGTGCGAAACGGTGGTCGCCTCGGGCGCGCATCTGGGCATCGCGCTGGACGGGGATGCCGACCGGCTGATCCTGGTCGACGAGGGCGGCCGGGTGGTCGATGGTGACCAGCTGATGGCGACGATCGCCACCGGCTGGGCGCGGCGCGGGCGGCTGAAGAACGGACTGCTGGTAGCGACGGTGATGTCGAACCTGGGGCTGGAGCGCTATCTGGAAAGCCATGAACTGGGCCTCTTGCGCACCAAGGTGGGCGACCGGCACGTGCTGGAGGCGATGCGCGAGCGCGGCTGCAATGTGGGCGGTGAACAGTCCGGCCACATCATCCTGTCGGACTATGCAACCACCGGCGACGGGCTGGTCGCGGCGCTCCAGATCCTCGCGGAGATCGTGCGGGCCGGCAAACCGGCAAGCGAGGTGCTGCACCGCTTCGACCCGCTGCCGCAATTGCTGAAGAATGTCCGCTTCAGCGGCGGCAGGCCGCTGGACACCGACCGGGTGAAAGCGGTGATCGCGGAGGCCGAGGCCGAGCTGAACGGCAAGGGCCGGCTGGTCATCCGCCCCTCCGGCACCGAACCGGTGATCCGGGTGATGGCCGAGGGCGACGATCCGCAGCAAGTAGAGCGTGTCGTGGACAGGATATGCGATGTGGTGCGCGAGGTGGCGTGACGCCATCATCGCCAATCAATTCAATGGCTTGAACCGGGAGAATGCCGATGAAACCCCTCTACACCGCAATTGCCACCGCGCATGGTGGCCGCCAGGGCCATGTGAAGAGCGACGACGGCATCATCGATCTCGACACGGTGACGCCTAGCGGCCTGGGCGGCCCGGGCGGGGCGGGCACCAATCCGGAACAGCTGTTCGCGGCCGGCTATGCGGCGTGCTTCCAGTCGGCGATGCTCTATGTCGCGCGGCTGCAAAAGCTCGATATCGGCGATTCGACCGTCACCGGCCATGTCTCGATCGGCCAGAATGAGGGGGGCGCCGGCTTCATGCTCGCGGTGCGCCATGCCGTCACCATTCCCGGGCTGGATCAGGCGGCGGCCGAAAAGCTGGTGCACGACGCGCATCAGGTCTGCCCCTATTCCAACGCGACGCGCGGCAATATCGAGGTCGCCTTCGACGTGACGGGCGGCGCCTGATGCTGGAGATGCGCCCCGATTGCGAGCGCTGCGGCGCCGATCTGCCGGCGGATGCGGCGGGCGCGTTCATCTGTTCGTTCGAGTGCACCTTCTGCGCCGACTGCGCCGATGCGCTTGACGAGGTGTGCCCCAATTGCGGCGGCGAGCTGATCGATCGCCCCACCCGCGTGGGCAAGGCGCTCAGAAGCTATCCGGCCAGCACGGAGCGCAAGTTCGCCTCGTGACGTCACCTCTTGCGACGCCGCGCATCCTGATCATTGCCGGCTCCGATTCAGGGGGTGGGGCGGGCATTCAGGCCGATATCAAGACGGTGACGATGCTGGGCGGCCATGCGATGACCGCCGTCACCGCGATCACCGCGCAGAATACGCTGGGCGTGCAGGCAGTGCACCCGGTGCCGGCCGACATGGTGCTGGCGCAGATCGACGCGTGCGTGAGCGATATCGGCGTCGATGCGGTGAAGATCGGCATGATCGGCTCGGCCGAGACGGCGAATGCGGTGGCGGACTGGCTTGAAAGCTTGTGTCCCCGCGAAGGCGGGGACCCAGACTGGGCTCCCGCCTTCGCGGGAGCACAAATTTCGGCCGACGCTCGGGAAGCAATCCCGATCGTCTTCGACCCGGTCATGGTCGCGACAAGCGGCGCGGCGCTGGCGGATGCTGACACGATTGCCGCATTCGGCCGGCTGATGCGGCTGGCGACGCTGGTTACCCCCAACCTGCCCGAACTTGCCGCGCTGGGCGGTGAAGCGGCAATGCTGGCCGGGGCGCCGGCGGTGCTGGTGAAGGGTGGGCATGATGAGGGCGGGGTGCTGACCGACCGGCTCGTCACCCGCGCCGGCGAAATTGCCCGCTGGTCCGCCCCGCGCATCGAGACGCGTGCCACCCATGGCACCGGCTGCACGCTGGCCAGCGCGATCGCGACCCTGCTGGCCCATGGCTCTCTGCTGGAGGCGGCGATAGGCGGCGCGCGCGCGTTCGTGCGGATGGCGCTGCACGACGCGCCCGGCCTGGGCCATGGGCATGGCCCGATGGGGCAGCAGCGCGTGCGGCTGGACCTTGGCCCCGGCGCGCGTCTCAACCAGATCACCCTGCCCAAGGCGGCCGGATCGGAAGATTTCTACCGGGCGCTGGGGCTCACCCAGATCGTCGCCACCGAAGACGGCCATTATGCCCGGTTCGAGGCGGCAGGCGGCGCGACGCTGTCAGTGGAGCAGGGCGCGGCGCCCACGGTCTTCCTCGAATGCGACGATCTGGATGCGGCGGTCGCGCGGCTGCAGGCGGCGGGCGTGGCGTTCGATCAGCTGCCCGCCGACCAGCCCTGGCGCTGGCGCGAGGCGCGGCTGACCGACCCCGCAGGCAATGCGCTGTGTCTGTTTCAGGCGGGCGAGGATCGCCGCTTTCCGCCCTGGCGGCTGCCCCGGTGATTGCGGGGGTGGATGAGGCCGGGCGCGGTCCGCTGGCCGGGCCGGTGGTGGCGGCCGCCGTCATCCTGTGTCCGGGCGGGATTGCCGGCCTGGCCGACAGCAAGAAGCTGAGCGCCGCGCGCCGCGTCGCGCTCGCCGGAGAAATCCGCGCGCGCTGCCGGGTGGGCGTGGGCGAGGCAAGCGTTGCGGAGATCGACCGCCTCAACATCCTGCAGGCCACGATGCTGGCAATGGAGCGCGCGGTCACCGCGCTTGGCGTGGACCCGGCCGAGGTGCTGGTGGATGGCAATCGCTGCCCGCGCTGGCGCTGGCCGTCGCGCGCGATCGTGGGCGGCGACGCCACCGAACCGGCGATTTCGGCCGCCTCGATCATTGCCAAGGTGGCGCGCGACGCGATGATGCACGCGCTCGACGCGGCGCATCCCGGCTATGGCTGGGCGCAGAACCAGGGCTATGGAACCGCCGCCCACATCGCCGCGCTCGACCGGCTGGGGCCGACCCCGCACCACCGCATGAGCTTTGCGCCGGTGGCGCGGGCGCGCAAAAGCCGCGCCTGAGAGTCTTTTGCGCCACACCCCTGCTAATGGGGGCTGTGGATAAGTCGGCGACTCAATATGTCGATAAGTCCGCAAATGTTCGCGCAAGTTAACGAAGTTTAAGGCTTTTGCGTTAACCAAAGTTTTCTTGACGGGGGCGGCGATTGCGCCACCCATGCGGCTCCAACCAGGTGGGGAGTGGGCAATGGGCGTGCTGGAAAAGATCCGCGTGGGCGGGCGGCGGACGGCGGAGGCGCCGGTGCTGCCGCTCGACCAGCTGATCATGGACGATTGCATTGCCGCGATGCGCGCGCTGCCGGCGGCGAGCATCGACATGATCTTTGCCGACCCGCCCTATAATCTGCAGCTGGGCGGCGACCTGCACCGCCCCGATGGCAGCATGGTCGACGCGGTCGACGATGCGTGGGACAAGTTCGACACTTTTGCGAGCTATGACCGCTTCACCCGCGACTGGCTGGCGGAGGCCCGCCGGCTGCTGAAGCCCGATGGTACGCTCTGGGTGATCGGCAGCTATCACAACATCTTCCGCGTCGGCACCGCGGTGCAGGATCTGGGCTTCTGGATTTTGAACGACATCGTCTGGCGCAAGGCGAACCCGATGCCCAATTTCAAGGGCACGCGCTTCACCAACGCGCATGAAACGCTGATCTGGGCGTCGATGGGCGAAAAGGCGCGCTACACCTTCAACTATCGCAGCATGAAGACGCTGAACGACGAGTTGCAGATGCGCAGCGACTGGGAATTCCCGATCTGCGGCGGGCAGGAACGGCTGAAGCAGAACGGCGTGAAGGTGCACCCCACGCAAAAGCCCGAGGCGCTGATCTATCGCGTGCTGCTGGCCTGCACCCGGCCGGGCGATGTGGTGCTCGACCCGTTTTTCGGCACCGGCACCACCGGCGCGGTCGCCAAGCGGCTGGGCCGGCGCTGGATCGGCATCGAGCGCGAGCCCGGCTATTGCGCGGCGGCGCGCGAGCGGATCGCCGCTGCCCTGCCGCTCGATGAATCGGCGCTGGCAACGATGCAGTCACCGAAATCGGCGCCGCGCGTCGCCTTTGGCACGATTGTGGAGACGGGCATGCTGGCGGCGGGCGCGGTGCTGTGCGACGCCCGGCGGCGCTATCGCGCGGTGGTGCGCGCCGATGGCTCGTTGCTGGCGGAGACGGGCGCGACCGGCTCGATCCACAAACTGGGCGCCGAACTGCAAGGCGCGCCCGCGTGCAATGGCTGGACCTTCTGGCATTATCAGGCCGAAGACGGGCTGAAACCGATCGACGCGCTGCGCCAGACCTATCTGCTCGGCACGCAGCCCTGATGTTTCCCCCCGCCGCCCGGCTCTATCTGCGCCCCGCGCGCTTTGCCGAGACGCCGGTGGGGGCAGAGGATGTGCGCCGGCTGGCGGGCGGCCTGTTATGGTTTTCCGCGCTGGAGGTGATCGCGGTCGAGGGCGGGCGCCGCGTCGCGCAGCAGGTGGTGCCGATCGCCGCCTGGGATGATTTCGTCGCGCGCCTGGCCGATCCGCAGATCGAAGCGGCAGCGGCGGCGATGGCCCGGCTCACCGCGCCGCGCGCGCCGCTGGTGCTGGGCGAGCGGACGCTGCGTTTCGACCAGCCGCATGTCGCCGGCATCCTGAACGTGACGCCCGACAGTTTTTCCGATGGCGGCCGCCACCGCGACGATCCCGAAGCGGCGGCCGCGGCCGGCTTTGACCAGATCGCCGCCGGCGCGAGCCTGGTCGATCTGGGCGGTGAATCGACCCGGCCGGGCGCGCCGCTGGTCTGGGAGGGGGACGAGATCGCCCGCATCGCCCCGGTGGTCGAGCGGCTGGCGCGCGCGGCGCCGGTCTCCATCGACACGCGCAAGGCCGCCGTGATGGAGGCCGCGCTCGGCCGCGGCGCGCAGATGGTGAACGACGTGTCGGCACTGATGTGGGACACGCGCTCGGCGGAGGTCGTGGCGAAGGCCGGGGTGCCGGTGGTGCTGATGCACTCGCCCGATCCGGCGAAGGGGCCGCATGGCGGCCCGAATGCGAGCAAAGCCTATGCCGACCCGCTGATCGAGGTTTATGACTGGCTCGAAGCGCGGATCGACGCCGCCGTCGCCGCCGGCATCGACCGGGCGCGCATCGTCATCGACCCCGGCATCGGCTTTGGCAAAGGGCTCGGCGACAATCTGGCGCTGCTCAACGGCCTTGCGCTGTTCCACGGCCTGGGCTGCCCGGTGATGCTGGGGGCGAGCCGCAAGCGGATGATCGGCGCGCTTGCCGGCGAAGCGCCGGTCGAGGCACGGCTGGGCGGCAGCCTGGCGCTGGCGATGAAGGGGCTGGAGCAGGGCGTCCAGCTGCTGCGCGTGCATGATGTGGCGGAAACGGTGCAGGCGGCGCGCGTTTGGCGCGGCCTGCGCGACGCGGCGCTGGTGGCGCGGTAGATAAGGGAGGCGTCGAATGAGCAGTGAAACCGGCGTCAATGCTCTGCGTCGGCAATTGCGGGCCAATGAGCAGTCCTTGTCGCATCGTTATGCTGCGCGCCTAGCCGCGATCGACCAATGGCGGCTTGCCGTTGTAGTGCTTGGAATCGTTGCAGGTTTTGGTGCCGCACTTTCAAAACTGTTCGAGGGCACGCCCGGAATCGTCATGGCCGTTCTTGGTGGCGGTTTTGTCCTGGTGTTTGGCTCGTTGGTTGCGGTCCTCGACTATCGAAAGCTGGAGATCAGCCGAGAGGCGCAGCACGCGCATCAACTGGCTGATCAATCCTTGGATCTGGCCGAAGAGCGCGAGGCGGCGTTGGACGCCGCGCGACAGCTTGACTTGAAGCGCCGCGAGCGCCTGCTGGCGATTGAGCAGATGGTCGAAGCCATCGAGGCCGGGTTGATCCGCAAGGAAGATAGTAAAGCCACCGCTGATGCGCTGCTCCGCCGCGCGATTGCCGCCATTCGCAAGGCGGTCGATTATCAAGCGCCAGATTTCTTCACCGTTTCGATCTTTCAGCGCCTGTCGGACGGTAATGGCGGTGAAAAAATGTGCCGCATCGCGGCGCAATGGTCTGATCCCGAAAAAGCGGCGGCTGGCGGCCGCGATTGGGCTTTGGGGCAAGGTTATACCGGTGTTGCTTGGAACAATGCGCGGGTGAACCCGGCAGGGGATGTGATCGAGTCCGATACCTCGCTCGATCACTGTCGAGCACAATATCCTGTGGAGCACGCCGATCCGAAACGCGAAGCTCTATATCGCTCGGTGGCAGCGATTCCGATTCTGATTGGCAAGGATAATACCGTTTGGGGCGTGGTGACCGCCACGAGTGATCGGGCGGGTGTTTTCACGCGCGAACCAACACATGTCACCGTGCAAAATGTCGATATGATCCGCGATATTGCCAGAGTGTCCGCGCTGCTTGCCGGTTTGCCGGACCCGCCTGATGACAGTCCGCGAGCGGCTGGGCGACAAAAGGGCGGCTGGTTAGGGAGGAATAAATAAGCTATTAGGCGTATTAGCCGCTGAAAGCGGTTAGGAGGATATATGCCCACGCTTGCGGAAATTGAACGCGAATATCGCGAACTTTCAGCGCGTATCACCTATGCGGGGTTTTCGCACGACGTTCTGCCCGAGGACGAACGCCGACTGGAACAGCTTGGCCAGTGGCGCATCGAGCTTACCGCCCCTGATTTTCAGGCAGCCTCAGCGGCGCTGGTGGCGCGCTAGGCCGCGCTGTCGATGCCCAGTTCGCCGAGCTTGCGGTAAAGCGTCGAGCGGCCGATTCCCAGCCGTCGGGCAACTTCGGTCATGCGGCCGCGATAATGGCCGATGGCGAGGCGGATCACATCGGCCTCGATCTCGTCGAGCGGGCGCAGATTGCCGTCGGGGCGGAACAGGGTGACGCCGCTGGCCGCCGCCGGGCCCATGGCCGGGGCCAGCGCATGGCGCGCGCCCATCGCCGCCACCTGGGGAAAGTCGACCCGGGTCAGCGCGGCGCCGTCGCACAGGATGGCGGCGCGGAACAGCGCGTTCTGCAGCTGGCGCACATTGCCGGGCCAGTCATATTCGCCGAGCAGCGCCAGCGCCTCGTCAGTGATGCCGATGGGGCGCATCCCCGGCTGCTGGGCAATCCGCGCGAGCAGGTGGCGGGCAAGGGCCGGAATGTCGGCGGTGCGCTCGCGCAGCGGCGGGATCGTCACCTGCACGATGTTCAGCCGGTAATAGAGGTCTTCGCGGAAGCGCCCGGCTTCCACTTCCTCGGCCAGCCGCTTGTTGGTCGCGGCGATCACGCGCACGTCCACCTCGCGGGCGTGGCGCGCGCCGATGGGGTGGATGTCGCCGCCTTCCAGCACGCGCAGCAGCTTCACCTGCGCCTCCAGCGGCATTTCGCCCACTTCGTCGAGGAAGATGGTGGAGCCGTCGGCCTGCGCGAAGCGGCCGATCTTGCGCTCGAACGCGCCGGTAAAGGCGCCCTTTTCGTGGCCGAACAGCTCGCTTTCGACGAGGTTGGCGGGAATGGCGCCGCAATTGACCGCGACCATCGGCCGCCGGGCGCGCGGGCTGGCGGCGTGGATCGCCTCGGCGACCGCTTCCTTGCCGACGCCGCTTTCGCCCTCGATCAGCACGGCGACGCGCGCGCGCGCCGCCTTCGCCGCGATGGCGAGCGCGGCGCGGAATTGCGGGTCGGCGCCGACGATTTCGTCAAAGCCGAGCGAGGTCGGCATTTTTTCAGTGAGCGGGCGCAGTTCGCCGGCGGCCGGCGCGCGGATCGCGGCATCGAGCGCGGCGAGCAGCCGTTCGGGCGCCAGCGGCTTGACCAGAAAATCGGCGGCGCCAGCGCGCATTGCGTTTACCGCATGCTGGGCGGAGCCATTGGCGGTCATCACCAGCACCGGCAGCGACGGCCGCGCCGCCCGCAGCGCGGCGATCAGCCCGGCAGCGGCCGCTTCGTCGGCGAAATGGTCGAGCAGCACGCAGTCGAGCTGCAGCCCGTCGGCGGTGCCCAGCATGTCGACCGCCATCTCGGCATTGTCGGCACACACGGTGCGCCAGCCCCCGCGCGCCGCCAGGGCCGCAACCAGCCGGCGTTGCGCGGGTTCGTCGTCGATCAGCATCAGCAGCCTTTGGCCGTTGCGCGTCATCCCTGTCCCCGCTGTCCCACTTTGACGGGGAAGATTAGCCACTTGGGGTAAAGACCGTCTTAAACGGCGCGCCAGGGCTTGAGGGGACCCCCGCTGATGGTTAAGCAAGGGTGCAAGAAAAACAGTCGGGGCAGGATATGATGGGTAACTCACGGATTGATGAACACCGTAAGACCTATGGTTTCGTGCTGGGCCTGCTGAAGGTCGTCGGCGGCTTGTCGGTGGCCATCGGGCTGCTGGTGATGATGCTGATCGCGCGGCACTAAGGTGAAGATCGCCGTCTTGAAGGAGCAGGCGGCGGGTGAACGCCGCGTCGCCGCAACGCCGGAAACGGTGAAGAAATTCGTCGCACTGGGCGCCGAACTGGCCGTGGAAGCCGGCGCGGGCCAGGCGGCGGCGATTGCCGATGCCGATTATCAGGCCGCCGGCGCCACCATTGCCGACCGCGCCGCCACCGTCGCGGGGGCGCACATCCTGCTCGGCGTGCAGGGGCCGGAGCCGGCAAGCCTTGCCGGCGCCGCGCCCGGTGCCTGGCTGGTCGCGGGCCTCAACCCCTTTGGCGAGCGGGCGCGGGTCGATGGCTATGCCGCCGCCGGGCTGGAAGCGCTGGCGATGGAATTCATGCCGCGCATCACCCGCGCGCAATCGATGGACATTTTGTCGAGCCAGGCAAACCTTGCCGGCTACAAGGCGGTGCTCGATGCGGCCGCCGAATATGGCCGTGCCTTCCCGATGATGATGACGGCGGCGGGCACCGTTTCTGCCGCGCGCGTGTTCGTGATGGGGGTGGGCGTCGCCGGGCTGCAGGCGATCGCCACCGCGCGGCGGCTAGGGGCGCAGGTCTCCGCCACCGACGTGCGCGCCGCGACCAAGGAGCAGATCCAGTCGCTGGGCGCCAAGCCCATTTTCGTTGAAAATGTGAAGGGCATCGAGGGCGAGGGCACCGGCGGCTATGCCACCGAAATGTCCGACGAGTACAAGGCCGCACAGGCCGCGCTCGTCTCGTCGCACATCGCCAAGCAGGACATCGTCATCACCACCGCGCTGATCCCCGGCCGGCCGGCGCCGCGCCTGATCAGCGACGCGCAGGTCGCCAGCATGCGCGCCGGCAGCGTCATCGTCGATCTGGCGGTGGAGCAGGGCGGCAATGTGGAAGGTTCGGTCGCGGGCGAGGTGGTGGAGCGCCACGGCGTGCGCATCGTCGGCCACCGCAACGTCGCCAGCCGCCTGCCCGCCGATGCCGCCGCGCTGTTCAGCCGCAACCTCTACAACTTCCTGTCGACCTTCTGGGACAAGGAAAAGGGCGCGCCCGTGCTCGACGCCGAAATCGGCGACGCCATCCGCCTGACCCAGGGCGGCAAGGTGGTGAACGAGAGGTTGCTGCAATGATCCTCCCCGGCACGGGGAGGGGGACCGCCAAAGGCGGTGGAGGGGGCGTGCCACTGCGACGCCCCGAGGTTTATGTCGCGCGCCGGCTCCGGCGCACCATGTCGCTGCCCGAAGCTCTTTTGTGGGAGGCCTTGCGTGGTTCCAGGGCCGGTGCGAAGTTTCGGCGGCAGCACCCGATCGGTCCCTACATTGTCGATTTCTGCTGCCGAGCGACGTCTCTGGTGATCGAGGTTGACGGCGAGGTTCATGGCCGTGGCGATCTGCCCGAGCGCGACGCGGATCGGGATCGATTTCTTGCTGACAATGGCTATCGCGTCTGGCGTATCGCCGCCGCGGAAATTCTGCACAATCTCGACTCGGTAATTGCTGCGATCTCAGCCGACGTGGCGGCCCCCCTCCACCATGCTTTGCATGGTCCCCCTCCCCGTGCCGGGGAGGATTAAGGAGCTTTCATGGACTTCATCTCTACCCTCTCCATCTTCGTGATGGCCTGTTTCGTCGGCTATTATGTCGTCTGGTCGGTCACGCCGGCGCTGCACACGCCGCTGATGGCGGTGACCAATGCGATTTCCAGCGTCATCATCGTCGGCGCGCTGATCGCGGCGGCGGCGGCCGGGCTGGGGGCGGGCGGCGCCACCTCCAAATGGCTGGGCCTGCTGGGCGTGGTGCTGGCCAGCGTGAACATCTTCGGCGGATTCGCCGTTACCGAGCGGATGCTCGCCATGTACAAGAAGAAGGAGCGCTGAGCCGATGGAGGGGGCAACACCGGGCGCCGCAGCGTCGCTGGCGATGCTGGCCTATCTGGTTTCGGGGGTGTGCTTCATCCTCGCGCTGCGCGGGCTGTCGAGCCCGGCGTCGAGCCGCCAGGGCAATCGCTATGGCATGATCGGCATGACCATCGCGGTGGTGACGACGCTGATCGTCCATTATCCGATGCTCGCGGCCGCGCGGATGCCGGCCGGCGTGGTGGCGCCGGTCGCGATCGACGGCGTGGCGATGGCCGAAATCCTGATCGCGATCGGCATCGGCGCGGTGATCGGCATCACCACCGCGCGGCGCATCAAGATGACCGACATGCCGCAGCTGGTCGCCGCCTTCCACTCGCTGGTCGGCATGGCGGCGGTGCTGGTGGCGGCGGCCGCCTATCTCAACCCCGATGCGTTCGGCATTGCCGAGAACGGGCTGATCTTCACCCAGAGCCGGATCGAGATGGGCCTGGGCATCGCCATCGGCGCGATCACCTTTTCGGGCTCGGTCATCGCCTTTGCCAAATTGAACGGCAATATGAGCGGCAAGCCCATTTTGCTGCCTGCGCGCCACATCATCAACCTGGGTACGCTGGCGGCGATTCTGGGGCTGGTCGGCTATTTCACCGTCGATCAGAGCCCGTGGGTGTTCTGGACGATCACGGCGCTGTCGTTCCTGATCGGCTTCCTGCTGATCATCCCGATCGGCGGGGCGGACATGCCGGTCGTCGTCTCGATGCTCAACAGCTATTCG
>NZ_JAIESM010000088.1 GCF_019746015.1 Sphingomonas sp. | reverse complement strand
GATGTTCGACGTCGCCTTTTCGCGGCGGATATGCTGTTCGCGCGTGCTGAGCGTCAGCACGAAGCCGCGCTTGCCGGTTGCGTCCACCGTTTCGCCGCACAGCCGGCCGGGCATCTGGCGGACATATTTTTCCTTGGTGCCGAACAGGCCGACATAAGGCCCGCCAAATTGCAGGCCGACGCCGATCGACTGCCCCTCGCCCACCACGATATCGGCGTCCATCTCGCCGGGGGACTTGATCGCGCCGAGCGCCACCGGCTCGGTGACGACCGCGATCAGCAGCGCTTTCTTGGCGTGCGCGGCCGCCGCAATCGGCGCCAGATCGGTGATGCGGCCCAGAATGTCGGGATATTGGACGACGACGCACGAGGTATCGTCGTCGATCGCGGCGATCAGCGCCTCGGCATCGGTTGCCGCGTCGAGCGCGGGCACCGAAGTTTCGAGCTGGTCGCCGGTATAGGCCGCCATCGTCCGCGCGACCGACACATAATGCGGGTGCAGGCCGCCCGACAGGATCGCCTTGCCGCGCTTGGTGATGCGCCGGGCCATGCCGATCGCCTCCCAGCAGGCGGTCGAGCCGTCATACATCGACGCATTGGCAACGTCGGTGCCGAACAGCCGCGCCACCTGCGTCTGGAACTCGAACAGCATCTGCAGCGTGCCCTGCGCGATTTCGGGCTGATAGGGGGTGTAGGCGGTCAGAAACTCGCCGCGCTGGATGAGATGGTCGACCGAGGCCGGCACATGGTGGCGATAGGCGCCACAGCCCAGGAAGAACGGCACATCGCCCGCCACCGTGTTGCGCCGGGCAAGCGCCGCCAGATGCCGCTCCACCGCCATTTCGGGCGCGTGCATGGGCAGGCCATGGATCGGCCCGTCAAGCCGCGCCGCCTCCGGCACATCGGCGAACAGATCGTCGATCGAGGCCGCGCCAATGGTGGCGAGCATCGCCTCACGGTCGGGCTGGGTGAGAGGAAGATAGCGCATCTGGGTCTTTCATCTCCCCCCTCCCGCACGCGGGAGGGGCCGGGGGTGGGCGCGCCATGGGCAAAAGGCGCGCCGGGTTGCGTATTGTTCTTGCGGGGTGCCCACCCCCAACCCTCCCGCCGGCGGGAGGGGAGCGGACTTACAGCTTGGCCACGAACGCTTCGTAGGCGGTTTCGTCCATCAGCCCTTCGAGCTCACCGGTGTCGGTCAGCGTCAGCTTGAAGAACCAGCCCTCGCCTTCGGGGTCTTCGTTGACCAGCGCCGGGGTCTCTTCCAGCGCCGGATTGCCTTCGATCACGGTGCCGGACACCGGCGAATAAACGTCCGACGCGGCCTTCACGCTTTCGACCACGGCAGCTTCGTCGCCCTTGGTCAGCTCCTTGCCCTCGGCCGGCACTTCGACGAACACGATATCGCCCAGCTGCCCCTGCGCATAGTCGGTAATGCCGACGGTGCCGATATCGCCATCGACTTCGATCCATTCATGATCTTCGGTGAAATAACGGCTCATGCCGGCCTCCTTTCGTTTAGCGAACGTAACGATGGGGAACGAAGGGCATTGCCACCACCTGGGCGGCGTGGCGCTTGCCGCGCTGTTCCAGCGTCAGGCTGGTGCCGGGCGCGGCCAGCGCTGCCGGCACATAGGCCATGGCAATCGGCTTGCCCGCCGTCGGCGCGAACCCGCCCGAGGTGACGCGGCCGACCGGCGCGCCATCGGCGCCGATCACGGCGGCGCCCTCGCGCACCGGCTGGCGCCCCTCCACGATCAGGCCGACGCGCTTGTGGCCCGCGCCCCCGGCACGCTCGGCCAGAATGCGCGCGGCGCCGGGGAAATTGCCCTCCTCGCGCCGCCGCTTGCTGCCCAGCGCAAAGCCCAGATCGGCCATGATCGGCGTCGTCTCGGTGTCAAGGTCATGCCCGTAGAGCGGCAGCCCCGCCTCCAGCCGCAGCGAATCGCGCGCGCCCAAGCCAATCGGCTTCACTTCGGGCTCGGCGCAGAGCAGATCGGCGATCCGCACCGCTTCCTCGGCCGGAATTGAAATCTCGAACCCGTCCTCGCCGGTATAGCCCGACCGGCTGATCCACGCGTCGACGCCGGCGATCGAGAACCGCCCGCCCATCATGAAGCGGAGTGCGTCGAGCGGCCATTCGCCGCTGGTATGGCGGGCAAGCGCCGCGAACGCCTTTGGCCCCTGCAGCGCCAGCAGCGCGCGGTCTTCCAGATGGTTGATGGTGATCTCGTCGGGCAGTTCGGTGCGCAGATGGGCGATGTCGTCCCACTTGGTCGCGCCGTTCACCACCATGTAGATGCCGCCCGGCCAGCGCGACAGCATCAGGTCGTCGAGAATGCCGCCCTCGGCATCGAGCAGCAGCGAATAACGCTGCCGGCCCAGCGCCAGCCCGGCGATATCGGCGGGCATCAGCGCTTCCAGCGCGGCATCGACGCCGTCGCCCGAAATCAGCAGCTGGCCCATGTGGCTCACGTCGAACAGCCCGGCCGACTCGCGCGTCCACAGATGTTCGGCCATGATGCCTTCATACTGGATCGGCATGTGATAGCCGGCAAACGCCACCATCCGGGCGCCGCGCGCACGGTGCCAGCCGTCGAGCGGCAGCACCTCGATCTTTTCTTCGATCAGTTCGTCGTCCACCGCCGCATTCCCCCAAGGCAAGGCGCGGCCCGACACCATCGGACCGCCAGACCATGCCCCCTCTGTCATGGGAACCTGAGAGCTTTCGCGGGCAACGCCAGCGCGCCCGCTTACCCCTTCGGTGGGTGACGGCATGCCGCCACCGCTTTCCAGAGTGCTGCCCCATGCGCGGTCCGGCGGCCTGAGAGATTCCGGGGCGGTTGCTCCTTCGGCGGCGGGCCGTGGCCCGCACTCTCCCGCGCTTGGGTGGCGGCTAGAAGCCCCCGACACCCGGCCTGTGCCGCGCGGCCCGGCGCGAGTCAATCGGCTAATGCGAGCAGGGCAAAAGGGGCAGCGTCACAACCGCGGCAACTTCAAGCTCGACCAGCGCGCCCTGCGGCCCACGGGCGCCACCTTTCGGGCGTCAGGCACCGCCCGCTGCCGGGCCTCCCTCAAATCCCTCAAAATAGTTTGGCGCCTCTCCATGCTGGGCGGCTTCGCGGAAAACATCTGCTCGGGCGGGCGTTTCACATCAACGGCGCGCGCCATCGCCAACCGGAAGACAGTCACCGCTACAAACAACGCCGGCAAGACCCAAAAAACGGGTTTGTCGTTGGCGAACTCGATCAACGGCCAGATGGCGATCTGCCACGCCAGAAGCCCAAAAAAGGCTGCGAAAACAAGGGCGATAATTGCTGCGGCTGCCTGCTCGCTCAGCCGGGCGAAGAACAATATGACAAGAAAGACGATCAATGCGCCCATCAACCGCGCGCTCCGGCTACACGTCCCGATCTCGTGGATAGCATAGACAGGCCTTGAGCCAAAGGACGGTTACCGCGTCGCGTTATACTTCAGCTGGTCGTCGGTCAGCTGGAAGCCGACCAGAGCCTCGAACGTCGACCGCTGGATGGCGGCGCGGATAGCGGGGCGCGACAGCGGGTCGGTGGCGGCATCTTCGCGCCCCGCGCGGCGACGCTGGGTCAGCTGGCGCTTGATCTCCGGCGGCAGCGACGCGGCTGAACGCAGGATGCTGGCCACCGCCTCGCCCTTCACGCTGGCGCGTGTCTGGCCCGCGTCGAAATGCACGGTCACGCCCGAAATCCGCTTGGAAACGACCGCCGTGCCGCCCTGAACCACGGTGACGAAATAACGCAGCGGCACATCGCGCGCGGCCGCCGAGTCGGTGCGGCGCGCCAGCACGTCAAAGGTCAGATCGGTCTGCACATACTCGCCCGCGTCGCGGCAATCGCCGCGCAGGTTGGTGATCGTCGCGGTCACGTCGAGCGCGCTCTGATCGGTGCTGTCGGCCGGGTTGAACAGGGTGATGTCACCCGTGCCGGCGGGCACCGCGATCACCGGGCAGGCGGTGCGCACGGCGGTAATGCCTTCCAGCGTGAACTGGCCCGATCGGGGCGCGCACGCCCCAATGGCCAGCGGCAGCAGCAGCAGGGCGGATTTGCGGCAGATCAACGAAAGCACCTTCCCAGTGGACGGGCGCGACCCGCCGGTAGCCGGGGCGCGCCTGATCAAGCGGCGCGCACCATAGGAACCGGCTTTCGCTGGCGCAAGCAATCGCGTAGAGAGGCGCCATGACGAACCCCCAACTTTCCACCGAAAAGCCCGCGCTCGACCTGTTGATTGCCGCCCCGCGCGGTTTCTGCGCCGGCGTCGACCGCGCCATCCACATCGTGGAGCTGGCGATCCAGAAATATGGCGCGCCGGTCTATGTCCGGCATGAAATCGTCCACAACAAATATGTGGTGGACGAACTGCGCACCAAGGGCGCGATCTTCGTTGAAGAGCTGGAAGAAGTGCCGGACGGTTATCCGGTGGTGTTTTCCGCGCATGGCGTGCCCAAATCGGTGCCGGCAGCGGCGCAGGCGCGTGGCCTGTCCTATCTCGACGCGACCTGCCCGCTGGTGTCGAAGGTGCACCGCCAGGCCGAACGGCTGGTCGACCAGGGCCGCCACATCGTGTTCGTCGGGCATGATGGCCATCCCGAAGTGATCGGCACCTTCGGCCAGGTGCCCGATGGCGCGATGACGCTGATCGAAACGGTGGACGATGCGGAGAAGTTCGCCCCCGCCGACCCCGAAAACCTGGCCTTCCTGACGCAGACGACGTTGTCGGTCGATGACACGGCGGACATTGTGCAGGTGCTGCAGCGCCGCTTCCCCGCGATCCGCGCGCCGCGCGCCGACGATATCTGCTATGCCACCTCCAACCGGCAGGCAGCGGTGAAGGCCATTGCCGACCAGTGCGACGCAATGCTGGTGATCGGCGCGACCAATTCGTCCAACTCGCTGCGGCTGGTCGAAGTCGCCGAGCGGCAGGGGATTCCGGCCCGCCTCATCCAGCGCGCGAGCGATCTTGATCTGGCCTGGCTTGAAGGCATCAAGACGCTGGGCATCACCGCTGGCGCCTCCGCCCCCGAAGTGCTGGTGCCTGAGCTGGTCGCGCGGCTGGCCGAGCATTACACCATCACCGAGCGCGAAGAGGAAACCACGCGCGAGACGGTGGCGTTCAAGCTGCCGCGCGGGCTGGAAGCAGAAGCCGCCTGAACGCGCTTGGCGGTCTATACCCAGGTTTCGCCACAGGCGCTCGCCGCGTTTCTGGCGCGCTATGACTGCGGCACGCTGCGCTCGGCCAAGGGCATTGCCGAGGGGATCGAGAACAGCAACTATCTGGTCGAAACCAGCACCGGCCGCTTCATCCTGACGCTGTATGAAAAGCGGGTGCACGCCGGCGACCTGCCCTTTTTCCTGTCCATGCTCGACCATCTGGCCGCGCGCGATGTGCCGGTGGCACCAGCGGTTGCGGACCAGGCGGGCGTGCATGTGCAGACGCTGGCCGGGCGGCCGGCCTGCCTGATCCGCTTCCTGCCCGGCCTGTCGCCCGCCACGCCGACCCCGGCACAGGCGGAGGCGGCAGGCGCCGCACTTGCCACCATGCACCTGGCGCTCGCCGATTTCGCAGCGACGCGCGCCAATGATCTGGGCGTGGATGGCTGGGCGCCGCTGCTTGCGCGCTGCGGCACCGCGATCGACGCGATTGCCCCCGGCCTGCACGACCGGCTGGCCGCCGCCCTCGACGAGGTGGTGCCGCGCTGGCCCCGCGCCCTGCCCCGCGGCGCCATCCATGCCGATTTCTTCCCCGACAATGTGCTAATGCTCGACGACCGGGTGACGGGCGTGATCGACTTCTACTTCGCCTGCACCGACCTGATCGCCTATGATCTGGCGATCGCGCATGGCGCCTGGGCGTTTGACGGCGGCGGCACGCGCTTCGACGCCGATGTCGCCCGCGCGCTGCTGCGGGGCTATGCCGCGCACCGGGCCTTGTCGGCGGCGGAGCGCGACGCGCTGCCGCTGCTGGCGATGGGCGCGTGCATCCGCTTTGCGCTGACCCGGGCGTGGGACTGGCTGAACACGCCGGCCGACGCGCTGGTAACGCGCAAGGACCCGTGCGCCTATCTCAACCGGCTGGACTTTTACCGGGCGCATCGCCACGCCGCCTTTCAATGACGACGCCCGCCACCCCGCCCGACAGCACGCCCGACGACATGCCGCTCGTTGAAATCTTCACCGACGGGGCGTGCAAGGGCAATCCCGGCCCCGGCGGCTGGGGCGCGGTGCTGCGCATGGGCACGCGCGAGCGCGAAATTTCGGGCGGCGTCGCGGAGACGACCAACAACCGCATGGAAATGACCGCGGTGATCGAGGCGCTGACCACGCTGAAGCGCCCGTGCCGCGTCATCCTGACCACGGACAGCCGCTATGTGATGGATGGCCTGACCAAATGGATCCATGGCTGGCGCCGCAATGGCTGGAAAACGGCGGACAAGAAGCCGGTGAAGAACGCCGATCTGTGGCAGGCGCTGATCGCGGCATCCGCGCGCCACCGGGTCGAATGGCAGTGGGTGAAGGGCCATGCCAACCACCCCGAAAATGAACGCGCCGATGCGCTGGCTAGCGCGGCCGCGCGCGCAGCGGCTGGATAGCACGATCCGTCGCCCCGGCCCCCGAGCCGGGGCTTGGCTTGTTCTTTCGCTGTCGCAAGGCAGCCTGGCCCCGGCTCAAGGCCGGGGCGACGGATAGGGACACGGAAATCACCCCCGCCCCTACCCGCCCGCATCCCCACAGACCCTAGCGCTGCGCCGCGAACAGCAGTAGCAAGGGCACGGGCTTTTTGAGGGGATCGCGCGCATGGCTTTAGTGGCGCGCCGGCGCGCCGCCGGCCGCAAGATGGCGTTCAGCCAGGTCGGCCTCGTGGTGCTGCTGATCAGCATCGCGGTGCATGGCGCGCAGCTGTGGCTGCAGACCAGCTATCCGCTGCTGCTTGCCACCAATATCGTGCTGCTGTTCTACATGCGCTGGGAAGCGAACAGCCAGCTGCAGCGCCGCCGCGCCGATTTCGACCCCGTCATTGCCGCCGAGATGATGGTCGCCTTTGGCGTGCTGTCGCTGATCCTGGGGATTGCGGCTGCCGTCGCGCCATTGTTCCTGGGCACGGCGAGCCTGCGCGTGAACGATCTGTCGGCGCTCGGCATACTCGCGGTGCCGTTTCTGGAAGGGCTGGCGACGGCGGGCCTTGCCCCGTTCTTCGCGGTGGTGCTGCGGATCGAGGCGCATGAGGCGGCGACCAGCGCCGACGCCAGTGCCGACATGACGACGCTCGCCACGGTCACCCATGATCTGGGGCTGGAGCTGAAGGGCACGCTGCGCGTGGTCGGCGATCTGCGCGAGCAATTGCGCTTTGCCGCCAGCGCCAGCCAGACGCTGGGCCAGCAGATGCAGGCCGAAGCGTCTCGCCTGGGCGCGATGGTGAGCCAGGGCGAGGCACAGCTGAAGCTGTTGTCGGGCGCGGCGGAGACGAGCAGCAAGGAAGTGGCAAGGCTGGCCAGCGAGACCAGCCAGCTGAGCGCGGCGGCCAAGGAAACCGGCACCATGCTCAATGCGCTGGGCGACCTGATCGAATCGGTCGAACGCTTTGTGAAGCCGGCCGAACCCGCCGAATGAGCCGCGAACCCCAGCGCAGCATGCTCCACATGCAGATGGGGCAGGAAACCATCTATCTGCTGCTGGCGATCACGCTGTTTTCAACCGTGGTGATGGGCGCCTATCTGATCGCGCTCAACAACGCGCCCAAACCGCGCGAGGAGCCGCCGATCATCGTGCTGCCGGAGGCCGAAGGGTTCAGCTTTGCCGCCGGATCGGCAACGCTGGGGCCGGAATTCGAAGCAAGGCTGACACGCCAGGTGATTCCCCGGCTGCGCGCTACCGCCCGCGCCTATGATGCGCGCGTGATCGAGGTGATCGGCCATACCGACGATGTGCCGCGCCAGGGCGGCGGGCGACTGCCCAGCGATCTGGACCGCACGCTCGTGCCCTATTTCCTGGGCCAGACCGACGATGCGCCCGACGCCGCCGACAATGCCGGGCTGGGCATGGCGCGCGCGGTCTCGGTCGCGCGGTATCTGCGCCTGGCCGGATTGCAGGACTTCACCATCGTGCCGCTGTCCGCCGGGCCGTTCCTGAAACCCGACGACAGCGTGGTCGCCGGCGGCGACGCGGTTGCCGACGACAGCCGCCGCCGGATCGAGGTGCGGCTGAGAAGGAAGCGGGTGGCGTCGCAACCGGCCGGAAGCAGGCCGTAAGCCGAACTCTCGACAAGAGTAACCGTCACCCCGGGCTTGACCCGGGGTCCCGCTGCCTTTGCGGCGGCGGAAGAAGCGGGACCCCGGATCAAGTCCGGGGTGACGAAGGCTCATTCAGGCCGGGCGCCCCCCTACCCCGCCGCCGCGCGCAGCACGTCGTAATAGCGGTTGAGCTCGACGAAGCGCCGGTGCGCGGCAGCCTTGGCGGCGGGGTCGCCGGCGACGGTATCCGGGTGGGTGGTGCGGGCCAGCGCGCGATACAGCTTGCGCAGGCTTGGCAGGTCGAGCCGGGCACCCGGGGCAATCCCGAAAAAGGCGCGCGCGCGCTCGATCTCGGTCTGCGGGGCCACCGCCGGCCCGGTGCTGCGGCCCAGCCGCTCCTCGATCCGGTCGACCAGCCGCTGCAGCTGGGCGTTGGCCGACTCGATCCGCTGAAGCTGCGCAGCGACGGCGGCATAGCTGAGCCCGGCATCGCCGACGAGCAGCCGGTGCGCCTGCGCCACCGCCGAAAGTGCCGCCTCACGCGTTGCCAGTTCCGGCCCCACCCGCCAGCTGGGCGGCCAATATTGGGCGAGCCGGCGGACCAGCGCGTCATGCATCACCATCAGCGTGTCGAGGCTGTTCATCTGCGCCGACAGCGCCTCAACTACCCGCGCGGCATTGGCGGCGATGCCGGGGCTGACCGCCAGCGGATTGGCCATGCCGGCGCGCGCATCGGCAATGAAGGCGTTGAGCACGCCCAGCCGCATCGCCTGCGGCCAGCGCGCCTCCAGCGCGGCCACGCGCTCGAACGTCTGGATCAGCCCGGCGGCAAGGCGCACCTGCTCATAGCCGCCCGAGCACAGCCGCGCCTCCAGCTCGGCTGCCACCTCGGGCGCGACGCGGTCGAACACATGGTCGATGGAAAACAGCAATTCCAACACGATGTTGGCGCGCTCGATCTCCTGCGGATCGCGGCGGCGCACCCGGTCGGGATCGATGCCAATCGCGCGCAAAAACTGCGTCACCCCGACAAAGGGATCCACGTCACTGTCTACAAAGCGCCAGAACTGGCCGGGAAAGGGGCCAAGGCCGCACTGGTCGAACATGTCGACCGCGGCCCGGCGCCGCATCTTGCGCAGCCGCTCTGCCGTCCGCGGCGACGGTTTATAACTGAACGCCGGCGCGGTGCGCACGCCCAAAGGCGCGGCGACGGGCGCCGCCTCTATCCGCGCGCGTTCGAGCCGTTCATCGCTTTCCCGGCCGAACACGCCGCGCCAGCCGGCCTGGCCCGCCGGCCGGCGCCCGCGCGGCTGGAACAGGCGCGCGAACAGGCCCCCGCGCCACCACTGGCCGCTGATCCACCCGAAATAGCCGCTTTGCGCCACGGTTGCGCGTCCCCAGCCGGCCAGCCCATGTGCCGGTGGGCAAGCTTAGCGCGATTGCCGCCCCCCGCAAGCCACCCGGGCACCACCGCCCGGGGAGGCCGCGCCGGGGCCGGGCCGGTGGTCAGTCCAGCTCTTCCTCGGTCGGCGCGGCGGGGCCGTTCTTCTTGATCGATTCGATGGCGTTCACGGCGCTGGCCTTGCTCGAATAGCCCTCGGTCCAGAACATCAGCTCGCTGTTATACTTGAACTGGGCAACGAACTCGCCGGCCTTGTTCTTCTTGATCACGAACTTGTGCGCCATGCCATCCCTCCTTCAGGCTGATGTGCCGGCGCGGAGCCTAGCGCGTGGCGGCAGCGGGCGCCAGCCCGTTGAAACGGCTGGGTGAATAGCGCAGCGGGTCGATGGCGGCGACTTCGGCCGGCAGAGCCTCACCCAGCACCAGCGCGGCGGCGAGCCAGGCGGCCGCCGGCGCCGTCTGGATGCCGAAGCCCCCTTGCCCCGCGCACCAGAAAAAGCCGGTCATGCCGGCGTCGAAGCCATAGACAGGCAACCGGTCGGGCGCGAAGGTGCGCAGGCCCGCCCAGCGCCGCTCCACCGCCGCGACGCGCCAGTCGACCACGTGCTCGAACCGGTCGATGGCGATGGCAATGTCGATTTCCTCGGGCGCGGCGTCGCAGGCTTCCGTCGGGATTTCGTCATGCGGGCTGAGCCACAGCCGGCCGCCCGACTCGGGCTTGAAGTAGAAGTCGCCGCCGATATGCGCGATGTGCGGCATCCCCGCCGGCGCGGCAGGATCGGTGCGCAGCTGCGCCATGGTGCGCCGATAGGGGGCAAGGCCGAGCGGCGCGACCCCGGCGCGGGTGGCGATGACATCGGCCCAGGCGCCGGCCGCATTGACGAGGATATCCGCGCTGAACCTGCCTCCCTCGGTTTCCACCTGCCAGCGCCCGGCCTGGCGCGTGGCGGCGCGCAACCCTGCGCTCAGGGTAATGGTGGCGCCCGCCCGGCGCGCGGCGGCCAGATAATGCTGATGCAGCCCCGCCACGTCGATATAGGCGCAGCCCTGTTCGGCAATGCCGATCACCCAATCCTCGCGCAGGCCCGGCAGATGCGCGCGCGGATCGACCTCGTTCAGCTCAACGCTGGAACCAGCAAAATCGGCCAGGAACCGGTCGGCCGCCGCGCGGTCTTCCGCCCGGCCGATATGGAGCGAGCCGAGCGGTTCCAGAAAGCCATGCGCCTGCAGATAATCGCCCGAGGCGGTGGTCAGCGGCTGCACCCCCGGCCCGCCATAGCTTTCCGACCAGAAGGCGGCCGAGCGCCCGGTCGCGTGATAGCCCGCCACATCTTCCGCCTCGATCACCATCACCGATGCGTGCGGCGCGAGCATCGCGGCCAGGCTCGCCCCGGCCATGCCGGCGCCGACGATCAGGATGTCGGTGCTCATGCCGGCGCCTTCTCCGCCAGAAAGCGGTCGATCTCGGCCAGCGCGCGGCCCCGCACCGGGTCAGCCTCGCGCAGGATTTCATGCGCGGATTCAGGCCCAAAGCTCACCGCCCGCGCATCGGGCAGCCGCGCGGCAATGGCGAGCGAGACCTTGGGGTCGACCAGCGCATCGGCCATCGGCAGCAGCATCAGCACCGGCGTCGCGAACGTCTTCAGCCGGGAATCGGTGCGCACCTGCCGCGTCGAGCGGAACGCCTCCGCCACCCAGCGCCAGCTGGGCGGGCCGAGCAGCAGCTCGGGCTGCGCCGCCTGCCACCACAGCTCGTCCTGATACCGGTCGGGGTCATGAGTCAGCATGGCCTGACGGCTCATGGTGGCGCCGGGCTTTTCATTCTCGCGCCACGCCGCGCGCGCCGGATCGCCCAGCCGCGCCATCAGCCCGGCCACATGCTCGCCCAATGTCGCGCCCAGCGGGCTGTGCACGCCCAGCATCGGCGCCGACAGCACCAGCGCGTCGGGCGTCGCCGCCGCTTCCAGCACGCCGCGCAGTGCCAGATGCCCGCCCATCGAATGCGCGGCGATCACCTTCGGCCCCCGCGCCTGCGCCGACCAGTCGGCCCAGAAGCCGGCCAGATCGGCAATCCATTCGCCAAAGCTGCCGATATGGCCGATATGGGCGTCGGCGCTCGTCCGCCCCGATCCGCCCTGGCCGCGCCAGTCGATCGCGGTCACGCTCCACCCCGCGCCGTGCCAATGGGCGAACAATTCAAGATATTTCTCGAAAAACTCGCCGCGCCCGCCCAGCCAGAGCATGCTGCCGCGCCCGCCGCCGGGCCAGTCGAACCGGCGCAGCGGCCAGCCATCGGCGGCGCGCCACGGCACAATCCGGGCAGCGGCGGGAATCGCGCGCCGATAGAGCGAGGCAGAAGTCATTGCGCACGGTTACGTTTTGGCAAGCCCTTGCGTCTAGGTGCTATCGCATGGGCACTGCGTATTTCACGATCGCGCTATTGGCAGCCTTGATGCTGCTGCTGCTGTCGTGCGGCATCGAGGACGCCCGCCAGCGCACCATTGCCAATTGGAAAAACGCGGCCATTGCGCTTCTGGCACCCTGCTGGTGGTGGGCGAACGGGCTGGCGCTGTGGCCCGACATGGCATTCCAGCTGGGGGTGGCGCTGTTCGTCTTTGCGCTGTTCGTGGGCGCCTTTGCGCTGGGCCAGATGGGCGGCGGCGATGTGAAGCTGATCGGCGCGCTCGCGCTGTGGCTGCCGCTGCAACCGCTGACATGGATGCTGATCGTGATGTCAATCGCCGGCGGGGTGCTGACGATCGTGATGCTGGCGGACCATAAATGGCGCCGCGCAACCGGCCCAATGGAAACGCCTTATGGCGTCGCCATCGCAATCGCCGGGTTCGTTTCGCTTCGTGAACCGCTTTTTAACCCATTTACTTGAGATTTAGGCGCGGAAGCGTGGGTCACCCACGCTTATGGGGGTAGTTTTCGTCATGGATGGCCGGAAAATTGCTTTGCTTGTGGGGGGGCTGCTGCTCGCAGCGGTCGCGGCTTTCATGGTGCGCACCATGCTCATGGGGCAGAGCGCGCCCAAGGCAGCGGCTGCACCGGTTGCCGCGCCGCCGCCGGTTGACGGGCCCTTGGTGCTGGTCGCCACGCGCGCGCTGCCCATCGGCACCATCCTTGATCCCACCGCCATCAAGTTTCAGCCCTGGCCCAAGGAACTGGTCGACAAGGCCTATTACCTGAAGGACCGGCCCGAATCGAACATCAAGCAGCTGCAGGGCACGGTGGTGCGCGTCGCGATCACCGCCGGCCAGCCGATCACCCAGGGCGCGCTGGTGAAGCCGGGCGACCGTGGCTTCCTGGCGGCGGCACTGGGGCCGGGCATGCGCGCGGTAACGGTGCCGGTGTCGGCGCAGACCGCGGTTGCCGGCTTCGTCTTCCCGGGTGACCGGATCGACCTGATGCTCACCCAGTCGGTTGCCGGCGGCGGCGATGGCCCGCCGCTGAAGGTGACGGAGACGGTGCTGCGCAACCTGCGCGTGCTCGCCACCGACCAGCGCACCGACAACACGACCGACGAAAACGGCAAGACGGTGGTGCACACCTTCTCCACCGTAACCGTCGAGGCAACGCCGAAGATCGCGGAAAAGATCGCCGTCGTGCAGACGCTCGGCAGCCTGACCGTCGCGCTGCGCTCGATCGCGGACAATGCCCAGGAGCTTGAAGAAAAAATCGCCTCTGGCGCCGTCTCGGTGCCCGATGGCGGCGACGTGCGCGCCGAACGCGCGATGATGCTGAAGGCAGAGGGCGAGCCCGCCTCGTCGCGCAACAGCTATGCAACCGGCGCCGATGTCTCGCGCTATCAGCGCTCGACGGTGCCCGGCAAGCCGGTGGATCCCAACGCCGCCAGCGGCCCGCCAGTCCCTGGCGCCACCGGCGCCGGCGCACGGTCGGGCGGGCCATATCCGGGGGGCGTTGCGCCGGCAAAGGGGCCGGTGGTGCGCATCGCCCGCGGCAACACGGTTACCGAAGTCACGCTCGGGGGGAAGGACTGAGATGCGCAAGGTCAACACATCGATCGGCTGGTCACTCGCCGTCGCGCTGGTGCTGAGCGCCGCACCGGCCGGCGCGCCGGTCGCCGCCCAGACAGTGGCGCCGACACCCACCACTGTCACCCAGATTGCCACCGGTCGTGGCAAGCTGATCAACCTGCCGCGCCCGATCAGCGACGTGTTTGTCGCCAATGACAGCATCGCCGACGTGCAGGTGCGCAGCCCGACGCAGATCTACATCTTCGCCAAGGGTCCGGGCGAGACCACGGTCTATGCCACGGCAAAGGGCGGCGGCGTGGTGTTTTCCACCACCGTGCGCGTGGGCAACAACATCGAAACCGTCGGCCAGATGCTGAAACTGGCAATGCCCGACGCGCAGATCACCGCCACGCCGATGAACGGCATGGTGCTGCTGACCGGCACCGTCGCCAATCCCGACGACGCCAATGAGGCCGAACGGCTGACCCAGGCCTTTGTCGGCGAACAGGTGAAGGTGTTGACCCGGCTGAAGACGGCAACGCCGCTGCAGGTGAACCTGCAGGTGAAATTCGCCGAGGTCAGCCGCAACTTCATCAAGAATATCGGCGTCAACCTGCAGAACCGGCCGCGCGGCTCGTTCCTGTTCGGCTTTTCGCAAGGGCGCCAGGGCGTGATCAACACCGCGCCCGGCGATCCGACGCCCGGTAACCCGATCGTCGATGGCAACGGCCTGCGCCAGGGCCAGACACTGAACCAGTTCCCGCAGGCGATTGCCGGCGGCACGCTGCTCGGCCTGGCCGGCAAGGCGTTCGGCGCCGATCTGCTCGGTTCGCTCGACCTTGCCGAGCGCAACGGCCAGGTGTCGACGCTTGCCGAGCCCAACCTGACCGCGCTTTCGGGCGAGACGGGCACGTTCCTTGCCGGCGGCGAAATCCCGATCCCGGTCTCTCAGGGGCTGGGCGCGGTGTCGGTCGAATATCGTCAATATGGCATCAGCTTGGCCTATACCCCGACGGTGCTGGGCGACGGGCGGATCAGCCTGCGCGTGCGGCCCGAAGTCTCGCAGCTGACCAGCGTCGGCGCGGTCCAGATCAACGGCACCACCATTCCGGCGCTGTCGACGCGGCGCGCCGAAACCACGGTGGAGCTGGGTTCGGGCCAGAGCTTCATGATCGCGGGGCTGCTGCAGAACAACCACAACAACTCGATCGATCAGGCACCGGGGCTGGGCGACATCCCGATCCTGGGCGCGCTGTTCCGGTCGAACGGTTTCCAGCGCAACGAGACCGAGCTGCTGATCGTCATCACCCCCTATCTGGTGAAGCCGGTCAATGCGGGCGACATCATCCTGCCGACCGACGGCTACAAGGCGCCGACCGATCTGGGCCGCGTGTTCATGGGCGAACTGAACCGAGGCAAGACCGGCGGCAGCCGGGCCAAGCCCAGCGTCGCCAAGCCGGAAACCGCGCAGCCTTCGATCGGCGTCACCGCGCCCGAACCGATGGCGCCGGGCGCGCCGGAGCCGGCCGCGCCGGGTCCGCAGCCGGCACCGCAGCGCGATGACCGGAAGGCAGTTGCCCCTGTTCCGCCGCGCAAGATGCCCAGCGCCACACCCGGGTTCAGCCTGCAATGAAACGCCCGCGCCCCATGATGGAGAAATCCATGTCAAAGCCTTTGCTGCTTACCGTCCTGTCGGCGACGCTCTTTCTGCCCGCCTGCACCACGGCCAATGCCAATCGCGCGCTCGAGTCGGTGCATCAGCCGGTCGTCAGCCGGACCGATTATGTGTTCGACGTGGCGACCGACGGCAGCGCGCTTCAGCGCGGCGAGGCGCAGCGCCTGGTCGGCTGGCTGTCGACGCTTCGCCTGAGCTTTGGCGACAAGGTCGCGGTGGACGACCCCAGCGGCGCGGCGGTCACCGCACGCGCCGAGATTGCAGAAGTTGTCGGCCGCTATGGCATGCCGCTTGCGGATCAGGCGCCGATCACGGCGGCGGCGATGGCGCCGGGCACGATCCGCGTCGTCGTCAGCCGCTCCACGGCCAGCGTGCCGAACTGCCCCGACTACAGCCATATGCGCTTCAACCGGTTCCAGTCGGCCACGTCGTCAAACTATGGATGCGCGACCAATTCGAACCTGGCGGCGATGGTGGCCCGGCCCGAGGATCTGGTGCGCGGCCAGCCCGGCAGCACCACGTCCGACCCGGCCACCGGCAACAAGGCGATCCAGACGCTGCGCAAGGCGCCCAACACCGGCGCTGCGGGTCTGAAGTCTGAAGGCACCAGCGGCGGGGGGGCACGCTAAGATGAACGCTCCCTGGCGCCCCACCACGCGCGAGCCCTTTGTCGCCTTCGTCTGCGACGAAACCACGGCAGAAGCGCTGCGCCCCATCGCCGGCGAGCTCGGCTGGGCTCCCGAAAAGGTCAACAAGGGCGGGCTGCGCAATGCGGTCCAGACGCTGTCTGTCACCGCCAGCCCGCAGATCCTGTTCGTCGACCTGTCGGAAAGCGGCGATCCGCTCAACGACATCAACGCGCTGGCCGAAGTGTGCGAGCCCGGCACGGTGGTGATTGCCACCGGCCAGGTGAACGATGTGCGGCTGTACCGCGACCTGGTTGCCAGCGGCATCCAGGATTATCTGCTCAAGCCGCTCAGCGCCGATGCGCTGCGCGATGCCTTTGCCAGCGCGCAGGCACTGCTCAACGCGCCGAAGGTGGCGGAAACCGGCACCGAACGGCCGCATTGCTCTGTCGCCGTCATCGGCACGCGCGGCGGCGTGGGTGCATCGACGCTCGCCACCTCGCTGGCCTGGCTGATGAGCGAAAAGGCCAAGCGGACCACCGCGCTGCTCGATCTTGACGTCCATTTCGGCACGGCAGCGCTGGCGCTCGACCTGGAGCCGGGCCGCGGCCTCACCGACGCGATCGAGAACCCCAACCGCATCGACGGGCTGTTCATCGAACGCGCGATGGTGAAGCACAGCGAGCGGCTGGCGATCCTGTCGGCGGAGGCGCCGATCAACGCGCCGATCATCAGCGATGGCTCCGCCTATTTCCAGCTGCAGGAAGAAATGCGCTCGGCGTTTGAGTGCACCATCACCGACCTGCCGCGCGCGATGCTGGTCAGCTATCCCTATCTGATGAGCGAAGTGCAGATGGCGGTGATCGTCACCGAGCTGACGCTGGCTTCCGCAAGAGACACCATCCGCATCCTTTCGTGGCTGAAGCAGAATGCGCCCCAGGCGCAGGTGTTCGTCGTGGCCAACAAGGTCCATGCCAACACGCTGATGGAAATCAGCCGCAAGGACTTTGAAGGGTCGATCGAGCGCAAGGTCGATGTCGTTGTCAGCTTTGACCAGAAGGTGGCGGCGCAGGCCGCCAAGCTGGGCAAGCCCTTCGCCGAAGTCGGCAAGGGCGGCAAGACGGTCGTGCCGATCAACGATCTGGCCACGCGCCTTGCCGGCATTGTCGATGGCGACGGCGATTCGGGGCCGACCAAGGGCAAGCCGGCCAAGGGCAAAGACGCCAAGGCCAAGGATGCCAAGGGCAAGGACGTGAAATCGGCCGCGGACGGCGAGGAAAAGCCTGCGGGCGGCGGCCTGTTCGCCAAGCTGGGCGATTTCAAGAACCTGATGCCCAAACGCACGCCCAAGGCAGCGGAAGCACCCGACGCGGCCGAGGCGCCGTAAGTCCAAGCGCTTGATAAGGATGATGTAACGCGATGGACATGAACGGCCTGATGCCCATGGTGATGCTGGCGCTCGGCGTGATCGGCGTCGGGGCGCTGATGGCGTTCGTGCTGCTGGCGCCGTCGCCTGGCAAGGCCAAGAAGCGCCGGCTGAAGCGCCTCGCCGGCCGCGCCGCGGGCGCGGCGACCGATGCGCAGCTGCGCCGCATCCAGATGACGCGCGCGACCAAGGTCGACGACCTGTTCACGCGCTTCCTGCCCAACCCCGCGCTGATCAGCAAAAGGCTGGCGATGACCGGCAAGAGCTGGACCGTGGGCCAATATGGCATGGTCTCGGCCGGCTTGCTGGTGGTGGTGTCGGGGATGCTGATCGTGGCGGGCGCGCCGATCCTGCTGGCGCTGCTGCTGGGTGTCGTGGTGGGCGGCGGTGTGCCGCACTTCGTGGTTGGCATGTTCATCAACAAGCGCGTGAACAAGTTCAACTCCAAGTTTCCCGACGCGATCGAACTGCTGGTGCGCGGCCTGCGCTCTGGCCTGCCGATCGCCGAGACGATGGGCGTGGTGGGTCAGGAAGTGGACGGTCCGATCGGCGTGGAATTCCGCGCCATCACCGACAAGATGAAAATCGGCCGCAGCATGGATGTCGCGTTGCAGGAAACCGCAGACCGGCTGGGCACGCCCGAATTCCAGTTCTTCTGCATCAGCATCAACATCCAGCGCGAAACCGGCGGCAACCTGGCCGAAACGCTGGCCAATCTGGCCAATGTGCTGCGCCAGCGCGCGCAGATGAAGCTGAAGATCAAGGCGATGTCGTCGGAATCGAAGGCGTCGGCCTATATCGTCGGCTCGCTGCCGTTCATCGTGTTCACGATGATCTGGTTCATCAACGGCACCTATATGCAGAGCTTCTTCGTCGATCAGCGGCTGATGGTCGCCGGCATTGGCGGGCTGATCTGGATGGGCATCGGCGCGGCCATCATGGCCAAGATGGTCAATTTCGAGATCTGAGGCGCTCATGATGCACATCCTCGCCGCCGCCGCCATCATGCCCGAGGGGCCCAAGCTGCTGGGCGTCGACGTCTATATGGTCGCCACCTTCCTGGCGGCGGGGGCGGCGTTCCTGGTCGTTGCCATGCGTTATGGCGCGATGACCGTGCGCGACCCGATGGCCAAGCGCGTGAAGGCGCTCAACGAACGGCGCGAACAGCTGAAGGCGGGCATCACTGCTTCAACGTCGAAGCGGCGGGTGAAGCTGGTCAAGCAGAACCAGACGACCGACCGCCTGCGCAACCTGCTGCAATCGCTGAAGGTGCTGCAGGACGAGCAGCTGAAAACGGTGCAGACCAAGCTCGTCCAGGCCGGTATCCGGTCGAAGGAATATGCGGTCGCGGTCATCTTTGCCCGGCTGGTGCTGCCGATCGTGTTCGGCGGGCTCATCATCTATCTGGTCTATGGCACCGAAATGTTTGCGACCTGGTCGCCGCTCAAGGCCTATGGCCTGGTCGCGGTGACGCTGATCGTCGCCTACAAGGCGCCGGACATCTACCTCCAGAACCAGATCGCCAAGCGCTCCACCGCGATCCGCAAGGGCGTGCCCGACGCGCTCGACCTGCTGGTGATCTGCGCCGAGGCCGACTTGACGGTGGACGCCGCCTTCCACCGCGTTTCGCGCGAGCTGGGCAAGGCCTATCCCGAGCTGGGCGACGAATTCTCGCTGACCGCGATCGAGCTGAGCTTCCTGACCGACCGGCGCCAGGCGTTCGAAAATCTCGCCACGCGCGTCGATCTGGAAGCGATCAAGGGCGTCGTCACCACGATGATCCAGACCGAGAAATACGGCACGCCGCTCGCCTCGGCGCTGCGGGTGCTCTCCGCCGAGTTCCGCCACGAACGCATGATGCGCGCCGAGGAAAAGGCGGCCCGCCTGCCCGCGATCATGACGGTGCCGCTCATTCTGTTCATCCTGCCGACGCTGTTCGTCGTCATTCTCGGCCCGGCGTCCTGCTCGATCTCGGACTCGCTGATCGGCGGCGCCTGAGGGCGATCGGACGCAAAACCGGCATTTCAGGCCGGTTTTGGGACACATGGCGCGCTTGATCGGCGCGGGCGCGAAGCGCACATTGGCGTCTGAAATCCGCCCGGGGATCGTGCGATGCTGTTGCCGCCTACCATGTTGTTCGCCGTGCTTGCGCTGGCGTTCGTCATTGGCATCGGCCTGGGCTATATCAGCAACCGCGCCGGCGAGGTGTGGCGGCGGCGCTTCATCGTCGAGCGAGACTATTACACCAGCTATCGCGACCAGAGCGACGCGCTGATGCGCGGCAAGATGAACCGCATTGCGCGGCTGGAAGACGAAAAGCGCGCGCTGGAAACCGGGGACGCGGCGACCGTCGTCATGGCGGCACCCGAGCCGCCACCCGAGCCACCCGCACCGCCCGAGCCACCGGCGCCGCCTAAGCCGCCTGAGCCGCCTGAGCCGCCTGAGCCGCCTGAGCCGCCTGAGCCGCCGGCCCCTGCCCCGGCGGTGCCGCGGCATCCAGAACTGGAAACCGATTTCTTCGGCCCCGCGCCCGTGGCGGAGGCGGCCATCGCGCCGCCAGCCGAACCCGCGCCGGAACCAGTATCCGAACCCGCCGCGCCGACGGCGGAGTCCGAAACTCGCCACCTGCTCACGCGGCTTGGTGGGATGACGCCCGAGCTGGCCGAGAAGCTCGACGGGCTGGGCGTGCGCGACCTGGCCGATATCGAAACGCTGTCGGCCGAAGACGAAATGGCGCTGGAAATGCGGCTGGGCGTGCCGGCTGGCTATATCGCGCGCCAGCAATGGCGGCTGCAGGCCGCCTTGCTGAGCGGCAGCGCCGCGCCTTAGGGCAGGTTTCGCCTGACTTGATGGGACTTCAGCCACACAGTCCGTCACCCCGGGCCTGACCCGGGGTCCCGCTTTTCCACCGCCGCAAAGGCAGCGGGGCCCCGGATGAAGTCCGGGGCGACGAGGACACTGTGGAAGCCCGCCCGGTCAGGCCGGGCGGCAGCTGGCGCGGCGGCGCTGGGCGTCAATCGTATCGATCGGCTTGGTCCGGTCGATCAGCACGCGCACCAGCGCAATGCCGTGCGCGAGCGGCACCGCCACCGGCTGGTAGCCGGCAGGCGCCGCCTGCCCCGGCTGGATGATCGCGATGCGCAAGCCGCCGGGCGCCTCCCCATTGTTGCGGACAAAGGCGACATTGGTGCGCCCGTCAAACACCGACAGCGACCAATAGGGCGCGGCGATGGCGGGCACCTCCACCAGCACCGGGCCGCCCGACAGGCTGAACGGGCACGAAGAATAGAGCAGGTCGGGGCTGGGCCGCACGATTGCCCGCGCCGCCGCCGTCACCAGCGGGCCGTGCGACATATGGTTCACACCGCCGCCCAGCGTCGCCACGCGCCGCTCCGCCAGCCGCATCAGCGCATCGGGGGTATAGACCAGCGCCACCCGCCAGCCGACGAGCGCCGACACGATCAGGAGGACAAGCGGGATCAGCCAGCGCCGCATCAGCAGCCCAGCCTGTCGATGCGCGGCAACGCCGCTGGTGCCGGCTCGCCCCGGCCGCCATCAGCAGGCAGATAGGTGCGCAGGGTCAGCTCGAACCGGGCCAGGCCGCCGCTGGGCAGCCAATGGCCCGCTTGCTGCCGGGGCGCGATCAGCACCTGCCAGCCGGTCTGTTCGGCGGGCGCAAGGCCGACGCTGCCAATCGCATAGACCCCGGCCGGATTGGGCACCAGATAACCCGCCGGATCATAAAGCGTCAGGCTCCACCATTTGGCGGGCAGCGCGGCGCCGCTCACCCGGTAGCGACAGCGACCGTTCAGCGGTGCGCCCGCGCTGTCGGTGGCGGCATTGTAATAGCGAGCCTCGCGCGCCGGCAGGGCCAAGAGGCCACGCAGCGCCACCACCGCGCGGGTATAGGGGCTGGCCGCCGCGCTGCCGAAATCGCGGCCCGTGGTCCATGGCCCCAGCTGGATCTGGTTGCCCAGCGCACCGCTGCGCACCTGCCAGGCGGCGGCACCGCCCCCCAGCACCAGCCCCAGCACGACCGCCAGCAACGACCGCCAGATCATCCGCTCCCCTTTCGAAACGGGAGCATAACCGCGTCAGGCGCGGGCGCGCAATGCCGCCTGTGCCGCCGCCAGCCGGGCAATCGGCACGCGATAGGGCGAGGCGGAGACATAATCCAGGCCCACCCCCTCGCAAAAGCCGATGCTGGCCGGGTCGCCGCCATGTTCACCGCAAATGCCCAGCTTCAGCCCGGCGCGCGTCGCGCGGCCACGCTCGGCCGCCATCTCGATCAGCGCGCCCACCCCTTCCACATCGATGCTGACAAACGGGTCGGTCGGATAGATGCCCTTGTCGACATAGGTGGTCAGGAACCGGCCGGCATCGTCGCGGCTGACGCCCAGGGTCGTCTGGGTCAGGTCGTTGGTGCCGAAGCTGAAGAAATCGGCGCTCGCCGCGATCTGCCCGGCGATGATCGCCGCGCGGGGCAGTTCGATCATCGTGCCGACCAGATAGGTGATGGTGCGGCCGCGTTCGGCAAACACGGCGGCGGCCTGCGCATCGACCACTGCCTTCATCAGTTCCAGCTCGCGCCGCGTTGCCACCAGCGGAATCATGATTTCGGGGATCGGCGCCTCGCCGGTCTTGTCGGCCACGTCGATCGCCGCTTCGAAAATCGCCCGCGCCTGCATTTCATAGATTTCGGGATAGGTAACGCCCAGCCGGCAACCGCGATGGCCCAGCATGGGGTTGAATTCATGCAGTTCGGCGCTGCGCCGCTTCAGCGCCTCCACGCCCACGCCGGCAGCCGCCGCCACATCGGCAAATTCGGCCTCGCCATGCGGCAGGAATTCGTGGAGCGGCGGATCGAGCAGGCGGATGGTGCAGGGCAGCCCCGCCATCACCTCGAAAATCTCCGCGAAATCGCCGCGCTGCTCGGGCAGCAATTTGTTGAGCGCGGCGCGGCGCCCGGCCTCGGTGTCGGCCAGGATCATCTGGCGCACCGCGGTGATGCGGGCGGCGTCGAAGAACATATGCTCGGTGCGGCACAGCCCGATCCCCTCGGCGCCGAATTCGCGCGCGACGCGGCAATCGGCGGGGGTTTCGGCATTGGTGCGCACCCGCATCCGCCGCACCCCGTCTGCCCAGGCCATCAGCGTGCCGAAATCGCCGGCCAGTTCGGGCTGGACGGTGGGCACCGCGCCCAGCATCACCTCGCCGCTGGCGCCGTCGATGGTGATCGTCTCGCCCTCGCGCACTTCGCGCCCGCCTACGCGCAGCACCCGCGCCTTCGCGTCGATCGAGATGCTGCCCGCGCCGGAGACGCAGGGCCGCCCCATCCCGCGCGCAACGACAGCGGCGTGGCTGGTCATGCCGCCCCGCGCGGTCAAGATGCCGCGCGCCGCGTGCATGCCGTGAATATCCTCCGGGCTGGTTTCCACGCGCACCAGGATCACCGCATCGCCCAGCCCCGCGCGGCGCTCCGCCGTTTCACTGTCGAACACCACCACGCCGGAGGCGGCACCGGGGCTGGCGGGCAGGCCGCGCGTCAGCACGTCGCGCGGCGCCTTGGGATCAAGCGTCGGGTGTAGCAGCTGGTCGAGCGCGGCCGGATCAACCCGCGCCACCGCCTCGGCATGGGTGATCAGCCCTTCCTGCGCCATGTCGACCGCGATCTTCAGCGCGGCCGAGGCGGTGCGCTTGCCGCTGCGCGTCTGCAGCATCCACAAGGTGCCGCGCTCCACGGTGAATTCGATGTCCTGCATGTCGCGGTAATGCGTTTCCAGCAGGTCGAACACCTTGGCCAACTCAGCAAATGTCTCTGGCATCGCCTCTTCCATGCTGAGCGGCTTGGCGCCCGCCGCCTCGCGGGCGTCGCGGGTCAGATATTGCGGGGTGCGGATGCCGGCGACGACATCCTCGCCCTGCGCGTTGATCAGGAATTCGCCATAATAGGCACGGCGGCCGGTCGACGGATCGCGGGTGAAGGCCACGCCCGTCGCCGAGGTTTCGCCCATATTGCCGAACACCATCGCCTGCACATTGACGGCAGTGCCCCAGTCGCCCGGAATCCCGTTCAGCCGGCGATAGACGCGCGCCCGGTCGGACTCCCACGATCCGAACACCGCGCCCACCGCGCCCCACAGCTGGTCGTGCACATCCTGCGGGAAGGGTTTGCCCCACAGCTCGGCGACCAGCGTCTTGTACTCGGCAACCAGCGCCTGCCAGTCGGCCGCGGTCATTTCGGTGTCGAGGAAATAGCCCTTGTCTTCCTTGGCGATTTCCAGCGCTTCCTCGAACGCGCCATGGTCCAGCTCCAGCACGACATCGGCATACATCTGGATGAAGCGGCGATAGCTGTCCCACGCAAAGCGCGCGTCGCCGCTGGTCGCCGCCAGCCCTTCCACCGTCGCGTCGTTCAGGCCCAGGTTCAGCACCGTGTCCATCATCCCCGGCATCGACACCCGCGCGCCCGAGCGGACCGAGACGAGCAGCGGATTGGCCGGGTCGCCAAAGCGCTTGCCGGTCACCCCCTCGATATGGGCCAGGCCGGTGGCGACTTCGGCGTTCAGGCTGTCGGGAAACGCCTGCCCCTCGGCCAGATAGCGGGTGCACATTTCGGTGCTGATGGTGAAGCCCGGCGGCACCGGCAGGCCGATCGCCGCCATCTCGGCCAGGTTCGCGCCCTTACCGCCCAGCAGGGTCTTGTCGCCCTTGCCGCCATCGGAAACCCCGCCGCCGAAGCGATAGACATAGCTCATTTGCTCACTCCCTGAAGCGGTATGCGCTTAACTTACCCGTCACCCCGCACGTGTTGCGGGGTCTACCGTGGTGCCAGGCCGTGCCGACGCAGCACTGGCGCCAACGGTGGATGCCGGAACCGGTCCGGCATGACGCTGGGGTTCGGCGACACCCTCACCCCTCGATCTTCGAGAAATCGGCAACGCTGTGCACGGCCTCGCGCACCCGGGCGAGCAGGGCGAGACGCGCGGCGCGCTTGGTCGGCTCAGGGTCGTTCACCGTCACCTGATCGAAAAACGCATCGATCGGCGCACGCAGGCTGGCAAGGGCCGCCATCGCGCCCTCAAAATCCTCGCGCGCGATGGCCGCGGCGGCGGCCGGCTCGGCCGCATCGAGCGCGGCGGCCAGCGCCGCCTCGGCCGGTTCGGGGGTGTAGCCCAGCTCAACTCCCCTCCCTGCAAGGGAGGGGGCGGGGGTGGGTGCGTTGATGGAAAGGTCGTCCGCCGCCACCGGCGAACCCACCCCCAGCCCCTCCCTTGCAGGGAGGGGAGCCCCTTCCTTCTTCAAGATGTTCGCCGCGCGCTTGTATCCGGCGAGCAGGTTCGCGCCATTGTCGGTCGCGATGAACGCCTGCAGCGCGCGCACCCGGGCGAGCAGGCGGACGAGATCGTCCTCACCCCCAAGCGCGAACACCGCGTCGATCAGATCGTGGCGGACACCGGCTTCGCGTTGCTGGACTTTGAGGCGGTCGGCGAAGAAGTCGGCCAGCAGCCGACGCTGTTCCAAAAATTCTGGGTGCGGACCGATCCAGCTAATATTGCCGTTGGCATCGTGGTGATACTTCATGACCATTGCTGCAAACAGATGGCGATCTACCGAAATGCGTAGCCCATTATGCATGACGAGCTGGATGACGCCTAGGCCGGCGCGCCTCAAGGCAAAGGGGTCCTTCGATCCAGTCGGTGGCATTCCTTCCAGGAAAAACAATGCCAACGTATCCAGCTTATCCGCCAGACTCACCGCCACCGTCACCGGATCGGTCGGCACGTCGTCGCCCTGCCCAACGGGCTTGTAGTGATCGCGGATCGCGGCGGCGACGCGGGGGTCTTCGCCCTGCGCTGCCGCGTAATAGCCGCCCATCACGCCCTGCAGCTCGGGAAATTCGCCGACCATGCCGGTGACCAGATCGGCCTTGCACAGGAGCGCCGCACGCTCGGCGAGGTCGGCGAGTTCGGCGACGCTCAGCCCCTCCCCTTCAGGGGAGGGGTTGGGGTGGGGCGCAGGTTCGATGGCGCGCCCGGTATCGGGAGGCCCCTCCCCTGCCCCTCCCCTGAAGGGGAGGGGTTTGATGACCCCCTCCTCGCACAGCCAGCGGGCGAGCTTTGCCACCCGGGCGACCTTGTCCGCCACCGTGCCCAGCTTTTCGTGGAACACGATCCGGTCGAGCTTCCTGGCCTGCTCGGCCAGCGGCACGCGCAAATCCTGCTCATAGAAGAAGCGCGCATCCGCCAGCCGCGCGGCGAGCACCTTGCGGTTGCCCTCCACGATCCGCGCGCCGCCATCCTCGGCATCGACATTGGCGGTGCAGACGAAGGCGTTGGCCAGGCTGCCATCGGCATTCTGGCAGACGAAATATTTCTGGTTCACCCGCGCCGTCAGCTGGATCACCTCGGGCGGGACGCTGAGGAACGCCGCATCGAAGCGGCCGAGCAGCGGCACCGGCCATTCGGTAAGCCCGGCATTTTCCGCCAGCAGCCCCTCGTCGCGGATCAGCGTCAAGCCGGCCTTGGCGGTCAGCATCGTCGCGCCCGTTGCGATGATCGCGGCGCGCTCCTCCTGATCGACGATGACATGCGCGGCGCGCAGCTGCTCGGCATAGCTGGCGGCGCTGCGGATGGTGACCACACCGGGATGGTGGAAACGGTGGCCGAGCGTCTGCGCCCCGCTCGTCACCCCGGCAATCTCGCACGGCACCACCGCGTCGCCGAACAGCGCGACGATGCCCTGCAGCGGCCGCACCCAGCGCAAGCTTTCGGTGGAGAGCGACGCCGCCCCCCAGCGCATCGATTTGGGCCAGGGGAAGGCGCGCACGATCGCCGGGATCGCCTCGGCCAGCACATCGGCGGTGGCGCGGCCGGGGCGTTCGATCACCGCGAACAGCACGCCGTCGCGCTCGACCAGCGCCTCGCGCGCAAGGCCGGTCTTGCGCAGAAACCCCTCCAGCGCCTGGGGCGGGGCGGAAGCACGCGGGCCCTTGATCTCCTCGGCAACCGCCTCGGTCGCGTCGGGCAGGTCGCGCGCGATCAGCGCGAGCCGGCGCGGCGTGGCATAGGTGTCGATCGCACCCGCGCTCAGCCCCGCCTTCGCGAGTTCGGCGGCGAACAGCTTCGCCAGATCCTCCCGCGCACGGCCCTGCATCCGCGCAGGGATTTCCTCGGAGCGGAGTTCAAGCAGGAAGTCGGTCATGCCGCCCATCCCGGAAAACGCGCCTGCCAGTCGGCGTTGTTCTTCTCCATCCACCCGGCGCAGGCGGCCTTGGCCAGGTCGCGGACGCGGCCGATATAGGCCTGGCGTTCGGCGACCGAGATCACCCCGCGCGCCTGCAGCAGGTTGAAGACATGGCTTGCCTTGATCGCCTGCTCATAAGCGGGGATCGGCAGGCCCGCGGCCAGCGCATTCTCGCACTCGGCGGCATGTTTCCTGAACTGGTCGAACAGGCTGTCGGTATCGGCAACCTCGAAATTCCAGGCGCTCATCTGGCGTTCGTTTTCCAGGAACACGTCGCCATAGCGCACGCCCGCGTCGTTGAACGCCAGATCGTACACGCTGTCCTTGTTCTGGATGTACATGGCGAGGCGTTCCAGCCCATAGGTCAGCTCGCCCGCCACCGGCTTGCAGTCGAACCCGCCCATCTGCTGGAAGTAAGTGAACTGGGTCACTTCCATCCCGTCGCACCACACTTCCCAGCCCAGCCCCCAGGCGCCCAGCGTCGGGCTTTCCCAGTCATCCTCGACAAAGCGGATGTCGTGCATGGCAAAATCGATGCCGATCGCGGCGAGCGAACCCAGATACAGCTCCTGCAGGTCGGGCGGCGACGGCTTCAGGATCACCTGATACTGGTAATAATGCTGGAGGCGATTGGGGTTTTCGCCATAGCGGCCATCGGTCGGCCGGCGGCAGGGCTGCACGAAGGCGGCATTCCACGGCTCCGGCCCCAGCGCGCGCAACGTGGTGGCGGTGTGGAAGGTACCGGCACCCATTTCCATGTCATAGGGTTGCAGGATCAGGCAGCCCCGGTCGCTCCAATAATCATGGAGTGTCAGGATCATGCGCTGAAAGCTCATCGGCGGGCGGGGCGGCTGGGCGGCCAAGGCGTGACTTTCGCTAATCGGCGGCGGATGGGCGCCCCTTTGGCGCGGCACGGCGCAGGGGTCAAGGCGCGCGAGGCGACACCCGGCCCGCCCGTTGACCGGCGCGGCGCCATCGGCTCCATTCAGGCGCGATGCCGCATCGCCGAATCGCTCCGCTCGCCGCCCTGATCGCCGCGCTGCTGGCGTTCGCCCCGTCGGTGCCGCTCGCCGCGCAGGACCGCGCGCCAGCCACGCCCGCCGAGGCGCCCGCGCTCGACCCGGTGCTGGCCGGCTGGACCCAGAATTACCGCCCCCGCCCGGCGATCTGGAAGATCAGCGATGCCGACACCGTCATCTATCTGATGGGCACGGTCCACACGCTGCCGCCCGGCTTTGCCTGGCAGACGCGCGCGCTGGAGCGCATCGTCGCGCGCGCCGACATGCTGATCACCGAGGATGGCGATGGCAGCACGGCGATTGACCCGAAGCTGTTCGCGCGCAACGGCGCCCTGCCCCCGCTCGCCCGGCGGCTGCCGCCCGGTTACCTCAAGCGGCTGAAAGGCATGGGCTTTACCAGCGCGATGATCGCCGAGTTCGACAAGCTGCCGACCTGGCTCGTCTCCGCCTCGATCGGCATGGCGCGCGAGGAGGCGGCCGGGGAAGATCACGGCCCCGGCGTCGAGGACTGGCTGGTCGACACGTTCAAGGCCGCCAAAAAGCCGATCCTGGCGATCGAGGATGGCGATGCCGTGCTCCAGCGGATCAGCCAGCTGCCCGAGAGCGAGCAGCGCGCCGGCCTGATCCAGGCCATCGACGCGCCTGATGCGGACATTGCCGAGGGACGGCGCGGCACCCATGGCTGGGCCAAGGGCGAGATGGGCCCCGATTCGGACCTGACGGTGGAGGCAAGCACGGGCTTTGGCCAGTTCGGCGAACCGCTGCTGGCCGAGCGCAACGCCGCCTGGGCAAAGGTGCTGGCGGCGCGGCTGAAACAGCCCGGCACGGTGCTGTTCGCCGGCGGCGCGGCGCATTTTGTCGGCAATGCCTCCGTCCTCGCCCGGCTGGAGCAGCTGGGCATCGAAATCGAACGTATTCAATAGCTTCGCAACCCCGCCACCACGCCAATGTCACGATGATGCGTCATTTGGTCAGGTGTACTTGACAATGACACGAATCGCTGTCATTTAGTCAGTATAAGCTGACATATGGTCAGGTCTGAGTGACCAAACTTCGACACCCTGCGGGGGGAAAAATGGATGAGGTGGTGAAGAACCGTCTGAAAGTGCTGCGCGCGATGCGCGACTGGAGCCAGGCCGAACTGGGCGGGCGGCTGGGCGTGTCGCGCCAGGCCGTGAATGCGATCGAGACCGGCAAGCACGATCCGTCGCTGCCGCTGGCGTTCAAGATCGCGCGGCTGTTCGACCAGCCGATCGAGGAGATTTTCGATGATGGTGAGTCCGATGGACAGGAATGAACCCGGCGCCGGCGAACGCGCCGCCCGCGCCCGCACGCGGCGCATCTGGCTGATCATCGGCAGCCTGGGCGGGCTGGGTTTCGTCGCGGGTTTTGCCACCGCCATGTTCGAAAAGGACACGCCAGGCATGTTCCCGGGGGCGCTGCCGCCGGCCTTTGCCATTGCGATGAGCATCGTGCTGGTGGTTGCGATCCTGATCGGCAGCTGGCGTTACTTTGTCGCCATCGACGAGGTGGAGCGCCAGAACAACTATATCGCCTCCACCTGGGGGCTGAACTTCTACCTGCTCGCCTATCCGGTTTGGTTCCTGCTGTGGCGTGGCGGGCTGGTGGCTGAACCGATGCACGAGACGCTGTTTCTGGCCACCGTCGCGGTGATGATGGCCGTCTATCTGTGGACCAAATTCCGCAACTGAAGTTTTTTGGGAGGAAAAGTGATGAAGATGCGTTTGTTGGAGGCAGCGACCACGCTTGCCCTGTGCCTGGCCGGCCCGCTGTTCGCGCAGAGCAGCACCCCCGCCACGACCGCGGCGGCGCCCGCCAAGGCTGCGCACCCCGCGCTGTGGGTGGTGAAGGATGCCGACACCACGCTCTATCTGTTCGGCACCATCCATGTGCTGAAGCCGGGCTATGGCTGGTTCGACGGGGCCGTGAAAAAGGCGTTCGACGAGAGCAAGCTGCTCGTCCTCGAATTGCCCGATGCCGATGAAAAGGCGGCCCAGCCGCTGGTGATGAAGCTGGCCACCGCCACCGACGGCAAGACGCTGACCGCGCGCCTGCCCGAGCCTGCGCGCGACCATTATGTGAAGGCGATGACCGGCCTGGGCCTGCCCCCGCAGGCGTTCGACACGTTCGAGCCGTGGTTCGCGGCGGTCAATCTGGGGCTGATCCCGGCGCTGAAGGCGGGCTATGACCCCAACAGCGGCGCCGAAAAGACGCTGACCGCCGCCGCCAAGGCGCAGGGCAAGCGCATTGCCGGGTTCGAAACGCTGGAGCAGCAGCTGGGCTATTTCGACACCATGCCGATCCCGCTGCAGATCAAGTTTCTGGACGAAACCGCCAAGGAAAGCGGCAAGGCCAGCGAAACGCTGGACAAGATGGTGACGCAATGGGCCGCCGGCGACCCCGAAGCGCTGGGCCGCACCATCAACCAGGGCATGCGCAGCCAGCCCGAGGTCGGCCGCCTGCTGCTTGCCGATCGCAACAAGCGCTGGGCGGCGGTGATCAAGGACATGATGGCCGAACCCGGCACCGTGTTCATCGCGGTGGGCGCGGGGCACCTGGCCGGCGCAGACAGCGTGCAGGCGCAGCTGAAGCGCTATCGCCTGTCGGCCACGCGGATCACCCAGTGAGGCCGCTGGCCTGGCCGTTGCTTCTGCTGATCGGCGGCTGCGGCCAGGCCGGCGAAACCGCGCGGCCCGCGCTGTTCGTGGCGCGCGATGCCGATACCACTCTGTGGCTGTTCGGCACCGTCCACCTGCTGCCCGCCGCGACCCGCTGGGAAGGCGAAAAACTGGCGACGGCAATGCGCGCGGCGGATGAACTGGTGACCGAGCTGCCCGCCCTTCCCGCCGGCGCGGCGGCGGCCGCTTTCCTGAAATGGGGCCGCGCCAAGGGGCTGCCCCCCATCGCCGCGCGAGTGCCGCCGGCCACGCGCGAAGCATTGCGGGCCATGGTCGAGCGCACCGGCACGCCGCTCGCCCAGCTTGACGGGCTGAAGACTTGGGCCGCCGCGCTGATGCTGGGCGCGCGCGCCGCCGGGCTGACCGGGGCGGACGCCGCGCACGGTGCCGAAGCCGTGATCGAGGCGCGCTTTGCCGGCCGCCCCCGGCGCGGACTGGAAACGCTCGACGCGCAGTTCGCGCTGTTCGACGGCTTGAGCGAGGCGGACCAGCAGCGCCTGCTGGCGGGCGCGCTCGCCGGCGGCGATGACTATCGCGCGACGCTCAACGCCTGGGGCACGGGCGATCTGGCCGCCCTTGAGCGGATCGTCACCGATCCGCGCAGCACCAGCCCGGCAATGCGCGACGCGCTCATCACCCGCCGCAACGCGCGCTGGGCGACCTGGCTCCGGCAACGCATGGCGGCGCCGGGCCGCGTCTTCGTGGCGGTGGGCGCGGGCCATCTCGCCGGGCCGAATTCGGTGATCGCGCAGCTGCGTGCGGCCGGTATCCGCGTGACGCGGGTGCAGTAGGGATTGGGGGAGCGGGCCGGTGCCGGGAAAGGCGGACCAAACCGCCTTTCCCAAAACCTCACCGCGGCAGCGTCTGGAAGCCCGGCGTCGGCATCAGCATGCGTGCCGGGTTGTCGATCACCATCGGCTGGGCGGGATAACTAGCGCGTGCCCGGGCGAAGATCGCGCGCGCCGCTGCCGCGCCGGGCGCGGTCGCGCTCGTCCCCACCCAGCGCCAGTGCCAGGGTTCATAGGATACCCCCTGCCCGTTGCCGGCGGGAAAGCTCAGCTCGAACCCGAATTCACCGGCATGCTGGATGAGCCAGCGCCCGGCGGCGGTGCGCGCGAAACAGGCGTTGACGTCCGCACAGCCCGGCGAGGGGCGCGTCGCGAAATCGATCGCATAGCCGGTGGCATGCTCGCTATAGCCCGGCGGGCCGACAAAGCGCGCGCGATCGGCCGGGGTGCGCGCCGCGCGACCGGGGCCGATCTTGCCGCAGAATACCCGGCGCTGGTGCGTCACCGTGCGATAGCAGGAAACCGCGCGGATCCGCCCCTTCACCTCCGGCACCAGATCGGCGGCGGTCAGCAGGCGCTTCAGGTCCGCCGCCACTTCCGGCCG
>NZ_JAIESM010000074.1 GCF_019746015.1 Sphingomonas sp. | reverse complement strand
AACAGCGCGCTGGCGGCGGCATCCAGCTGCCGGCTCCACTGGTCGCCATCATAAGCGGTGTCGAGCGTGTTCGCCTCACCCAGCGCGGCGAGAACCTCGGGGCAGGCGGGGGCGGCATTGTCTGAAAAGAAGCGCATGAGCGCGCTCTTGGCCGGGGCCGGCGGGGAGGTCAACCGGGGGGGTGGGTGGGCGGCTTATACCAGTATCAGCGCAAGCTAAGATGCAACCAGTAGTTATTGAAACGATTGCGGCAGGAACCCGGCTCGATCATGGCATTATTCTCATTTACACCGGCCAGCTTCATCATGGCTTCTTTCATTACAAGTTGGTCTGGTCCGGATACATTGAGGGCCGTGCTGAACACTCTGTTGCTGCAGGCCGTTGAGCCGGGAGAAAGAAGCTGGATGTTCTGGTCGAGATAGCCAAACCCAAGAATAACGATCGTGTCAGCCCATTCGACGGCGTCCTTTACAGAGCTGCCAATGTCACTTTGAACACTTTCGGTGAAGGTACGAATCCGCGAAGCCATGCCCGAAAGCTGGTTCACATTGAATTCACCAAAAGCTACACTTTCATCCTTACTCTGCCATGGCAGAGGTCCAAGAGTGCCATATGGATGTATGAAGCTGACACCAGACAGAACGTCTGATGCTTCTTCGCCGCTAACCCCAAAGTAACTTTGTAAAGCAATCCATATATATTGCTCAAAGCATCGGTCATAATTGAATATAACAAAACGTAGATTATCAAAAACTTTGCTTATATTTTGTCGATGTACTTCAGACATTGCTAGCTTAGCAAATAATGGGTACCAGCTCTCTAATAATTTTTCGTTGTATATTTGAATTGATGGCTTATAATTGGGATTTGCTCTTTCTAGAGCGGTTGCCCTGTGAAAAAGGTAAGATCGTTCTTCGGCGTGTATGATGCTTATGGCAATGGCGAGTTTGCCAAGTTTCTCAACTTCGGAGTCGCCGTGGTGACTGTGTAAAAAGTTATCGATTGAAAGAGCTAAAGGCAATCCTTTCCTTATTCGATCGGCCGCCTCCTTAACGTCCTTCATGCGTTCACCAAATTCAAAAGAATTGGGATAGCCCATCTGGTGCATATAGGCAATCATCGTCTTGTCAATAAAGCCATAGACGTTGTCATCTGTGGGCTTCAATAGGCGGACAATATCTCTTTTCAGTTGGTCGCCGGAGGGAAGTCCGAGCTCGCAACTTGCTCCTGCACCAACGATGATGGCGGTCTTCTGTCGAAACATGCCAAAGGAATAAAACAAACGACCGAGCTTGTCCTGCTCTTTCGTGTTCCTAGCGATGTTTTGATCAAATGGTCATGGTCCGGCCGCGCGTAGGGATCGGGCGAGTCGTTTGACCCAATTCCCCCACCCCCTATCCCGGCGGCGGTGCCTCCCGCCTCGGCTCCGGCGGGGGCGCCTTTGGTGGCGGGGTGCGTTCGGCATCCGGGGTTACGGAAATCGAGCCGTCGCGGCCGATTTTCAGGTTCATGCCCAGCCCGTTCAGCTCGCCTTCGACCGGCAGCGTCACATTGCCGATCTCGTCCAGCCCGGGGAGGATGAGTTCGGGGTCGGGCTCGGGCACGTCGGCCTGGGCGGCGCTGCGCACGCCCAGCGCCTGGCCCATGAAATCGCGCCAGATGCGCGCCGGCACCCCGCCGCCCGACAGGCCGGGATTGGGCGTGTTGTCATCATTGCCCACCCACACGCCCACCACCAGATCGCGCGCAAAGCCGATGAACAGCGCGTCGCGCGCATCCTGGCTGGTGCCGGTCTTGCCGAACGCCTCGATCTCCAGCGCGGCCTGGTGGCCGGTGCCGGCGTTGATCGCCGCGCCCAGCAGATCGCGCATGTCGGCCGTCACCCGCTCGCCCAGGCTGTTGGAGCGGTTGCCCAGAATGTCGAGCCAGCTGGCCTCGCGCTGATCCTCGATGCCGTGCGGCCGCACCGGATAGGCGCCGGCGGCAACCGCGGCATAGGCGGCCGTCAGCTCCAGCAGCGAGGTGTTGGCGCTGCCCAGCGCGATCGTCGCTTCCTCGGGCAGGGGGGTGGAAATGCCGAGATCCCGCGCGGTGCGGATGACGGCGCGCACGCCCAGCTTCGCGGTCAGCCGGGCGGCGGCGACATTGCTTGATCGGGCAAAGGCCTCGCGCAGGGGGATTTCGCCCCGGTAGCGCCCGTCATTGTTGCGCGGCGTCCAGCTGCCGAGCGTGACGGGGCTGTCGTCCACCATCGTGTCGGGCGTCATCCCGCTGCGCAACGCGGCGAGATAGACGAACAGCTTGAAGGCGGAGCCGGGTTGGCGCCGCGCCTGCGTTGCGCGGTTGAAGGGGCTGGCGGCGTAGCTCTTGCCGCCCACCATCGCCACCACCCGGCCATCGGGGCGCATCGCGACGATCGCCACCTGCGCCTTTTTCAGGCCCGCCCGGCGCACCGCGCGTTCGGCCGCGCGCTGGAGCCGGGCATCGAGCGTCGTCATCACCCGCGTCTCGGTGGTGATCGCACCCGCCTGGTCGCGCGCGGCGGGCAGTACCCAGTCAGCGAAATAAGAGCCGTCGGGCAGCTGCGCCTCGCGCGCGGGTTTCAGGCGCGCCGGGCGGGCCGCCTCGGCCTCCGCCCGGCTCAGCACGCCGGTCTCGGCCATCGCGGCGATGACCAGCTTCTGCCGCGCGCGCGCGCCGGCCAGATTGCCGGTCGGCGCCAGCCGCGACGGCGCCTTCACCAGCCCGGCCAGCATCGCCGCCTGCGCCGGGGTCAGCCGCTCGGGCGTGGTGCTGAAATAATGTTTCGCCGCCGCCGACAGGCCATAGACATTGTCGCCGAAATAAACATTCGACAGATAGCGTGACAAAATCTCGTCCTTCGACAGCCACGCCTCCAGCCAGAAGGCGATCAGCAGCTCGCGCAGCTTGCGCCCGGCGGTGCGGTCTGAATCGAGAAAGGCGTTCTTCGCCAGCTGCTGGGTGATGGTGCTGCCGCCCTCGCGGAAGCGGCCGGCGACGACATTGTGCGCCATCGCCCGCGCAATCCCCCAGGGGTCGACACCCCAGTGCCGGCGGAAGCGGCGGTCCTCGATGGCGATGAAGGCGCCGGTCACATGCGCGGGCAGGGTGGCGGCGTCCACCGCCTTGCCGATGGTCGCGCCGCGCCGGGCGATGGCGGTGCCGTCGCTCGCCAGCAGGGTGATGCTGGGCGGGGTGAGCGGTTCCAGCGATTTGGAGAGCGGCGCGGTGACCGCGAGCCAGCCGACCACGAGGAAGAACAGCAGCAGCAGCGCGCCCGCAATCCGCGATGCCCAGCGCAGCCGGTGGCGCGGGGGCGGCGGGGCAGGGGGCTCGCCGCCCTCGGCCAGGTCGTCCGCATCCTCGGTGAAATCGGGCGCGTCGTCATGCGCGTCGTCCGCCGGCGCCTGCCAGGCCGGTTCATCGGGGTCGTCCCGGCGGGGGAACAGGCTGAAGCGCATGGCCCGACAGTCTATCGGCGATGGGGTGGGGTGGGCAACTGATTTATTTCACTAACACAGTTGGCCCATGCGCCGGGGCTGGACGCCCCCGGCAAAATTGTGCAATCAATTGACACAACATAAAAATAATGGGGCCAACCGCTTGCGCGCCACGATCAAGGATGTCTCCCGCGAGGCCGGGGTTTCGATCAAGACCGTGTCGCGGGTGCTCAATAACGAGCGCTATGTGGGCGCGGCGACCCGCGAGAAAGTGCTGGCGGTCGTCGAGCGGTTGAACTTCCGCCCCAGCATGGCGGCGCGCACGCTGGCGGGCAGCCGCTCCTATCAGGTGGCGCTGATCTGCGACAATCCGTCGCCTTATTACGTTTATGAAATGCAGGTGGGCATCCGCGAGCGGTGCGAGCGCGACGGGGTGCGCATGCTCGCGCAACCCTATGACCGCGAGTCCCCGCAGCTGGAGCGCGACATCGGCGCGCTGATCGACACCATGCCGCTCGACGGCCTGATCCTGACGCCGCCGGTCACCGATTATCCGGCGGTGCTGGCCCGGCTGGCCGAACGGGGCATGCGCTTCGTGCGCGTCTCGCCCAGCACCGAGCCGATGCTGAGCCCGTCGGTGCATATCGACAATCACGCGGCCGCCGCCGAAATGGCGCGCCACCTGATCGGGCTTGGCCATCGCCGCATCGGCTTCATCGCCGGCCATCCCAGCTATGCGGCGAGCGGCCAGCGGCTGGCCGGCTTTGCCGCCGCGCTGGCCGAGGCGGGGATCGCGGTGGACGCCGCGCTGCTGCGCACCGGCACCTATGATTTCCAGTCGGGCGCGGCGGAGGCTGACGCGCTGCTGTCGCTCGCCGAGCCGCCGACCGCGATCTTCGCGTCGAGCGACGACATGGCCGCCGGCGCGCTCGCCACCGCGCACCGCCGAGGCCTGCGCGTGCCCGATGACGTGTCGATCGCGGGCTTTGACGATACCGCGCTGGCCAGCGTCGTCTGGCCCGCGCTCACCACCATCCGCCAGCCGGTGCGCGAAATGGCGTCGAACGCGGCCGACCTGCTGCTGAGCGGCGATCCGGCGAGCAGCGAACGGCGCACCATCGCCCATATGCTCGTCGTGCGCCAGTCGACGGCGGCGCCCCGGGGGTGAGTTTTTAGGGGGCGGTGCTGCGGCGGCCGTAACCTCCGTTCGTGTCGAGCGCAGTCGAGACACGCGGCCCTGGCGCAGCGCTCGCCATCGCGTCCCTCGACTGCGCTCGGGACGAACGGGGTTGAGTGAGCGGGGACGCGGCCGGGTGGCGCCCAACCAAGCCCCTCCCCTTCAGGGGAGGGGTTGGGGTGGGGCCTCTCCCAAAAAAAGCGCCGTGCCCGGCATCAAGGCCCCACCTCCCGACCTCCTCCCCTGAAGGGGAGGAGGGGGCCGCCCCGTCTGGACACCATCCCAAAATTTCCCGTCACCCCGGGCTTGACCCGGGGTCCCGCTTCTTCCGCCACTGCAACGGCAGCGTCACCCCGGATCGGGTCCGGGGTGACGACCCATGCGGTCGCCGGTCGCGCGGGGCTGTTCGCCCTAACCGATCACCACGATCGCCGCCGCCATCGCCAGCAGCAGCGCGGCGAGCGTTGCGGTGGCGATGACGTATAGCGGCTTTGGCCCGCCTTCCATCAGCTGGCGCATGGGCGATCGGATGGCGGTGGCGGTGACGGCCATGGCCAGCATCGCGGTGGCCAGCGTCTCCGCGCTTTTGGTCACCAGCGGCGGAATGGTGATCAGCGAGTTGACCCCGGCCAGCGCGAAAAAGCCGATCACGAACCACGGCACGCCGCCCGTCGCCTTGGCCGGCCCGTCCTGCTTGAAGAAGAAGGCGACCACCGCCAGCACCGGCGCCAGCAGCGCGACGCGGGTGAGCTTCACGATCGCGGCATTTTCACCGGCGGCGGTCGAATAGGCATAGCCCGCGCCCAGCGTCTGCGCCACGTCGTGGATCGACGCGCCCAGCATATAGCCCGCCTTCACATCGCTCAGCATCAGCAGATGCGCGATGCTGGGATAGAGCAGCAGCGCCATCGCGCTCATCGCCGAAATGCCGACCAGCACCAGCGTCAATTGCCCCTGATTGATCCGCCGTTCGCCCAGCGTCGCCGCCAGCGCGAGCGCGGCCGAGGCGCCGCAGATCGCCACCGCGCCGCCGGCCAGCACGCCAAAGGCATCGCTATAGCCCAGCCGCCGCGCGGCGAGCACGCCCGCGCCGATGGTGAGCGCCACCGTTACCACGATGCACAGCAGCGCCACCGGGCCAAGCGCGGCGATCTGGGTGAATGTCACCCGCACCCCGATCAGCACGATGCCCCAGCGCAGCAATTCGCGCGAGGCGAGCGCGAGGCCCGCGCCCAGCCGCGCATCCGCCGACAGGAAATTGAGCGCCAGGCCGATCAGCAGCGCCATCAGCGTGAGCGGCGCATGATAATGGTCCGCAATGAAGCCGGCCGACAGCGTGCCCGCCGCCGCCACCGCCAGCCCTGGCAGATAGCCGCGCCATGTCGCCTTGGGCGCGGGTTCGATGTCGCCATAAAGATCTGCGGCCATCGGCAAGGGCCGGGTTGTGGCGGGTGTCGGCGGATTTGCTTGCATCAATGCCCCATAGCGCCTGAAAGTCGCTTCCGCCAAAAGCTCTAGCCGAGCCCCGGCGATTATGACAACGTTATCGGAAAATATCGGATCGGGGAGCGGGATGAACGGCAACGGCGCGCGCTGGGTGATTGTGGCGATGGTGTTCTTCGCCATCACGCTGAATTATGTCGACCGGCAGATATTGGCGCTCCTGAAACCCACGCTGGAGGCGGAGTTTCACTGGTCCGACCAGGATTATGCCAATATGGGCACCGCGTTCCAGGTGGCGACCGCCTTTGCCTTTCTGGGCACGGGCTGGTTCATCGACCGGGTCGGGCTGCGCCTCGGTTTCGCGTTGGGGGTGGCGGTGTGGAGCCTTGCCGGCATGGCGCATGCCTTTGCCAGCGGCGTGACCGGCTTCATCGCCTCGCGCGTGGTGCTGGGCGTCGCGGAATCGGTGGGCACGCCGGCGGCGGTCAAATCGGCGGCGACCTATTTCGACCATCGCGACCGGCAGATTGCGCTCGGCATCGGCAACACCGCACCCAATTTCGGCGCGATATTGACGCCCGCGCTCATCCCGCCGCTGGCGGTTGCCTTTGGCTGGCAGGCCGCGTTCCTGCTTGCCGGCGGGCTGGGGCTGGTGTGGGTGGCGGTGTGGTTCCTCATCCGGGTGCAGCCGGTCGCGCTCGATGCGGTCGATCCGGCGCCGGTGCCGTGGCTCACCGTACTCAAAAGCCGCAACACGCTGGCGATCGCGGTGGCAAAGGTGCTGTCGGACCAGGTGTGGTTCTTCATGCTGCTGTGGCTGCCCGATCTGTTCCACCGGATGTTCGGCATGAAACAGGGGTCGCTCGGCTGGCCGCTGGTGCTCGTTTACGCAATGGCGGCGGCGGGTGCGCTGACCGGGGGCTGGCTGCCCTCGCGGCTGATGGCGGCGGGGTGGAGCGTCAACCGCGCGCGCAAGACGGTGATGCTGGGCTATGCGCTGCTGGTGCTGCCGGTGGTGCTGGTGCAGTCGGTCGGCAGCCCGTGGCTGGCCGCGCTGATCCTGGGCCTGGGGCTGTTCGCGCATCAGGGCTTTTCGACCAATATTTTTGGGGTGACTACAGACGTAGTTCGTGCCCGCGCGGTCGGTTCGACGATCGGAATAGCGGCTTTTTGCGGCAATTTATGCTCGATCGGGATGATCCAGTTTCAGGCCTATGCGCTGAAGATGGGCTGGGGTTATGCGCCGGCGCTGGCGGTGTGCGCGGGCTCTTACCTGCTCGCGCTGCTGATGATCCATCTGCTCATCCCGCGCATCGTGGCGGTCGAGCCCGGCGCGCGCGGTGTGGCGATAGCGCATTGATATAAAAGAAAAACCCGGCGGGGTGGAGGCCCCGGCCGGGTTTTCTTAGTATCCACGGAATAGTCTATTTAGAAATTCACGCGACCCGTGATCCCGAAATAGCGATCCGCCTCGCGCGGAATGATGTAGCGGAAGCTGCCGCCTGGCCCGCCGCTGGTGATGGCGGCGGCAAAGCTTTCATCCAGCAGGTTTTTCACCAGGAAGCTCAGCCGGAACCGGTCCTTCGGATCGACCAGCGCGACCGACGCATCGACCAGCGCATAGGGCCGGATGGTGGTCGCCGCGCGCACCGCCGCACTGGCGTCGAACTGCGACAGCTGGCTCGACTGATACGAACCCTGCATGTTGAACTCGACATCAACAAAACCGCGGGTCCGCCAGCGATAATTGCCACCCAGCGTCGCCTTAACTTCCGGCGCATAGGCCAGCTGCGTCCCGTTCGGCACCACCGCGATGACGTTGCCACCGGTCGGCAGGCGGAACGCATCCACCCGCGCGGCGGTATAGGCAAAGCCGCCGTTGAAGCTCAGATCCGCCGTCGGGCGATAGATCATGTCGAGCTCCACGCCCCGGGTCGACACCGTGCCCGCATTGGTGAAGCGGGTAACCACCACGCCTGCCACCAGGTCCGGATTGTTCGCCTGGAAGTTGAAATACTGCGCGTAGAAGGCGGCCACGTTGACGATCAGCTTGCCGCCGAACAGCGAGTTCTTCAGGCCCAGCTCGAAGCTGTTCGCGGTTTCCGGCTCGATCACATTGGTGCCGGTCGCGGTCAGGTTGAAGAAGGTGTTGAACGCCGGCCCCTTATACCCGCGCGAATAGGTGAAATAGGCGGTCGATTCCGGCACGATCTCATATTGGATGCCGATCTTGCCCGAAATGTCGTTGTTCGACGTGTTGCCGAAGAACGGCCCGAAGCTGGGCTGGATGCCCGGCCCCGCAAGCGGCGTGTTGCGGACGTGCGAGACGCTCAGCTCGTCTCGCGTGAAGCGCAGGCCGCCGATCAGGCGCAGCTGCTTGGTGATGTTCAGCGTCGCCTGGCCGAAGAACGCATAGTTCTTGAAGGTCGAACCGAAGATCGCGGTGCCGGTCGGCGTCGTCACCACCGTGCCCGGGGCGCCGCACGGCGTCAGCACGGTCGGCGCCGGCGTCAGCGTGCACTGGGTCACATCGCGCTGGAACACGCGCCGCGAATAGGCGTGCGAGTAGAACACGCCGACCACATAGTCGATCAGCCGGCCGGTGGGCGAGGCGAGGCGGATTTCCTGGGTGAAGGTGTCGCCGGTCTGCGGCCCGCGATCATGCAGCTGCGGCGTGCCCACATAGGCGCGGTTCACCCAGTCGCCGTCGCGGATTTCCTCGTTCGCATAGTTGCGATAGGCGGTGATCGAGGTCAGCGTGTGGCTCCCCAGCGCAATGTCGGCCTGCAGCGAGAAGCCCCAGGATTCCTCATTGGTGCGGGTCACCAGATTCTGGTTCACCGTCCGCGTCAGGTCGCCCAGCTGCGCGGGCAGTGCGCCGCCCGTCACCAGTTGCACTGCCAGCGCGTTGGTCGCCGCCGGCGCGGTGCCGATCAGTTCGGCGCAGCAATTGTCGCGGCTCTTGCGATAGTCGCCGATCAGGGTCAGCGTCACGTCGTTGGTGGGCTTCGCCACCACCATCCCGCGGATGCCCCAGTGGTTATAGCCGTTGACGCGCTGGTTGACGGCCTGGTTGAAGATGTTGCCGTCATAGGTGCCGTAAAAGGCGGTCCAGCGGCTGGTCACCTTGTCGCTGATCGGCACGTCGATCGCGCCGCGCACCCGATATTCATTGCCGTTGCCGCCGAAATAGGAGGCTTCGGCAAACCCGGCCAGCGTGTCGCCCGGCCGCTTGGTGACGATGTTGATCGCGCCGGCCGAGGTGTTCTTGCCGAACAGCGTGCCCTGTGGGCCGCGCAGCACTTCCAGCCGGTCGATATCGATCAGGTCGCTGAACGCTTCGCCCGAACGCTGATAGACCACACCATCGACGACCGTGGCGATCGACGGTTCGCCCGCGATCGAGAAGGTGGACGTGCCGACGCCGCGCAGGAACAGCGACTGGTTGAGCGTGGTGCCCGACTTGCGGAAGTTGAGGCTGGGGACGAGATATTGCGCATTCTCGATATTGACGACACCAGCACGATCAAGCGCGGCGCCGGACACGACCGAAACCGCGATCGGCACGTCCTGAAGGCGTTCGTTACGCTTTTGCGCGGTCACGACGATGTCGCCGGGAATTTCGTCCTCGGTTGCCTCGGGCGCCTTGGGCGCGTCCTGAGCGGGCTGCGCCGCCGGTGCCGCTTTGCGCGCCAGCGCCGGGCTGGCCACCAGCAGCACGGCCCCCGCCACGCCTGCCAACAACATCTGCTTCTTCATCTAACCCTCCTAAAGTCCCTGTCTCGCTTATCGAACATCCCGGGCGCCTGCCCTAGGTCAGTTGTGCCATCGGTGATGATAGTTTTGCTTTGGGCGCAATGCCCAGTTCCGCCATCGAAACCACGCGGCGTTCGCGCGCGGAAAGCTCTGCCGCCGCGCCGATCGCCACCGCCATCAGTCCGTCGGTCGCGGTTACTTCGACCGGACCTTCGCCGCGCACCGCGGCAATGAACTTCTGGTGCTCGTAAAAGGTCGATCCGTGATGGCTGCCGGCTTTCAGCGCCGCTTCGTCCACCTCGATCACCCGGCGCGACACCTGCTTGGGGGCGCCAAAGCCGGTGCGCGGCGAATGGACCAGCGCGCCTTCGGGGATCAGCACGTCGAGCCGCGCCTTGTCGCCGACGGCGGTGATCTCCTCCTGGTTCGCAGCCCCTTCGGCGAACATCGACAGGTCGAGCATGGCGCGCACGCCGTTTTCGAAATCGACCACGGTATAGCTGTTGTCGATGATGTCCGGGCGCTCGCCATCATAACGCTCGTCAAGATGGTTCACGTCCATGCCGCCCGAGCAATAGACGCGCACTGCCTCCGACTGCGTGATCAGCCGCATCAGGTCGAAAAAGTGGCAGCATTTTTCCACCATCGTGCCGCCGGTGTTGCGCGAAAAGCGGTTCCAGTTGCCCACCTTCACCAGGAAGGGGAAGCGGTGCTCGCGGATCGACAGCATGCGGAGCGTGCCGATCTCGCCGCCATGCACCGCGTTGATGAAGGCGGCCGCCGGCGGCATGTAGCGATATTCCATCGCCGTCCAGAACACGGCATCGCTCTCGCCCGCGCGGTCGGCGATCCACTGCGCATCCTCGACCGTGGTTGCGAGCGGCTTTTCGCACAGGATGTGAAGCCCCGCGTCGAACAGGGGGAGCAGCGTGTCCCGGTGGGTGAAATTGGGGCTGGCGACGATGACGGCGTCGCACCGGCCGGAGGCGGCGAGCGCGGCGGCGCTATCGAAAGCCTCGACCCCATCCGCCCGTGCGCCAAGCGCACTGCGCGCCCAGCCAAGCGATGTCGCTTCGGGGTCGGCAATCGCGGTCACGACGGCGCCCGGCGTGATCGCCAGATTGTTCAGATGTTCGACACCCATCATTCCGGTGCCGATCAGGCCATATCTGACTTGCTCTCCCAACGCTTACGCCTCTATGTAGTCGTTATGACAACGATGTCTTACCTAACTGTTACACGCGATTCCAGGCCGCTCGGCAAGAGCGGATTGATCGTTTCGCCAATTGCCTGGGGAATGTGGCGTTTCGGCAACGCAACTGCCACCGAGGCGCAAGCCCTTGTCGAGGCGGCGTTCGACGCTGGCGTCACCCTGTTCGACACGGCCGATATTTACGGTTTTGACGGGCAGGGCGGCTTTGGCGATGCCGAAAGCCTGCTGGGCCAGGTGTTCGCCGCCGCGCCGGCGCTGCGCGACCGGATGGTGCTGGCGACCAAGGGCGGCATCACCCCGCCGGTGCCCTATAATTCCAGCCGCGCCTATCTGATGGAGGCGCTGGACGCCTCGCTGCGGCGGCTGCGCACTGACCATGTCGAGTTGTACCAGATCCACCGCCCCGATATCCTGGCTCACCCGCAGGAAGTGGCGCGCACGCTGGAGGACATGGTGACCAGCGGCAAGGTGCGTGCGGTGGGCGTGTCCAACTATACGCTCGCCCAGCATCAGGCGCTGGCGGCGTTGCTCACTGTGCCGCTCGCATCGACTCAGCCAGAATTCTCGCCGCTGCATCTGGAGCCGATCGAGAACGGCCTGCTCGACCATGCGATGGCGCAGGATATCGCCGTGCTTGCCTGGTCGCCGCTGGGCGGTGGCCGGCTCGGCGATCCGCAGGATGAGCGCAGCCGCCGCGTCGCCGACGCGCTCGATGCGGTTGCGGCAGAGGCTGGCGTTTCGCGCACGGCGGCGGCTTATGGCTGGATCATGGCGCACCCGGCGCGGGTGATTCCGATCGTCGGCACGCAGAACCGCGCCCGCATCGCTGAAATCGCCGACGCCTTCGCGATCCGCTGGACGCGCCAGTCCTGGTACGATGTTCTTGTAGCTGCCCGGGGAGAAAGGCTGCCGTGACCGAGTTGCCCAAATGCGAGATCAGCTGGTTTTCGGCGCTGTGCGACGACGATTATGAATTTCTGGGCCAGCCCGATCCGATGCTGCGCTCAAGCTGGGAGCATTGCCGCGACATCGTGCTGCAGGCCGAAACCGGCGGGTTTGACAATATCCTGCTGCCATCGGGCTATGCGCTGGGTATCGACACGACTGCCTTTGCCGCCGCGATCGCGCCGATGCTGAAGCGGCTGGCGCTGCTGATGGCGGTGCGTGTGGGCGAAAGCTGGCCACCGCAGCTGGCGCGCCAGATCGCGACGATCGACCGGATGCTGGGCGGCCGGCTGAAGGTGAACATCATCTCGTCGGAAATGCCGGGTGAAACGCTCGGCTCCGCCCCGCGCTATGCGCGCACGGTGGAGGCGATGCACATCCTTCGCACGCTGCTGAACGGCGAGCCGCTCGATCACCAGGGCGAATTCTGGAAGCTGAAGCTCGATCCGCCCCGCATCGGCACGCTTTCCGGCAAAGCGCCGCAGCTCTATTTCGGGGGGCTCTCCGAAGATGCGCGCGAAGCGGCGGCCAAGGGCTGCGACGTCTATCTGATGTGGCCCGACAAGCGCGAGGCGGTGGCCGAGATCATCGCCGACATGAAGGCGCGCGCCGCCAAATATGGGCGCACGCTGAAATTCGGCTATCGCGCGCACATGATCGTGCGTGAGACGGAAGACGAAGCGCGCCTCTACGCACAGCGCCTGCTGAGCAAGCTCGATGCGGCCGAAGGCGCGGCGATCCGCGCGAAATCGCTCGATTCGGCATCGGCCGGGGTGGCGGCGCAGGCAGCGCTGCGCGAGGGCGCCGATGCGGACGGTTATGCCGAGGCCAATCTGTGGACCGGCATCGGCCGTGCCCGCTCCGGCTGCGGCGCGGCGATCGTGGGCGATCCCGACCAGGTGGTGGCCAAGCTCAACGATTACCGGTCGATGGGGATCGAGGCATTCATCCTGTCCGGCTATCCGCACGCGGCGGAGGCGGATCTGGTGGCGCGCCACGTGCTCCCGCGTATCGACCACGCTATGCTATAGCACGCCCGGGATCGGTGCGGCCGGGCGATTCTCCTTTTCGACCCGGCGCCGTGCACCGCCACCCGGCGCGAACGGAGTGAACCGGTTTTGAACGCAACGGACCTGCAACCCCGGCCACTGGTCGTTGGCATCGGGGGCACCATCGGCGGTGTATCGTCCACCGAACGCGCGCTGATGATCGCGCTGGAGGCCGCCGCGCGCGAAGGCTTTGAGACCCGCCTGTTCGGCGGCGACGCGCTGGCGCGGCTGCCCCTCTACAACCCCAAGGCGCATGAGCGCACCGGCGACGAGCAGGCCTTTGTCGAGGCGGTGCGGGCGTCGTCCGCCGTCATCATCGCGAGCCCGGGCTATCATGGCAGCATTTCCGGGCTGGTGAAGAACGCGCTCGACCTGCTGGAGGAAACCGCGCAGGACGGCCGGCCCTATCTGGCCGACATGCCGGTGGGCCTGATTGCCACCGCCTATGGCTGGCAGGCGACCGGCAGCACGATTGCGGCGCTGCGCTCCATCGTCCACGCGCTGCGTGGCTGGCCGACGCCCTTTGCCGCCGCCATCAATAGCCAGCTGACCAAGTTCGACGGCGATGGCGGCGCCAATGATCCGGCGGTGCTCGATCAGCTGGCGCTGATCGGCCGGCAGGTCGCGCGGTTCGCGCCGCTGGCCGCGCATGGCTGAGGTCAGCCGCCGCGCGGTGCTGGGCGGCCTGGTCGCCGGCGCGGCGGTGCCGGCCTGGGCGCAGCAGGCGTCGCGCACAACGCTGGGCTTTGCCAATGGCGAGCGGCTGATCGACAGCGGCTTTCCCGAAAAAGGGCCGATGATCGTCCAGCGCACGCGCGCGCCGCTGCTCGAAACGCCGTTCGAGGTGTTTGACCGGGGCATCTTCACCCCCAATGACCAATTCTATGTCCGCTGGCATTATCAGGACATTCCGCTGGAGGTGAACACGCGCAGCTTCCGCCTGACGCTGGGCGGGGCAGTGGCGCGGCCGCTGTCGCTGAGCCTTGCCGAACTGCTCAAGATGCCGCGCGTTGAACTGGCGGCGGTCAACCAGTGTTCGGGCAATTCGCGTGGTTTCGTCAGCCCGCGCGTCGCCGGCGCGCAATGGGGGCATGGTGCGATGGGCAATGCGCGCTGGCTGGGCGTGCCGCTGCGCCACCTGCTCGATCTGGCAGGGGTAAAGCCCGGTGCGGTCGCGGTGCGCTTTGCCGGGCTCGACCAGCCGCCGTCCGACGCGCCCGCCTTCGTCAAATCGCTCGCCATCGACCATGCCCGCGATGGCGAGGTGATGGTCGCCTTTGCGATGAACGGCACCGCGCTGCCGATGCTGAACGGCTTTCCGCTCCGCCTGGTGGTGCCGGGCTGGTACTCAACCTATTGGGTGAAGGCGCTTGACCGGATCGAGGTGCTGACTGCGCCCGATGACGGCTTCTGGATGAGCACGGCGTACAAGGTGCCCACCGCGCCCTATGGCAGTGTCGCGCCCGGCCTTGCCGATTTTCCCACTGTGCCGATCAGCCGGATGGTGCCGCGCAGCTTCATCACCAATCTGCGTGCCGGTGCGCGGGTGCCGGCAGGGTCGCTTGCGCTGCGCGGCATTGCCTTTGGCGGCGCGAGCGCGGTGCAGACGGTGGAGCTGAGCATGGATCGCGGTGCCCGCTGGCTGCCGGCGACGCTGGGGCCGGACCAGGGGCGTTATGGCTTTCGCGGCTGGCAGGCCGAGCTGATGGTGCCGCCGGGCGTGCACGATCTGTCGGTGCGTTGCACCGCTGCGGATGGGCAGGTGCAGCGGTTCGAGCCGGTGTGGAACCCCGGTGGTTATATGCTGTCGACGATTGAAACCATATCGGTGACGGCGGCATGAGGCGGCTTGCCATCCTGGCCGCCCTGCTGGCCTGTGGCGCACAAGCGGGCGCGCCGCCGGCGAGGCCGGTGCTCAAGTCGAAGGCGATCGACTATCCGCAGGACCGGGTCACGCTGCCCGAAAGTCCTGCCAATGATCTGATCACGCAGAATTGCACCGGCTGCCATTCGGTGGAGTTCTTGACCGCCCAACCGCCGCTCGATGCGAAGAAATGGGCCGGCGTGCTCGCCAAGATGCGCAAGGTCTATCACGCCCCCATCGATCCCGCCGACGATGCGCGGCTGGTGGAGGCGCTGGGCACGCTGCCGGGGCAGGCACCGGCGCACTGATCCGCCAAGGATCTGATGATGCCACCAGACCCGTTCGCCCCGAGCAAAGTCGAGGGACGGAGTGCCAAACGCTGCGCCGGATCGGCGTGTCTCGACTGCGCTCGACACGAACGGTGTTTAGGCTGGCACCTGACCGGCCCTAAAGCAGCGCCTTCACCTGCGCGACGAAGGGCATCAGCGCGATCGGTTTCGACAGATAGGCGTTGGCGCCGGCCGCGCGGATGCGTTCCTCGTCCGCCCGGCTGGCATAGGCGGTCACCGCCAATATGGGAATCGCGCCCAGCACCAGATCGGCCTTCAGCTGCGCGATCAGCTCATGCCCGCTCATATGCGGCAGCTGGATATCGGTGATGATCAGGTCCGGCTGGAACTCGCGCGCGCGGGCCATTGCTTCGCGGCCGTCGCGCACGCCTTGCGTCTCGAAGGCGTGGGCGCGCAACAGGTCACAGAAAAGTTTCATGTTGAGTTCGTTGTCCTCGACAACCAACACCCTTTTTGCCACGTCGCCCGCCATGCTCATGGCGGTACTCTAGGCAATGCGCGTGCCCGACACAAATCACGACCCCGCCGAACTGGCACTGCGCGCGCTGGTGTGGATTCTGGCGGATGACGGCCGTGCTGAGCGGCTGCTCGCGCTGACCGGGCTGTCGCCGGAGCGGCTGCGGCGCGATGCGGGTAATCCGGCGCTGCTCGCCGCGGTGCTGGGCTTTCTGGAAAGCCATGAGCCCGATCTGCTGGCATGCGCGGCGGCGCTGTCGGTCGCCCCGCCCTCACTCTGCCGGGCGCGCCAGTTGCTGGAGGATGCATGAAGCCGCTGCTCATCTGTGATTGCGACGAAGTGCTGCTGCACATGGTGCGCCATTTCGGCCTGTGGCTGCGCGAGCGGCACGACATCGATTTCTCGCTGGCGACCGGCGACTTCACCCAGGCGATGAAGCGGCCCGACGGCAGCGGGCTGACGCGCGAGGAGATGTGGGGGCTGCTCGACCAGTTCTTCCCCGGCGAGATGGAGCGCCAGACGCTGGTGCCGCATGCGGCGGAGGCGCTGGCAGCACTTGCCGAAACCGCCGAGATCGTGATCCTGACCAATTTGGGTGATCATTGCCGCGACCACCGCATCGAGCAGCTGGCCCGGTTCGGCATCGCGCACCGCGTGGAGACCAATCAGGGCGGCAAGGGCGATCCGGTTGCGCGGCTGATGGCGGAACATGGCATGCCAGTCACCGTCTTTGTCGACGATCTGGCGGTCCACCACGACTCGGTCGCGCGCCACGCGCCACAGGCGCACCGGCTGCACATGATCAGCGAGCCCGACCTTGCCCGCCACGTGCCGCCGGCGCCCGCTGCCCATGCCCGGATTGATGACTGGCGCAGCGCCCAGGCGTGGATCGCCGCGCGCTTTGCCGACGGGCGCCATGCCAGCGCTTGACCGCGCGGCACGCGGCCGGATAAGCGCCGCTGCATGGACATAGTCACCGCCAAGCTCGCCGAACTGGGCCTATCGCTGCCCGAAGCCGCCGCCCCTGTCGCTGCCTATGTGCCGGCGGTTGAGCATGGCGGGCTGCTCCACATTTCCGGTCAGCTGCCCTTTGACGAGGGGCAGGTGATGACCGGCCGGGTTGGTGAAAATCGCGACCTGCCCTTTGCGCAGAAGGCGGCGGAACGCTGCGCGCTGATGCTGCTGGCGCAGATCAACAAGGCGCTGGGCGGGTTCGACCGGGTCGAGCGGATCGTGAAGCTGGGCGTGTTCGTCAATTCGGCGACCGGGTTTACCGATCAGGCCAAGGTCGCCAATGGCGCGTCGGAACTGATGCAGGCGGTGTTCGGCGATGCCGGGCGGCACGCGCGCAGCGCAGTGGGCGTCGCGGTGCTGCCGCTGGGCGCCGTGGTGGAGATCGACGCGATCGTCGCGCTGAAGCGCTGACCCGGTTGCCTGCGCACGCAAGGCGACTAGACTGGCGGTCGTGAGCGCTGCCGTCACCGCCCGCATTGCCAATGGTGTCTCGCGCATCGATGCAGCGGCGTGGGATGCGTGCGCGGGGCAAGATAATCCGTTCCTGAGCCACGCCTTCCTGTCCATCCTGGAGGAATCGGGCAGCGTTGCGCCCCGCGCCGGCTGGCAGGCAGTGCCCGTGGTGATCGACGGCGCCGATGGCTGCCCCGCCGCAATCGCGCCCGCCTATGCCAAGAGCCACAGCCAGGGCGAATATGTGTTCGACCATAGCTGGGCCGATGCCTGGCACCGCGCCGGCGGCCAATATTACCCGAAGCTTCAGATTGCCGTGCCCTTCACCCCCGTGCCCGGTCCGCGCCTGCTGCTGCGCGACGGTTCACAGGCCGCCGGGCTGATCGCTGCGTTGGAGGCGGTGACGGTGGAGCATGGCCTGTCGAGCGCGCATGCCACCTTCATCAGCCCCGACCAGGTGCCGCTGTTCGAGGCGGCCGGCTGGCTGATCCGCACCGGCACGCAGTTCCACTGGCATAATCAGGGCTATGCCGGGTTCGACGATTTCCTGGGTGCGCTTGCCAGCCGCAAGCGCAAGGCGATCCGCAAGGAGCGCGAGGGCGCGCTGGCCGGCCTTACCATCCGCCACCTGACCGGCAGTGACCTGACCGAGGGCGCGTGGGACGCCTTCTGGGCATTCTATCAGGATACTGGCAGCCGCAAATGGGGGCGGCCCTATCTGACGCGCGCCTTTTTCTCGCTGCTGGGGGAGCGGATGGCGGACAAGGTGCTGCTGATGCTCGCCGAGCGCGCTGGCCGGCCGGTGGCGGGGGCGCTGAACCTGATCGGCAGCGATACGCTTTATGGCCGCTATTGGGGGTGCGTGGAGGAGGTGCCCTTCCTCCATTTCGAGCTGTGCTATTATCAGGCGATCGACGCGGCAATCGCGCGCGGCCTGAAAACGGTGGAGGCAGGCGCCCAGGGAGAGCACAAGCTGGCGCGCGGCTATGCGCCGGTCACCACCTGGTCGGCCCATTTCCTGCCCGACCCGAATTTCCGGCTGGCCGTCGCCGATTTTCTGGCGCGCGAACGGGCAGCGGTGGCAGCGGACCAGGCATTTCTGGAGACTATGACTCCGTTTCGGCGCGCCGGGGCGGGGGAATAAGCTCCTCGCGCCGCACCTGCGGCCCCGGCTGGTCGTGGATGACCTCGAACAGCCCGCTGCCGGTTTCGGGATCACGCCACAGCGGCTTCAGCCCCGCCTCCAGCCCCCTGGGGTAGGGCGGCGGGATCATGATCCACACATAATCAAAGGTGTGCCGCGGGAACAGCACCAGCGAGCGCTTCAGCGGCCGCCACCATTCGCGTGGGCATTGCTCGTGCGTCACCAGCTGCGACGGATCGTGCGCAAAGCCCTTCAGCCGGTGGCGCACGGTCAACAGCTGCGCACCCGCCATCGACCATTGATCGTTGGTATAGGCAAGCTTGCGCTCCAGCGCGATGGCCGGCACGTGCTGCAGCCGGCTCATGAACCATTGATTGTTGCACGTCTCGCCAACGAACGAGACCAGCCGCGCGCCGACCGGAATGTGATCCAGCGCCTTCAGCTGGCGATCATAGCTGTCGGCATAGAGCCAGAAGCTGGCTGTGTTGCTGCCGATCCGTACCACGAAAAAGGCCAGCCCCAGCGCCGCGACCGTTGCTGCGCGCTCGATCGACAGGCCGCGCTTAGGGCGCAGGCCCACGAGCGCGATGGCGATCATGAACGGCGCCAGCCGCATGTCGGCATAGGCAGAGCCGAACACGATGCGCGGCAGCAACAGGAAAACCGCCAGCAGGAACAGTGCCGACAGCACCAGATTGCGCGAATATTCGATGTTCGGGTCGCGCACGCCCTTGAACAGGATGAGGTAGAGCACGGCGGTGGAGGCGATGTCGAACGCCTGCCACCGGTCGCGCAGTACCATGGTGATCCAGCCGATCTTCGCGCGCCAGTTGAACCAGTCGCCAGTCTCGCCGCCGACGTTGGAGCCTGAGCGCCAGGCGATCATCATCAGGATGGGCAGCGCCAGCGGCAGGCAGTTGAGCCCCGCGCGCGTCCACGCTGCCAGCCAGTGCCGCGCGCGCTGGCCGAGTGTTGCATAATCCTGGGGCAGGCGGTCGTGCTGGCGGATCATTTCCGCCGAGAAAGCGAGCACGCCCAGAAACCCCCAGCCAAAGGTGTGGCACAGCCATAACAGGCAGGACGCAGGCACGAAGATGGCAGCACGGAGCCCCAGCCGGTTAAGCCGCGCCAGTCGCAGCCACAGCGCGAACAGGTTGAGCGCCACTGCCATCGACAGCGAGAAATTGACGAAACCGAAATGGAACGGAAAATTATAGGCCAGCGGCAGTGCGAACAGCGCGGTGGCGGGAATGCGTCCATGCACCTCGCGCGCGATCCACAGCAGCCCGGTCACCGTCAGCACCGGAATGCAGATGACCAGCAGCTTCACCGCCAGCTCCAGCCCGAAGACGGGGGCGAGCGGGATGATCAGCAGGTCGAACCCCAGATTGCCGATCAGCTGCCAGTTGAAGTTGTACCATTCGCTCAGCCACGGATATTGGTCGATCGACAGCTGCACACGGTATCGGCCCATATGGCCGGGCAGGTCGACCAGCGGCGGAATGGTCGGACGCAACAGCGGCACCGCCGCCAGCAACGCGGCGACGATCACGAAGATGCGGGTTTCCCACCAATGGTCCTTGCGGGTCATCACGCCGCCTCTAGAGGGTGGCGGGGCGCTCCGGCAAGCCCGCGACGCGATAAAGCCCCGGCGCAACCGGGCGGAGCCAGACCGGGGGATCGCCGGCGCGCAGCCGGGCGATCAGGCTGTCCTTGCCGATCTCGGCCGCGATCTCGTCGAAATCGCCGGGGCAGAGCAGCACCAGCCCCGCCCCCCAGCGCCGGGCAATGCCGGCGGCGGCCTCAGGCGGCGACAGGAAGAAGCGATACATCGCGCCATTGCCGGCATTGTTGCGGTGATACGGCGCGGCGAGCACGCGGTGTCGCGTGCCGATCAGCAGGGCAGGGCCATGATCGATGCCGGCGATCACCAGCGCAGGGGGCTGGCGGGTCAGCGCTGCCAGCCCCCCGCAGCCCGGTGATGCGGCCGGGGCGACGGGCGCGACAAGGGCCTGCGCGGCGAGGGGATAGAGCATGCCGGCGGCCGCGAGCCACGCCGACGCCAGGGCCGCCGCGCCGTGCGCCCGCGCAACCGTGATGCCGGCGGCCAGCGCCGGCACGCCTACAATCGCCCCGGCATAGACGCCGCGCAGCTCGAACAGCGCGAGCGCCAGGCTTGCCAGCTGGAGCGACAGCAGCACCGCCCAGCCGGGTGCATGGCTCGCCCGCCAGCGCCAGAGCGCGGCGCCGATGCCGGCCAGCAGCAGCCCGGCATAGCCGATCGCGCTGGCGGGTGGCACGACGAGCAGCGACTGCGCCTCCGCTACATGGTCCAGCCACAGCCGCGCCAGCAGCGGGTCGACATTGCCGTAAGGATGCAGGCACGCCCGCGCCGCTGGCCAGCCCAGTGCCAGCACCGCGCCCAGCGTGACCGCGGCCGCCGCTGCGCGCGCCGGCAAGCCGGTCAGCCAGCGCGTCCCCACACCCAGCGCCAGGGCGCCGCCGCCGCCCAGCATCGCCAGCTGCCAGACGATATCGTTGAAGCCGTCACAGGCGGGATAACTCCAGCCATTACCGCCGAAGATTGCCCGCGCCGCCATCATCGCCCCCAGCAGTGCGGCGCCGAACCCGGCCAGCGGCGCCCCCGGCGCGCCGCGCAGCCAGCGCGCGGCCATCCAGCCGGCCATCACCGCCAGAAAAGGCGCGATTTCCATGCCGATCACCAGGCTGGCGGTGCTCGCCAGCGCAAACAGCGCGCCGTTCGCGGCGCCGGGCCTGCCCAGCAGCGCGCGCACGCCCAGCAGCAGCAGCACGATCTGCAAGCCGTGATGGTCGATCCGCCCTGGCGCAAACAGGCTCGTCACCGGATAGGCAATGGCCGCGACCACCAGCGCGGTGCGCGCCGATTCCGGCGCCACGATCCGCGTGATCCGCGCGACGAGGAACAGCATTGCTGCAAACAGCATCGCGGGCCACGCCACCACCGCTGCCAGTTCCGCGCCATGCTGGCCGACAAGGGGCGTCAGGCACCGGATGAACGCCGCCGGCACCAGATCGGGCAGCCGCGACCAGTGCATCATCAGGCCATTCGCCAGCCGGTGCTGCGCCATGTCGGCAAAGGGCTGCCCGCCCAGCCAGTCGCGGATCTGCTGCAGGCGGGCCAGATCGTCGGTGTCCGGCAGGCGCAGCGTGAAAAGGGCCGCCCAGTCGCGCGCGGCCCAGCCCGCGCTCAGCACGCCCGCCAGGCCCAGCGCCGCCAGGCCATCCCCCAATTTGTCGCGCGCGCGCTCCATCGTGCCTGCTTAGCGCAGGCTTGGTTAAGCCCGGCTTAGCTGGCGTCGCGCCTGCCGAGCAACCGCAGCCGCAGCGCGTTCAGCTTGATGAAGCCGGCCGCGTCGCGCTGGTCATAGGCGCCCTGATCATCCTCGAACGTCACGACCTTCTCGCTGTAGAGCGAATAGGGCGACTTGCGGCCGATGATGTGCGCGGCGCCCTTGTACAGCTTCAGGCGGACGGTGCCAGTCACCTTCTCCTGGCTGTGGTCGATCGCTGCCTGCAGCATCTCGCGTTCCGGCGCGAACCAGAAGCCGTTGTAGATGAGCTCGGCGTAGCGCGGCATCAGCTCGTCCTTCAGATGCGCCGCGCCCCGGTCGAGCGTCAGCTGCTCGATGCCGCGATGGGCGAGGTGATAGAGCGTGCCGCCCGGCGTTTCGTACATGCCGCGCGATTTCATGCCGACAAAGCGGTTCTCGACCAGATCGAGCCGGCCGATGCCATGCTTGCGGCCAAGCTCGTTCAGGCGCGCGAGCAGCGTCGCTGGCGACAGCGCCTCACCGTTCAGCGCGACGCCATCGCCGTGCTCGAAATCGATGGTGATCACCTCGGGGCTATCGGGCGCATCTTCCGGGTTCACCGTGCGCGAAAAGACATAATCGGGCACTTCCGCCCACGGATCCTCCAGCACTTTGCCTTCGGAACTGGTGTGGAGCAGATTGGCGTCGGTGGAGAAAGGCGCCTCGCCCCGCTTGTCCTTGGCGACCGGAATCTGGTGCGCCTCGGCAAATTCGATCAGCTTGGTGCGGCTGGTCAGGTCCCATTCGCGCCACGGGGCGATGACCTTGATGTCGGGGGCGAGCGCATAATAGCTCAGCTCGAAGCGCACCTGGTCATTGCCCTTGCCGGTGGCCCCATGCGCCACTGCGTCGGCGCCAACGGCCCGCGCGATCTCGATCTGGCGCTTGGCGATCAGCGGCCGCGCGATCGAGGTGCCGAGCAGATACAGCCCTTCGTACAGCGCGTTCGCCCGCATCATCGGGAAGACGAAATCGCGCACGAACTCCTCGCGCAGATCGTCGATGAAGATGTGCTCGGGGCGCACGCCCGCCATCTGGGCCTTGTGCCGCGCCGGCTCCAGCTCCTCGCCCTGGCCCAGATCGGCGGTGAAGGTCACCACCTCGCAGCCATAATTTTGCTGCAGCCATTTCAGGATCACGCTGGTGTCGAGCCCGCCAGAATAGGCAAGGACGACGCGGCGGATGGGATCGGACATCAGGCAGGCTCCTATGCTACAAAAGCGGGGCGCTTTAGGGGCTCCGCGCCCCCTGGCGCAAGCGACTCGCGACGGGTGGTGCGGCGATGGCAAACAAGACTGTCGAGACGGATGCAAGCGTGGACGCGTATGTGGCGCAGGTTCAGCCACCCCAGCGCGCGGCCGACGCGGAAGTGCTGCTGGCGATGATGGGCCGCGTCACCGGCCTGCCGCCGGCCATGTGGGGGCCGAGCATGATCGGCTATGGCCGGTACAGCTATCGCTATGAAAGCGGGCATAGCGGCGAGATGTTTCGCGTCGGCTTTGCGCCGCGCAAGGCGCAGCTCGTGCTGTATCTGATGGTCGGTTGCGGCGACAATGCAGAGCTGCTGGCGCGGCTGGGCAAGCACAAGACGGGCAAGGGCTGCCTCTACATCAACAAGCTTGCCGATGTTGATCTGGATGTGCTCGAGCAACTGATCGCGCGGCGCTGGGACGCGGTCAACGCGCGCTACCCGGACTGAGCGGGTACGTCACGACCGCGCGAGCAGCGCGACCAGATCGCCTTTCCAGAATTTTGCCCAGCTGTGCGTGCCATGGCCATGCGTGTCCGCGCTTTCGGGGATCAGCACGAAGCGCGCATTGGGCATCTTCGTCACCTCGCGCTCGGCGATGCGCAGCCCCGGCGGGTTGATGAAGTCATCGGCGCTGTTGATCCAGGTGACCGGCACCGTGATCCGCCCGAGTTGCGGGGCGGGGTTGTAGGTGCGCGATGAGTCGAGCCAGTATATGATGTCGTTCGCGTCGCTCTGGCTGGCGAGCCGTTCGATCAACCCCGCCAGCGCGCCTTCGGCCGCCGCGCGCGTGGGATAATCGGCCTGCATCCGCACCGGCGCAGTGCCCGCCGCCCAGAGCAGCAGCGCCGCCGCGCGCAGCCCCATCACGGGCGGCGCGGCATAATTGCCGCCCTGCCAGGCGGGATCGGCCTTGATCGCGTCGATCGAGGCCTTGCGCCACATCCGGTTGCGCCCGGCCAGTTCCACCGGCAGGCAGGCCAGCGGCATCAGCGCGCGGGCAATGCCGGGGTCGGTGGTTGCGTGCACGAAGCTCAGCATGCAGCCCATCGACGTGCCCATCATCAGCCGCAGCCGCTGCACGCCGAAATGCTCGCGCAGCATCCGCTGCTGCGCGTTGACGATGTCCTGATAGTCATAGGCCGGAAACGCCATCTTCAGCCCGTCGGATGGTTTGGACGACCCGCCATGGCCGATCGCGTCGGGCAGGATGATGAAATAGCGCGCGGTGTCGAGCGGCTGGCCGGGGCCGAACAGTTCGCCGGCGAAAAAGTCGCGGCTGGTGAACTGTGCGCCGCTGCCGCCGGTGCCGTGCATGATCATCACGGCGTTGTCGACCAGGCCATCCGCCCCGCGATGCGGCGTGCCGATGGTGCGGTAATGCTGGCGCAGTTCGGGGAGCGTCTGGCCCGTGCCGAAGCGGAAGTCGCGGATCACGAAATCGCCCTCGCGCGCGGGCCACTCCGCCAGCGCAGGACCCGCCCCCAGCAGCAGCGCCAGCAGCGCCGCGATCAACCGCAATATCGCCATATCCTCTTCCCGCCCCCTTATGGCACCGTGGCAGCGTGGCAGCGTGCGCCAGATCGGCGACCGTGTCGATATGGCCTGCGGAGCCGCTCACGCTCCGCGATAGAAAAAAGTCTGATTTATGACAGCGTTTTCTAAATGATGTTTAAGTTCAACAGTATTGACAGCTCCCCCGGAGCACTTGCTAACGCGGACGAAACGACTGTTGGGGAATCGTAATGGGGGGACGTATCGCCGCCGCGCTTTGCGCGACGACGTGTGCAATTGCGGTTGTCGGCGCCACGCCGGCATCGGCGCAGGTTCGTGGCAGCTTGCCGTCGCGTGAGCAGGTGGAAGGGCCAAAGCCGGCGACCGAGGCGCCCAATAGCGCGGTCCGGGTGAATGACGAGCGTGCCGTGGCTGCCCCGTGCGCCTTCACCGATTCGACCATTGAAGTGGCAATCGATCGCGTGCGCTTTGTCGGGCCGGATGGCGCTGCGCTTGCGCCCGAACTGATCGACGCGCTCGCCGCGATAAAGCCCGCCGGCGGCAAGCAGAAGCTGGCCTATCTGTGCACGCTGCGGGACGCGGCGGCCGCCGAACTGGGCGCGCGTGGCTATGTCGCCGCCGTCAGCATCCCGCCGCAGGAAATCAACGCCGGCGAGGCGCAGTTCACGGTCATCGCACCGCGCTTTGGCGATATCCGGGTGGAGGGGTCTGCGGGCCGCGCCGAGTCGCTGCTGCGCGCGCGGCTCAACCGGCTGAAGGCGATGCCGGTGCTCAACACGCGCGAGATCGAGCGCATGCTGCTGCTGGCCAACGACATTCCGGGGCTGGAAGTGGTGATGTCGATCCGCGCCGGCGCCATGCCCGGGACGGTGGATGGCGATGTCCGCGTCCGCCACGCGCCCTATCAGGTGACTGCGTCGATCGACAATTTCGGCCCGCGCGCGCTGGGGCGTGAGAGCGGCACGGTGCGCGCCGACTATTTCGGCCTGTTCGGCCAGGGTGACCGCACCTTCATCGGCGGCAGCACGACCTTCGACATCAACCGCCAGCAGACGATCCAGGCGGGTCATTCGATCCAGACGCTGGGCGGCAGCACGATCGGCGTGCGCGGCACCTATGTCTGGTCGCGGCCGCAGCTGGGCGCGCTCGATCTCGATGCGCGCTCCTATGTGATCGGGATCGAGGCATCGACCCCGATCGTGCGCAGCGTCGACACCCGCGTCGACCTGAGCGCGGGTTTCGACGTGATCGGCCAGAGCGTGGACCTCAACGCGCTCGGCTTCCGCTTCGCGCTGACGCGGGACGATCTGCGCGTCTTCTATCTGCGCGGCGCGGCCCAGTTCCGTGGTGCTCAGGCCGAGGGCTGGGACCGGTATGGCGTGACCATCAACGCCGAAATCCGCCAGGGCATCGACTTTGGCGGGGCGACCCCGGTCAACTTCCTGCGTGCCGATGGCGCGTCCGCCAGCCGCTTCGACGGCAGCGCCTCGCGCACCGTCGTGCGCGGTGGCACCGAAGGCTTCTTCGCGTTCAACCGCTGGTTCCAGATCGCCGGATCGCTGCAGGGCCAATGGTCGAGCGGCGCGCTGCTGTCCTATGAGGAGTATTTCGTCGGCAATCTGACGCTGGGCCGCGGCTATGACCCCGGCGTGACCGGCGGCGACGTGGCGATTGGCGGGCGGGTCGAGCCGCGCTTCACCTTCGAGGTGGCGCCGCGCACGACGGCGCAGCTGTTCGGCTTCTACGAAGCGGTGCGCATCTGGAATTACGATCTGGGCACGGCCGAAGATCATCGCTCGCTGCGCAGCTGGGGCTTTGGCGCGCGCGCCACGATCAGCGGCGCCTTGTCGCTGCAGGCGCTTTATGCGCGGCCGGAAAATCCGGAGCTGCTGCTACCGGGCGCGCCGCGTGCCGGGCAGCGTTTCCTGTTCCAGATCACCTATCAGTTCAACCCGCGCCGCTGACCACCAGGATCGACAAGAAAATCGTCGGAGAGATTGCCATGAAGACCCGCTCGCTGCTTCGCCTCGCCCTTGTCGCCTCCACCGCATCCAGCGCGCTGATCGCGGCGCCGGCGATGGCGCAGAATCTGCCCGACACCGGCAATGTGACGGCGGTGACGCGCGGGCTGGGCGGCACGCCGGGGCCGACGACGCCGACATTCTCCAACCCCACCCCGCAGCAGCTGCAGATCGGGTTGCGGGACAACCGCACCATCCTGACCTGGCGGGGCACCGGGTTCGACGTGGCAACGGGCAACACCGTCAACTTCGTCGATGCGCGCGCGACGACCGGTGTGACCAACCGCACCACCAACATCGCCGTGCTCAACCGCGACCTCAGCAACGGTGCCAGTTTCATCAACGGCTCGATCACGTCCAGCAACAACATCTCGGTGATTCTGGTCAACACCAACGGCATCAATTTCGGCGGGCCGACGGGCGGGACGATCAGCACCGGCTCGTTCATTGCCAGCACCAACGATATCAACAGCGACGACGATTTCCTGAACGCCGCCACTTCGCTGCGCTTCGGGCGGCCGGGCACCGCTGCTGCATCGATTGTCAGCGGCGGCATGGCGATCACGGCGAACGGCACGGGGGTCTCCAGCGACGGTGGCCGCTTGGGCGACGTGGTGCTGATCGGCCAGCAGCTGACGATCAACAACAGCGTCAACACCGCTCAGATCACCGCCGCCAATGGCGATGTCGGCATGATCGTCGCGCGCGACGTGACGGTGCAGTTCGCGCCGGGCAGCCCGCTGTCGTACACGATCACTGAGGGCAGTAATTCCATGGCGCAGACGCCACTTTTACTTACTCAGGGCATTTCTGCGCGCAACGTCACGATGGGCATGTTTTTCGCAGGCGGCCCAAATAATCTTTCGACCATGTTGGTTGGCGGGTCATTGACAGCCACCGGCGCCACGGTGACCGACCGCGGCGTGGTTCTCGTTGCGGGCAGTGCGGCACCTGGCGTAACCTTGGCGAGTGCGCCAGGCACGCAAATCGGTAGCTTGATCAATACGTTCGGGCTGATCAATGTCCAAAACGCGGTGACGAGCGCTGCAGATATCTATTTTTCCACCGGCATTGGCGCTGGCACCAACGGGCTCAGCAACAGCACGGCCGGCAATCCCACCATCGGAACTTTGTCGGCCAGCCGCTTACTGCGCATTGATGGATCGACGTTCAACTCGGCAAACTCGGCCAATACCATACGTGGCGGCACGGTGCGGTTTAACACCGGGGCTACGCTAAACGGCTCGGTTCAGGCGACGGCTGGCGACCTGATACTAAACGCGCCGGCGGCCCCGTTTTTTTTGAACGCTAACGCCAGCGCATCTGGAAACATCACCGGTACATTTTCTGGCCTAACCGTTGGTTTAGCCGCCGGTATTTCGGCCAATGGTAGCGTGACCTTGGCAGGAAATCTGACGTTGAATGCCGGCACGCTGATTGCCACAGGCGCTATTGACATTACCGGGTCATTATCCGGCGCCTACATTGAATCGACCAGATCAACCGTCACACAACGCGGCGGCACTGTATTCCTGTCGACCGCTCGTGCAGCTGGCACTATCGATATGACCAGCACGGGCGGCCTGCGGATTTCAACGGTTGCCAGCACCGGCGGCAATGTGCTGCTTCGCGCGCCGACCGCATCTGGCCAGGGCCAGTTGCAATTTGACTCGATGACCGGGCAAGATATCACGCTGATTGGCTCCGGGCTTTCGGGGGGATTTAGTACAACCGACAATGCGGGTCAGATCTCGGGTCGCAATGTAACGATCAATCTCGGTACGTTGGCGGATTCTGCGCGTCTGTCGACCGTAACAGCCTCAGGCGATCTGAGCATTACGGCAAACAGCATCACCGCATTCACGCTCACATCCACAGGCGGCAGCGTGACGCTTAACGGCGGCCGGGTGGTTGACGTTAGGCTGGGTCTGAACGCGAATAGCTTCGTTTCAATCAATGCGACGGGCACGCTCGGTACACCAAATGTTTCGCTCAATAACGTCGTCGCTACCACGGGTGACCTGAGCATCACGGTTAACAATGGCGGCAGCCTGATTTTGAACGGCGCGACCGTTGGTCGAGACTTGATGGTTGCCCTCAACGTGCCCACGCAGTCGGCGATCGGTGGCCGGGCGACGCTGCAAAGGGGCTTCTCGGTTGGCCGCAACGCCATGATCACTGCATCTGGCTTGTCGTCGCGCGTTGAATTCGGGCCATCATTCTTCGGCGATCCCGCTTATATGGCCAATGGCGGCTTTAGCGTCCAGGCCAGCGCGATCTCGTCGCTCTCGGGCGCGCAGCCGACCGTCATCATGGCGAATGCGGCGGGCACCACCACCAATGCCCCAACGCTCGATCTTTATGCGACCGGCAATCTGGCCAGCATCATCCTGGCGTCGAACACGCAGCTGATGGGCGGGCCGGCGCGCCAGTCCGACATTCGGGTCCGGCTGGACAATGCCGGGTCTCAGCTAACATTCGGCAGCGTCAGCGCGCGCGGGCTGTTGGGCGCGATCGGGGCGAACACGCTCTTTACCAACGGCCTGTCGACCACCAACGCGATCAGCTTTGCCGGCGCCTCGACGCTGACCAACGACCTGTTGCTCACTGGCAGCACCATCAGCCTGGCCAATTTCACGGTGACCAATGGCGCGATGACGCTGCGTGCGGTGAGTACCGATGTTGCTTTTGCTGGCTTGACCATCACCTCTGCCCTGACCGCGACGGGCGACATCGTGGCGCGGGCGGCTGCCGGCAATCTGGTGCTCAGCACCAATGCGCGGCTGACGGCACCGAATGTCGTGCTCTCGGCCCCGGGCGCCTTTGTGAACGCGACGTCGGGCACGGCCTCGCCGATCACCGGGCGCTGGGTGATCTATGCCGGGGCGCCGACCGGCAACCAGTTTGGCACCAACCTCAACTCGAACAACACCGCGCTGTGGGGCAGCACGATCGACACGCGCGCGCCGTCGACCATCACCGGCAACCGCTATGTCTTCGCGCTGCGGCCGACGCTGACGGTGCTGCCCGACAGCTTCAGCAAGGTTTACGGCACCGATCTGACCGGGCCGGGGGCAATGATCCCGTTCACCGTTACCGGTTTCCAGCCCGGGGTCGCGAATGCGTTCCTGGCGGATACAGCCGCCACCGCGTTTAGCGGCACGCCCGGCTTCACCTCGGCCGGGCTGGCGCCGCGCGCGAGCGTCGCCGGTGGCCCCTATGCCCTGTCGGCCGGACTTGGCACGCTTGTCAGCGCCTCGGGCTATGCCTTTGCCTTTGGCGCGCCGGGCCAGATCACCGTCACGCCGCTGGCGCTGACCAGCAGCGTGCAGGTCAACGCCAAGACCTATGACGGCAATCGCACGGGCACTGGCACCGTGACGCTGAACGGCGTGGTGGCGGGTGACACTGTGGGCACCGCCGGTACCACCTTCACCTTTGCGGACCGGAATGCGGGCCTCGGCAAGACGGTAGCGATTGCGGGCACGACGCTGACCGGCGCCGATGCCGGCAACTATACCTTTACCGTGCCGGCAACCGCGCTGGGCGATATCCTGCGCGCGGTGCTGACCGCCAACGTCACGGCCAACAACAAGACCTATGACGGCAACCGCACTGGCTCTGGTAACGTGACGCTGAACGGCGTGGTGGCGGGCGATGACGTGGGCACGGCTGGCACGACCTTCACCTTTGCCGACAGGAACGCCGGGACTGGCAAGACGGTGACGATCGCAGGGACGACGCTGACCGGCGCCGACGCGGGCAACTATACGCTAACGGTACCGGCAACTGCGTTTGCCGACATTCTGCGTGCGGTGCTGACTGCCAATGTCGTTGCCAACAACAAGACCTATGACGGCAACCGCACTGGCTCTGGTAACGTGACGCTGAACGGCGTGGTGGCGGGCGATGA
>NZ_JAIESM010000034.1 GCF_019746015.1 Sphingomonas sp. | reverse complement strand
GCTGGCGACGAACGGCACCAGCGACGCCGCCACCGCCGCCAGCATGGAGAGGATATAGGCAATCTCCAGCCCGTCATGCGGCGCGACGGGCCACAGCAGGATGGCGGCGATGCTGATCGTCCACGGCTCGATGATCGCGCGCGCGGTAACGGTCGCGCGCAGATTGTGGCGATAGGCAAGGGCAGCGAGCGACACGTCCGACCAGGCAATCGCAAAAACGATCAGCGGCAGCAGATGGGCAAAGCCAGTGGGCGGCCCGCCGGGATACATCAGCTGCGGCAGCGCGAACAGCACGCCGCTTGCCGCCAGCGACGCGAGCAGCGCCACCACCAGCGCATCCCAGGCGACATGCGCGTGCGGCCGGTCGGTCGTCGCCAGCGCCTGCGCCAGGCCCCGCTTCATGCCCAGCGTCGCGAGCAGCGCGGCCAGCTCCACCACCACCACGGCCAGCGCGAACCGGCCCAGCGTTTCCGGGCCATAGAGGCGCCCGGCCACGAACAGGAACGGCACGCGCGCCGCCAGCCGCAGGATGAAGCCGAACACATTGGTGCGGCCCCCACGGGCAAGGGCGGCGATCTGGTCGGCGGGGGCGGCCTCGCTCAATGCGCGGTGCCCCAGTCGGGACCGACCCCGATCTCGACGGCCAGCGGCACCGACAGCGGCACGGCCGGCTCGGCGGCATGGGCCATCACCCGTTCGATCACCGGCCGGGCGGCCGCGACATCGCCTTCGGGCAGTTCAAACACCAGTTCGTCATGCACCTGCAGCAGCATGCGGACATGCGCCAGCCCGGCGTCCGCCAGCGCGTCGTCCATCCGCGCCATTGCGCGCTTGATGATGTCGGCGCTGGTGCCCTGGATGGGGGCGTTGATCGCGGCGCGCTCGCTCCCCTGCCGCTCGGCCTGGTTGGGCGATTTCAGGCGCGGGAAATGGCATTTCCGGCCGAACAGCGTCTCCGTATAGCCGGTGTCGCGTGCGCGCGTGATCGTCTCGGCGATATAGAGGTTGATGCCGGGAAACCGCTCGAAATAGCGGTCGATCATCGCCTGCGCCTCGTCGGGCGTCACTTCCAGCCGGCCGGCCAGGCCCCAGCGCGAAATGCCGTAGAGAATGGCGAAGTTGATCGTCTTGGCGCGCGCGCGGGTGTCGCGCGTCACCTCGCCGAACAGTTCCTGCGCGGTCATCGCGTGAATGTCGGCGCCGTCGGCAAAGGCCGCCTTCAGCGCCGGCACATCGGCCATGTGCGCGGCAAGCCGCAGTTCGATCTGCGAATAATCGGCGGCGAGCAGCACATGGCCGGGCTCCGCCACGAAAGCGCCGCGGATCTGCCGGCCGATCTCGGTGCGGATGGGGATGTTCTGCAGATTGGGGTCGGTGGAGGAAAGCCGGCCGGTCTGCGCGCCGGTCAGCGAATAGCTGGTGTGGACGCGCCCCGTTTCCGGGTTGATCTGTGCCTGCAGCGCGTCGGTATAGGTGGATTTCAGTTTCGCCAGCTGGCGCCAGTCCAGCACGCGCGCGGCCAGCGTGGCGCCGGCTGATCCCTTGTCGGCGGCCAGCCGTTCCAGCTCGCTGGCGTCGGTCGAATAGACGCCGGTCTTGCCCTTGCGCCCGCCCTTCAGCCCCATCCGCTCGAACAGCACCTCGCCCAGCTGCTTGGGGCTGCCGATGGTGAAGGGCGCGCCGGCAAGGCCGTGAATTTCCTGTTCCAGCGTTGCCATCTGCCCGGCAAATTCGGCCGACAGCGCGGCCAGCCGCTGGGCATCGACACGGATGCCGTGCCGCTCCATCCGCGCCAGCACCGGGGCGAGCGGCCGGTCGACCATTTCATAGACCCGGGTCGCGCCCTGCGCCGCCAGCCGCGGCTTGAACCGGCGCCATAGCCGGAGCGTGACATCGGCATCCTCGGCGGCATAGCGGGTGGCGGTTTTCAGGTCGATCTCGGCAAAGCCGCGCTGGTTGCGGCCCGAGCCCACCACATCCTTGAACGCGATGCAGCGATGCGCGAGCTCGCCCGCGGCCAGTTCGTCCATGCCATGGCCGTTGAGGCCGGCCGAAAGCGCAAAGCTCATCAGGATGGTGTCGTCATAAGGCGCCACCTGAATGCCCAGCCGGCCCAGCACGATCATGTCATATTTGAGGTTATGCCCCACCTTCAGCACGCCCGGCGCTTCCAGCAGCGGTTTCAGCCGCGCGATCACGCGGTCACGGTCCAGCTGCACCGGCTTTTCGGCGAACATGTCGGTGCCGCCATGGGCAAGCGGAATGTAGCAGGCGCGGTTGGGCGCGGTCGCCAGGCTGATGCCGACCAGCTGCGCCTGGGTCGCGTCGAGCCCGGTCGTCTCGGTATCGACCGCGACGACGCCCAGCGCCTCCGCCTCGGCGATCCAGCGGTCGAGCGCGGCCTCGTCGACGACCGTTTGATAGGCGTCATAGTCGACAGCCGGTTCTGGCGCGGCGGCGGCCGGGGCCGGGGCGGCGCTGGCCGTGCCATCGGCGGCGCCCGCCGGGGCGGGCGTGGCGGCAAGCTTGGCCAGCATCGAATTGAAGCCATGTTCGGCGAGGAAAGCGCGCAGCGGCTCGGGCGGAATGCCCTTCAGCACCAGCGCGTCGAGCGGCTCGGCGAGCGGCGCATCGTCCTTCAGCGTGACGAGCACGCGCGACAGCCGCGCCATTTCGGCATGGTCGATCAGATTGTCGCGCAGCTTGCCCGGCTTCATCCCCGGCGCAGCGGCAAGCACGGTTTCCAGATCGCCATGTTCGAGGATCAGCTTGGCCGCCGTCTTGGGGCCGACCCCGGGCACGCCGGGCACATTGTCGACGCTGTCGCCCATCAGCGCGAGCACGTCGCCCAGCTTTTCCGGCCCCACGCCGAATTTTTCAACCACCGCCTCCGGCCCCAGCCGGCGGTTGTTCATCGTGTCGAGCATGTCGAGCCCGGGCGCGATCAGCTGCATCAGGTCCTTGTCACCCGACACCACGGTGACCGCCCAGCCCTTGGCCAGCGCGGCGCGGGCATAGCTGGCGATGATGTCGTCGGCCTCGAGCCCCTCTTCCTCGATGCAGGGCAGCGAAAAGGCGCGGGTCGCGTCGCGGATCAGCGGGAATTGCGGCACCAGATCTTCGGGCGGCGGCGGGCGGTGCGCCTTGTACTGGTCATAGAGTTCGTTGCGGAAGGTGTGGCTCGACTTGTCGAGCACCACCGCCATATGGGTGGGGCCGTCCGCCGCGTTCAGATCGGCCGCCAGCTTCCACAGCATCGCGGTATAGCCATAGACGGCCCCCACCGGCACCCCTTGCGGATTGGTGAGCGGCGGCAGCCGGTGATAGGCGCGAAAGATATAGCCGGAGCCGTCAACCAGATAGAGATGGGCCATAGCCGCCAGCCGATAGCAGCGTGCGGCCGCCCCGACAAAGGGCTAGTTTGTCGCAAGGGTTAACGGCGGAACGCGCGCTAGTAGATGCCGCCCAGCCCGGTGCCGGGGCTCGCGGTGCCCGCCATGCTTGTGCCCGGCGCGTGAAAGGCAATGATGCTGGCGACGACCGACTGCATCAGCGCCTGCCGCTCCCCCACCGGGCGCGGGGTATCGCCGATCATCACCGCAATCGCATAGGATCGGCCATCGGGCGCGGTCAGGATGCCGACATCATTATAGCCGGCGGTGCGCCCGACCAGATTCTGCCCCGTCCCCGTCTTGTGGCCAAAGCGCCAGCCCGTCGGCACTGCGCCGCGCAGCCGCATCTTGCCGGTCTTCGACGCTTCCATCGTGGCGATCAGATAGCCGGTCGAGAAGGGCGACAGCAGATCGCCCTTTTTCAGCCGGGCCAGCGCCCCGGCAATCGCCGCCGGTGCCGCACCATCCGGCGGATTGGCGACATAGGCATCGTACGCCGCCAGCCGCTGCGCCAGCGGCAGCGCGGCGCGGGCGCGCACGAAGCGGTTGCCGGTGGCCAGTTCCGGCCGCCATTCCAGCCCCGCCGTCTGCGCCTGGAGCAGTCGCTCGCCCGGGCCGAAGCGGATGTCGCCCAGCCGCTTGGCGGCGATGAAGCGGCGCACCGCGTCGGGCCCGCCGACGAAGCGCAGCAGCCGGTCGTTCGCGGTATTGTCGCTTTCGGTCAGCGCGCGCTGGAGCAGGTCGCCGACGGTCGTCTGATAGCCGTCATCCTTCACCATTGCCGCAATCGGCTGGTGAAACACGGTCAGGTCTTCGCGCGTCACGGTGACCGGGGTGGACAGCGTCAGCCGCCCGGCGTCGAGCGCGTCGAGCACGGTCATTGCCACCCACAGCTTCGACACGCTCTGCTGCGGCAGGCGCTGCTCGCCGCCGGTTGCCACCTGCCAGCCCTGGTCCACGCTGACCACGGCGATGCCGGCCTTGCCCTGGAACTGGCGCACGGTGAGCGCAATCGCATCGGCAAGGCCCGCAGGCGCCGGGGCGGTGGCGCGCAACGTGGCGGCACTGCGCATCGCCACCGGCATGCCGGCGCGGTCGGGCGACTGTTGCGCGCTGCTGGCGCCCATCAGGGTGGAAATGGCGAGCCCCGCCAAGGCGATGGCGGCGGCGCGACTCGGACCGGAACGAGAATAACCGCGTCGATTCAACGTGATACTAACCATAACATCGCTGTCATGCGCGACCCCCGCTTACTATGCCATTTAAGCGCGGGCCGGTTTGCGACGAACCCCCGAAATTATACGATAAACCGTGTATCTGCCCGATGCCGGGACAGTCGATCACGGCACCAGGATGGTGTCGTGCGCGATCGGCAGCATGTGGGGATAGTCCAGCGTATAGTGCAGGCCCCGGCTTTCGCGTCGCGCCAGCGCACAACGCACGATGAGATCGGCGGTCTGGAGCAGGTTGCGCAGCTCGATCAGGTCGGGCGTCACACGGAAATGGCCGTAATAGTCGTCCACTTCCTCGCTCAGCATGTTGATGCGGTGCTGCGCGCGTTCCAGCCGCTTGGTGGTGCGCACGATGCCGACATAATTCCACATGAACCGGCGGATCTCGGTCCAGTTCTGCTTGATGACGACCTCCTCGTCGCTGTCGGCGACGCGGCTTTCGTCCCAGGGGCGGATCGCGGGCGGCGGCGGCAGATCGGCCCAGTGCGCGGCGATGTGGCTGGCAGCACTTTCACCGAACACGAAACATTCGAGCAGCGAGTTGGACGCCAGCCGATTGGCGCCGTGCAGCCCGCTCTCGCTGCATTCGCCGGCGGCATAAAGCCCGGGCAGGTCGGTGCGCCCGTCGCGGTCGATGATGATGCCGCCACAGGTATAATGCTGCGCCGGCACCACCGGAATCGGCTCGCGCGTCATGTCGATGCCCAGCCCCAGCAGCTTTTCGTAGATGGTCGGGAAATGGCCGCGGACGAACTCCGCGCCCTTGTGGCTGATGTCGAGATGGACGTAATCGAGCCCCAGCCGCTTGATCTCATGGTCGATCGCGCGCGCCACCACGTCGCGCGGGGCCAGTTCGGCACGGGGGTCGAAATCGGGCATGAAGCGGTGGCCGCCCGCCACACCTTGATGATCAGGCAGCAGCAGATGCCCGCCCTCGCCGCGCACCGCCTCGGTAATCAGGAAGTTCTTGATGTCGAGATTATAGAGGCAGGTCGGGTGGAACTGCATGAATTCCATGTTGGCGACGCGCGCACCGGCGCGCCATGCCATCGCAATGCCGTCCCCGGTCGCGCCGCGCGGCGCGGTGGAGAAGAGATAGGTGCGCCCCGCCCCGCCGGTCGCCAGGATGGTCGCCCGCGCGGTGAACAGCTCGACCCGCCCGGTCTCGCGGTTGACGGCATAGACGCCCCACACATTGCCGGCACCCGAATAGCGCATCTCGTGCCGGCTGGTGGCAAGATCGATCGCCACCCGGTTGGGCACCAGCGTGATGTTGGGGTGCGCCTCTGCCGCATGCTGCAGCGCCTGCTGCACCGCCCAGCCGGTGGCGTCGTTCACATGCACGATCCGCCGGTGGCTGTGCCCGCCTTCGCGCGTCAGGTGGAGCGCGTTCCCCTCCATGTTGAACGGCACGCCCAGTTCCACCAGCCGGGCAATGGCGCGCGGCGCCTGGCCGACGACGAACTCGACCGTCTCGCGCTGGTTGAGCCCGGCGCCGGCAACCATCGTGTCCTCGACATGGCTGTCAAAGGTATCGCCGGGCTCCAGCACGGCGGCGATGCCCCCTTGCGCCCAGGCGGTCGAGCCATCGTCGATCCGGCTCTTGGCAAGCACGGTCACCCTGAACCGGTCGGCAAGGTTGAGCGCGGCGGTCAGGCCAGCCGCGCCCGAGCCGATGATAAGGACATCCGTATCATGCGGATTTACAGTCACGGCGCTCCCGCCGCCTCTGTGATCGTCAGCACATCTTCGGTGACCAGATCACGCTGGGCGATCCGGTCATGCAACGTGAAGCGCACCCGATAGCCGCCAAGCGGCTCGCCTGGCTCCACACGCAGGCCAAGTTGAGCAGCGCCGAGAGCCAGCAGGTTACGCGCTGGTGCCGGCGCGCGCCAGACTTCCACAGCTTGGTGCTCGGCATAGACTTTGCCGTTGGGATCGGTGATGACGATGTCCGCCGTAACATCGCATCGGCCATCCGCATCGGCGGTGCAGTTCGCAAAGACAACCGTCACGAAGATGGGCTTGTTGCGAACCCCGTTGCGTGTTGTTGACAGATGCGCGCCTGCTGTCTTCACGCCCCATTCACGAGCGAACCTGTCAGGGTCTTCATACGAAATCTGGATGGCCGCAAAGTCGCCCTGCCGCGCCTCGTTGCTCGGCGCGGCAGCATCAGCGATCTGGGCGGCGGAGAGTAGAGCGGGCAACGCGGCTAACATCATGGGACCGACCGCGTCAGATTCAGGAACACATCTTCCAGATCGGCTTCCTTGGTCGAGACGTCGACGATGCCCAGCCCCGCCGCCTGCACCGCGGCCAGCACCTGGCCGGCATTCACCCGGTCCTTGCGATAGGTGATGTCGAGCACCCGCTCGCCCTTCAGCGCGATCTTTTCGAATACGGCGTCGGTGGGTGCGGTGGTCAGGTCGCGGTCAACCGTCACCTCGACCATCTTTTCGGTCGCCATGCCAACCAGCGTGCGGGTGGGCTCGTTGGCGATCAGCTTGCCATGGTTGATGATGGCGATGCGGTCGCACAGCTCCTCGGCCTCTTCCAGATAATGGGTGGTCAGCACCACCGTGGTGCCGGCCGCGTGGAGCGTGCGGACGAAATCCCACAGCTGCTTGCGCAGTTCGATGTCGACCCCGGCGGTCGGCTCGTCGAGCACCAGCACCGGCGGCGCATGGACCAGCGCCTTGGCCACCATCAGCCGGCGCTTCATGCCGCCCGACAAGGTGCGCGAATAGGCGCGCGCCTTGTCCTCCAGATGCACCGCGCGCAGCAGTTCCAGCGAGCGCCGCTCGGCCTTGGGCACGCCGTACAGCCCGGCTTGAATCTCCAGCGTCTCGACGGGGGTGAAGAAGGGGTCGAAGGTGATTTCCTGGTTGACGATGCCGATCGACGCCTTGGCGTTGCGCGGGTGCGCGTCGATGTCGAAGCCCCAGATGCTGGCGGTGCCGCTGGTCTTGCGCACCAGGCCGGCGAGGATGTTGATCAGCGTCGATTTGCCCGCGCCATTGGGGCCGAGCAGCCCGAAAATGCTGCCGCGCGGCACCTCCAGGCTCACCTCGTCAAGCGCGCGCTTGCCGCCGGCATAGGTTTTGGAGAGGCGGTCGATGGAAATCGCGGCGTCGGTCATGCTGATGCGGGCATAGGCCGCACCGGCGCCCAAGGCAATTGCGGGCGTCGGGCGGGCTTGCTATCGGCAGCTTCATGAGCTTGCCTCCGCCCCAGATCACCCGCGTCACCGGTGCCCGCGTCAGCTGCGATGGCGCGCATGACGGCATTCCCGCCGCGCTTGGCCATCCGCGCGTGTTTCTGGAGATTGACGAGCATGGCTATGTCGATTGCGGCTATTGTGACCGCCGCTTCGTGCTGATCGGCGGGCCGGCCGACGGCGCGGACCAGACGCAGCTGCCCGATCACGGCGCTGGCGCCAGCGTCTGAGCGCTCTATATTGCCGGGCATGACGCACCAGCCAGACCCGCGCAGCTTCCTCTATCCCCATCTCGACCCCGCCGAGGCGCAGGGCCTGACCGCCGCCGCGCTCGCCCGCGCCGACGATGGCGAACTCTATCTGCAATATCGCAAGGCCGAGGCATTCGGCTTCGACGATGGCCGGCTGAAGACGGCGAGCTTCGACACGCAGGCGGGCTTTGGCCTGCGCGCGGTGTCGGGGGAGACGACCGCCTTTGCCCATGCCAATGAGATCAGCGCCGCCGCCATCCGCCGCGCCGCCGACACGCTGACGCTGATCGACCCGTCGGCCGCCCCGCACGCCGCACCGCCGCCGCGCACCAACCGCCATCTATACACTTCCGCAGATCCGTTGGATGCGGTGCCCTTTGCCGACAAGGTGGCGCTGTGCCAGATGATCGACGCCGCCGCCCGCGCGCGGGACCCGCGCGTGGCGCAGGTGTCCGTCTCGCTGTCGGGGTCGTGGAGCGTGGTCGAAATCGTGCGCGCCGACGGCTTTGTCGCCACCGATGTGCGCCCGCTGGTGCGGCTGAACGTGTCGATCGTGGTGGAAGCGCATGGCCGGCGCGAGACCGGCAGCTTCGGGATCGGCGGCCGCTATCTCTATGACCGGGTGACCAGCCCCGAAACCTGGAACCGCGCGATCGACGAGGCGCTGGCACAGGCGCTGGTCAATCTCGACTCGGTCGATGCACCGGCCGGCGAGATGACCGTGCTACTGGGGCCGGGCTGGCCGGGCGTGCTCCTGCACGAGGCAGTGGGCCATGGGCTGGAGGGTGACTTCAACCGCAAGGGCACCAGCGCCTTTTCAGGCCGCATCGGCAGCCGCGTTGCCGCACCGGGCGTGACCGTGGTCGATGACGGGTCGCTCCACGACCGGCGCGGCTCGCTGTCGATCGACGACGAAGGCACACCGACCCAGGAAAATGTGCTGATCGAGGACGGCATCCTGAAGGGCTATATCCAGGACCGGCTGAACGCGCGGCTGATGGGGGTCGCCCCCACCGGCAATGGCCGGCGCGAAAGCTATGCCCATGCGCCGATGCCCCGCATGACCAACACATTCATGCGCGGCGGTGGCGACGATCCGGCCGAGTTGCTGTCGCGGGTGAAAAAAGGCATCTTCGCCAAGAGCTTCGGCGGGGGCCAGGTCGACATCGTCTCGGGCAAGTTCGTGTTTTCCTGCACCGAGGCCTATCTGGTGGAGGACGGCCGGCTGGGCGCGCCGATCAAGGGCGCCACGCTGATCGGCGACGGCCCCAGCGTGCTGACCCGCGTCGCCGGCATCGGCAACGACATGGCGCTCGACGAAGGGGTCGGTATCTGCGGCAAGGGCGGCCAGAGCGTCCCCGCCGGGGTCGGCCAGCCGACCTTGCTGGTCGAAGGGCTGACCGTGGGCGGCACGGCCGCCTGACGGGGAGGCGCGAGATGGAGTTCTTCACCGCGATCAATGACGATCACCGCGCCTTCATCGCACGTCAGGCCGTGTTCTTCGTGGCGACGGCCGCTGAGGGGGCGCGGATCAACCTCAGCCCCAAGGGGATGGATGCGTTTCGCGTGCTGGGCGACCGGCGCGTTGCCTATCTCGACCTCGGCGGCTCGGGCAACGAGACGCACGCGCATCTGGCCGCCGATGGGCGTATCACCATCATGTTCTGCGCGTTCGACAATCCGGCGCTGATCCTGCGGCTGTACGGCACCGGCACCCCCCATGTCGCGGGCACCGCCGGCTATGATGGGCTGGCCGGGCATTTCCCCCGCCTGCCCGGCGCGCGGCAGGTTTTCGAGATCGACATCGACAGCGTGCAGACCAGCTGCGGCTGGGGCGTGCCGCTGATGACGCTGGAGCGCCCGCGCCAGACGCTCGCCAAATATCACGCCCAGCAGGAGCCGGCCGAACGGCTGGCGAAGATTGCCGAACGGACCCGCAGCATCGATGGCCTGCCGGTGACCGTGCAGACGATGATCCCGGAGTGGACGGCATGAGCCTGGCCGAACTCGGCCGGTTCAGCCGCAACGAGGCGATGATTCTGGTCGGCGCGCTGGAAGCGCAGGGAATCCCCGCCATCGCCTTCGACGAAGGCGCATCGATTGCCGATGGCAGCCAGTTCCTTATCCCGGTGCGGGTGATGGTCGATGCCGACGACCTGGCCGACGCCCGCGCGATCGTGGCGGCGGCGGGATAGGGTCGGTTTCAGCCTGGCTGAAGCCGATTACGGCACCAGCCCACTCCCCCACCCGGCCTCCCACACGATACTACCGATGGGAGGCCGGGTGGGGGAGCGGGCCGGTGCCGCCTCAATCAAACCAAAACCACCTCCCAATCCGCTTCGCATCCGCACCATTTTCGCCGCAGCGCGGCATTATTTTGCGTGCAATCGTTGTTTTTTGACGTAGAGTTTCGCCCAGCCCCATGCGCAATCGGCGGGGCCGGGGGATGATGTGAAGCTGGTGACCGCGATCATCAAGCCGTTCAAGCTGGACGAGGTGCGCGAGGCGCTGGGCCGCCTGGGCGCCACCGGCATGACGATTACCGAAGTGCGCGGCTATGGCCGGCAGGGCGGGCATAGCGAGGTGTATCGCGGCGCCGAATATTCCACCCAGATGCTGCCCAAGGTGCAGATCGAGATTGCCTGCGGCAACGAGCTGGTCGAGCAGGTGGTGGAAGCGATCGGCCACGCCGCGCATACCGGCCATATCGGTGACGGCAAGATTTTCGTGAACGATCTGGTGCGGGTGGTGCGCATCCGCACCGGCGAAACCGACGAGCACGCGATTTGAGCGCGCGGTTGTTGGTCGCCATTGCCGCGCTCCTCGCCCCGGCCGCCGCGCTGGCGGGGCCGGTGGAGGCGCCCGGCCCGGCCCAGATGTCCGCCATGATCAGCAAGGGCGATACCGCCTGGATGCTGGTTTCCACCGCGCTGGTGCTGATGATGGCGATTCCGGGCGTCGCGCTGTTCTATGGCGGGCTGGTGCGCGCCAAGAACATGCTGTCGGTGCTGATGCAGGTATTCATGATCGTCGGCGTGGCGGCGATCATCTGGGTGTGCTGGGGCTATAGCCTGGCCTTTACCGGCGGCTCGCCGGTGATCGGCGGCCTGTCAAAGGCGTTTCTGGCGGGCGTCGGCCCGGGTTCGGCGGCGCCCACGTTCAGCAACAATGTCTATATTCCCGAACTCGCCTATGTCGCGTTCCAGATGACCTTTGCCTGCATCACGCCGACGCTGATCGTGGGTGGCTTTGCCGAGCGGGTGAAGTTCACGCCGCTGATGCTGTTCGTCGTCGCCTGGCTGACCATCGTCTATGTGCCGATCGCGCATATGGTGTGGTATTGGGCGGGGCCGGACATGCTGCCGCGCGCGCCGGGCGATGCCGGGCTGCTGTTCCAGCTGGGCGCGCTCGATTTCGCCGGTGGCACTGTGGTGCACATCAATGCCGGGATTGCCGGTTTCGTCGGCTGCCTCATCATCGGCAAGCGGCGCGGCTATCTGCGCGATCCGATGCCGCCGCATTCGCTGGTGATGACGCTGATCGGTGCGGCGCTGCTGTGGGTGGGCTGGTTCGGCTTCAATGCGGGATCGAACCTGGAGGCGAACGGGCTGGCGGCGCTGGCCTTCGTCAACACCTTTGTCGCCGCCGCGGCCGCCGCCGTCTCCTGGGCGCTGCTGGACCAGTGGGTGCATGGCAAGCCTTCGCTGCTGGGCGCGGTGTCAGGCGCGGTGGCCGGGCTGGTGGCGATCACCCCGGCGGCGGGCTTTGCCGGGCCGATGGGCGCGGTGGTGATGGGGCTGATCGTGTCGCCGCTATGCTTCTATTTCGTCACGGTGGTGAAGAACCGCTGGCGTTATGACGATACGCTCGACGTGTTCGGCGTGCACTGTGTCGGCGGCATCTTCGGCGCGCTGGCCACCGCCGTGGTCGCCGCGCCGGCGCTGGGCGGGCAGGGCGTGATCGATTATCTGCGCTTCCCCGCCGCGCCGGCCGAAAGCTATTCGATCCTGGCGCAGCTGGCGCGCCAGGCGGTGGCGGTGGCGATCACGCTGGTCTGGTCGGGCGGGGTATCGACGGCGCTGTTCCTCGCGCTCAACGCCACGCTCGGCCTGCGCCCCGACGCCGATATCGAGACCGAGGGCCTCGACATCAACGAGCATGGCGAACGCGCGTATAATTATTGAGCGTAAGGGGGGCCTGGAACCGGTTTCGGTTTCAGTGAATTGGTCTCGGCACCGGCCCGCTCCCCCACCCGACCACCCACAGAATACTGCCGATGGGTGGTCGGGTGGGGGAGTGGGCTGGAACCGCCTCAACCAAGCAAAAAACTCTAACCCAGATCCTCCCGGATAAAATCCGCCGCGCGTTCGCCGATCATGATCGAGGGCGCGTTGGTGTTGCCCGAGACGAGCTTGGGCATGATCGACGCGTCGGCGACATAAAGCCCCTCCACCCCGCGCACCCGCAGGCGCGGGTCGCACACGGCATCGGCGTCTGACCCCATGCGCGCGGTGCCGACCGGGTGATAGATGGTGTCCGCCCGGGCGCGGATCAGCGCTTCGAGCGCGGCATCATCGGCCAGGTCGATGGGGTTGCGGTCACGCCCCTTGTAATCGCTCATCGGCGGCGTTTCGAGAATGCGGTACATCGCGCGCACGCCGTTCTTCATCAGCGCGATGTCGCGCGGGTCGGTCAGGAAGGCGGGGTCGATCAGCGGCGCCGCGCGCGCATCTGCACTCGCTAGCCGCACCGTGCCCTTGCTCTCGGGCCGCAGCACGCAGACATGGCCCGAATAGCCATGCGCGCGCACTTTCGCGCGGCCGTGATCCTCAAGCGCCGCAATCACGAAATGCAGCTGCACATCGGGGCAGGGCGCGTCGGGATCGATCTTGAGGAACGCGCCGCCTTCGGCATAGGGCGTCGTCATCGGGCCCGAGCGCCGGCGGAACCACTGCACCAGCGCGCCGGCCATGTTGACCATGCCGGTGAGGTTGGAGCCCAGAAAGCGCGTGTCGTCGCACTCATAGGCAGCGACATAATCGAGATGGTCCTGCAGGTTGCCGCCCACATCGGCACGGTCGACGCGCACGGCGATGCCATGCTGCTGCAGATGCGCGGCCGGCCCGATGCCGGAGAGCATCAGCACCTGCGGGGTGCCGAACACGCCGCCGCTCAGCACCACCGCGCGGCGGGCGCGAATCTCGCGCCGCTCACCATCCTGCAGATAGGCAACGCCCCAGGCGCGCCCCTCGTCGAACAGCACGCGCTCCACGGTGACGCCCGTTTCAATGCGCAGATTGGGCCCGGCCGGCTCCAGATAGGCGCGCGCCGCGCTCCACCGCTCGCCGCCTTTCTGCGTCACCTGATACAGGCCAATGCCTTCCTGCCGGGCGCCGTTGAAATCGTCGTTGCGCGGAATCTGCAGTGAAGCACCCGCTTCAATGAACGCCAGCGTGCCGGGATTGGGCGAATCCTGATTGCTCACCCAGAGCGGCCCCTCGCCGCCATGATAGTCATCGCCCCCGCGCACATTATGCTCGGCGCGTTTGAAATAGGGCAGGACATCGGCATAGGACCAGCCGGGGCAGCCCATCGCGGCCCAATTGTCATAATCCCAGGCATTGCCGCGAATATAGATCATCGCGTTGATGGCGGAGGAGCCGCCCAGCCCGCGCCCGCGCGGCTGATAGCCCCGCCGGCCGTTCAGCCCGGCCTGCGGCACGGTTTCGAAGCGCCAGTTGGTCTTCTCGCTCTGAAAGGCGAGCATGCCGGGAATGCGCGTGCGCCAGCCGGTGTTGCGGCCGCCCGCCTCCAGCACGGTGACGCGATATTTGCCGTTCTCGCTCAGCCGGCCGGCGACTGCGCTCCCGCCCGATCCCCCTCCGACAACGACGATATCGGCTTCTTCCACGGTGCATCCCCTTTTTGGTCCTGGGCCTGTGCCCAGCGTTGTTTGATCGTGTCGGAGCTTTCGCGGCTGCCGTCATGGCTCCAGCCGGGCGGCATCAACAGATAGCCAAGCTTGGCGCGCAGGCCCGGCGCCGCCCACAGATCGCGCGCAATCCCCAGCCATTCGTGGGACGCGGCCCAGAGCAGGTTGAAGCTGCCCAGCTGCTTCACAATGCCATAACGCACCGGATCGTCGCGCCGTTCGGCCACGAAGGTGCCGAACAGCCGGTCCCAGATGATGAAGACGCCGGCATAGTTGCTGTCCAGATAGCGCGGATTGGTGGCGTGGTGGACGCGGTGGTGCGACGGCGTGTTCATCACCGCCTCGAACCAGCGCGGCATCCGGTCGATCGCCTCGGTATGGATCCAGAACTGATAGACGAGGTTCAGCCCGCCGACGAACAGCAGCATTGCCGGATGGAAGCCCAGCAGCGCGAGCGGCAACCGGAAAATGAAGCTCGCGCTGAAAAAGCCGGTCCAGGTCTGCCGCAGCGCGGTCGACAGGTTATAATGCTGGCTCGAATGGTGGATGACATGGCTGGCCCAGAACCAGCGCACGCGGTGCGCCGCGCGGTGAAAGGCATAATAGGCCAGATCGTCGAGCACGAAGGCGGCGACGAACACATACCAGGCCCAGCCCAGATCCCACAGGCGGAACTGCCACGCCCACAGCGCAATGGCATAGGCCATGCCGCCGGTGATTACGCCGGCCACCGTGCTGCCCAGACCAAGGCCGAGCGAGGTGAGCGTGTCGCGCGGCTCATACCGGTCGGGCGCATGGGCGCGGGCGATCAGCATCTCGCCGATGATGAGGAGCACGAAGCCGGGGATCGCATAATCGACGGGGCTGGGCAGCATGGCGCTTGCTTACACCCTTGTCAGCGCCGGACCAAGACCGTGCCGAAGCGCGCCTCGCCGGTTTCGGCGAGCCAGCCTTCGTCAGTCTCGCGGATCGCGGCGCGCGGCAGACGGCGTGCGGCAACGTGAACGCCGTGGCATTTGAGCACGGCGACGCTGCCATCGGCACCTTCCACCAAGGCGGCCTGCCGGTCGCGGCCCAGAATGGCGCGCGCGGCGCGGAAGCCGACAAAGGCGGCCTCCGCCTCGGCGCGCGCGGCTGCATCATCGGCAATCGCGCCGCCCCGCCCCAGCCCCAGCCACCGCACCAGCGCGGTGACCGCGAAAATCGCGACCAGCGAGGCGATCAGCAATATGAGCTTGTCGTTGCTCACGGCGCGAGTGCCGCCATCATGCCCGCCACCGGCGCCAGGCTATAGCCGGCCACGGCGGCCTTTTTGGCCAGCACCTGCGGGTCGGCACCGCGCCTGGCGCTGGCGAGTGCCCACAGAAAGCAGCTGCGCGTGCCCGAGGCGCAAAAGGCCAGCACCGGGCCGCCGGCATCGACCACCGCGCCCAGCGCATCGAGCTGCTCATGCGAAAAGCCGCCCGCGACCGGAATTTCGGCATAGCGCAGCCCGGCGGCGGTGGCGGCGGCGCGCAGGGTTTCACCAGCGGGCTGGTCGGGCGCCTCTCCCTCCGGCCGGTTGTTGACCACCGCCTGGAAGCCCAGCGCGGCGATTTCCGCCATGTCTTCGGGCGCAATCTGCGGGGCAACGGCGAAATCGGGGTCGAGCGGACGGATCATGGCGCAGAGCTAAGCATGGTCGCGGATCACGCTCAAGAAGGCATCGCCATAGGCCTCCATCTTGCGCGCGCCGATGCCGCTGATCTGGGCGAGCGCGGCGCGGCTGGCCGGCTTCAGCGCCGCCATCTCGCGCAGCACCGAATCGTGGAAGATGACATAGGGCGGCACCTGCGCCGCGCTGGCCAGCTCGCGCCGTTTGTTCCGTAGCGCTTCAAACAATGGGTCGTCGACTGCCGTGGCCGGTTTGTTGCGACTGCTACGTCGGGGTGACACGGGCGCCACTATCGCCACCGGCTGCTCGCCGCGCAGCACCGCACGGGCGTCTCCGTCCAGCCGAAGTCCTCCATGTTCAGTGACTTGCAGCATCCCGCGCGCCTGTAGCGCCCGCGACAATGGGCGGATCAGTTTTGCTTCAGCAGTCGCTACAATGCCGAACACCGACAGCTGGTCATGCCCCAGCGCGCGCACCCGCTCATCCTCCGCACCGGTCAGCACCTTTTCCAGATGGCCGACACCATAGCTCTGCCCGGTGCGATAGACGGCGGAGAGCAGCTTGCGCGCCAGTTCGGTCGCGTCGATCAGGTCGGGCGCGCTCAGGCAATTGTCGCAATTGCCGCAATGCTCGGGCGGGGTTTCGCCGAAATGGCGCAGCACGATGGCCCGGCGGCAGGCCGATGCCTCGACCAGGGTCTGCATTGCCTGCAGCTGCGCGCGCACGGCCGGCTGGCGCGCCGGTTCCGCCTCGCCGACGCGGCGCCACCCTTGCGCGAAATCCTCCGCGCCCCAGAACAGCTGGGCAAAGGCGGGGTCGCCATCGCGGCCGGCGCGGCCGGTTTCCTGATAATAGGCCTCCAGCGACTTGGGCAGCGCGGCATGCGCGACGAAACGGACATCGGGCTTGTCGATGCCCATGCCGAACGCGATCGTCGCGCACATCACCATGTCTTCGCTCGCCACGAAATCGGCCTGGTTGGCGGCGCGCACGGCGGGCGGCAGCCCGGCATGATAGGCCCGCGTCGGCCGGCCGGTGTGCGCCAGCTGCTCGGCCAGCCGCTCGGTGGCGGCGCGGGTGGGGGCATAGACGATGCCGGGGCCGGGATTGGCGCGCACCAGCTCGGCCATCTGCCGCGCCAGCTGCTCGCGCGGGGCAATCGCATAGCGGATATTGGGCCGGTCGAACCCGGCGATCACCAGGCCGTCGGCCGCAATGCCCAGCTGGGCCAGAATGTCGGCGCGGGTGTGCGCATCGGCGGTTGCGGTCAGCGCCAGCCGGGGCACCTCGGCAAACCGGTCAAGCAGCGGGCGGAGCAGGCGATAATCGGGGCGGAAATCATGCCCCCATTCGCTGACGCAATGCGCCTCGTCGATCGCGAACAGCGCCAGCGGCGCGCTCGCCAGCAGGTTGCGGAAACTGTCGGCAGAGGCGCGTTCGGGCGCGACATAGAGCAGGTCGAGCGCGCCGCTGCGGAACCGCGCCACCGTCTCCGCCTGATTCTCATCGACCGAGGTCAGCGTCGCCGCGCGCAGGCCCAGCGCCTCGGCCGCGCGCAGCTGATCGTGCATCAGCGCAATCAGTGGCGAGATGACCACGCAGGTGCCCGCTCGCGCCACCGCCGGCAGCTGATAGCACAGCGACTTGCCGGCGCCGGTCGGCATTACCGCCAGCGTGTTCTGCCCGGCCAGCACCCGCTCCACCACCTGGCGCTGGACGCCGCGAAAATCGGGAAAGCCGAAAATCTGCTGGAGCAAGGCGCGCGGGTCGGTCACCGGTGCGGCCTTAGCGGCGGCGGCGCCATGCTGTCGAGCCGCGCTTGCCTTTGCCCGCCCCGTGCCGGATAAGCACGCCGGCTACGGTTTTTGATCCAGGGAGCAGGCAATGCAGGCACACCGGTTGCTCGTCGCGGGGGGGCTGGCCCTTGGCCTGTGCGGGTCGGCGACGGGCGCGCGCAAGGATGCCGAGCTGATCGTGCGCGGCGACGGCATTTATGATGGCCGGGTGAACGACGCGCCCGCCCGGCTGCGGCTGACGCCCTGGGCACCGTCTGCGCCGACGCTGAATGACGACATCGTCCCCAAGGCGGGGCTGCACGCCGGGCTGTTCGGCTTCGCCGTCAAGGTCGGCCCCACCAAGGTGCGCGGCAACACCAGTGTCGCGCGCATGTCGTTCGGCAAATACAGCTATCGCCGCCGCGTGGTGTGGTTCGACCGCCGCTATGATGCCGGCGCCGATGGCGCGCTGGGGCCGGGCGGGCTGCCGGCGGAAGTCATCCGCTTCGAGCTGCGGCCCGCGCAAGGGGGAGAGCGCACCGTCGCGCTCACCATGATCGAAAATCATTTCCGCCCCACTTATGCGCGGGTGCCGATGGGCAAGCGCAACATCATCATGCTGTTCGATCCGCAGCACGAAACCACAGTGGCCACGGCCGGCGCCGGCGCCGCGCTGGCCGAGGTGCTGGGCGGACAGCTGAGCGGCGCGCAGGGCTCCGCCGAAGTTGCGTTCGGCATTCGCCGCCCGGTGCGCACCTTGAAGCTGGAGCGGCCGCTGCAGATCGGGCCGCTGTCGCTCACCCAGGTCGCGGTCCGAATCGGCGATGGCGGCTCGGTCGCCGGGATCAAGGACGCCGATGCCGACCCGGAAGAAGTGGTGGTCAGCGCCAAGGGCGGCGAAGATCGCCGCGACGTGGTGATCGTGGGGCGCGACCATCTGGCGCGCTGCTCGTCGATCGTGTTCGACAAGAAGGCCAAGCAGATCAGGCTCAGCTGCGCCTGATCAGGCGTCGGTCAGGTCGCGCTCCTGCGCCTGCGCCGCCCACATCCCGGCATAGAGCCCGCCGGCGCGAAGCAGCGCGGCGTGGCTGCCCCGCTCGCACACCTGGCCCTGGTCGAGCACGACGATCTCGTCGGCATTGACCACGGTCGACAGGCGGTGGGCGATGACGATGGTGGTGCGCCGCTCGGCAATCCGCTCGAGCGTTGCCTGAATCTCCGCCTCGGTCCGCGTGTCGAGCGCGGAGGTTGCCTCGTCCAGGATCAGCACCGGCGGGTTTTTCAACAGCGTACGGGCAATCGCGACGCGCTGCTTCTCCCCGCCTGACAGCTTGAGGCCGCGCTCGCCGACGCGCGCGTCGTAGCCGCCGGGCTGGCGGGCGATGAAATCGGCAATCGCGGCCCCCCGCGCGGCGAGCGCGATCTCGTCCTGCCCCGCGCCTTCGCGGCCATAGCCGATATTATAGCCGATGGTGTCGTTGAACAGCACCGTGTCCTGCGGCACGATGCCGATCGCCGCGCGCAGCGAGCTTTGCGTCACCGCGCGGATATCCTGCCCGTCGATGGTGATGCGCCCGGCGCTTACATCGTAAAAGCGGAACAGCAGCCGCGCCAGGGTGGACTTGCCCGCCCCCGACGGGCCGACCACGGCAAGCGTGCGGCCCGGCGCCACGTCGAGGTCGATGCCGCGCAGGATCGGCCGGGCAGGATCATAGGCGAAATGCACGCCCTCGAAGCGGACATGGCCCGCGCCCACCACCAGTGCCGGCGCGCCCGGCGCATCGGCAATCTCGGCCGGCGCATCGATCAGGTCGAACATCGCCGCCATGTCGACCACGCCCTGGCGGATGGTGCGATAGACCATGCCGAGCAGATCGAGCGGGCGGAACAGCTGCGCCAGCAGCGTGGAGACGAGCACCACATTGCCCGCATCGAACCGCCCGTCGCGCCAGCCGAACACCACGATCGCCAGCCCCAGCGCCATCATCGCATTGGTGATGAAGCTCTGGCCGATATTTAGCCAGGCAAGCGAGGTCTCGTTCTTCACGGCCGCGCGCGCATAGGCGGCCATCGCCCGGTCATAGCGCGCCGCCTCGCGTGCTTCGGCGTTGAAATATTTGACCGTTTCGAAGTTGAGGAGCGAATCGACCGCATGCGCGACCGCGCCGGTGTCGAGATCGTTCAGCTGCGCGCGCAGCGCATTGCGCCAGTCGGTGACGACGCGGGTGAACCAGATATAGGTCGCCACCATCGCGAGCGTCGATACCACCATCCACGCGCCGAACATGCTGCCGAAAATCTGCAGCACCAGCACCAGTTCGAGCACCGTCGGCGCGATGTTGAACAGCAGGAAATAGAGCATCGTGTCGATGCTCTTGGTGCCGCGCTCGACCACCTTGGTGACGGCACCGGTGCGCCGTTCCAGGTGGAAGCGCAGCGACAATTGGTGGAGATGCGCAAAAACATGGGTGGCAAGCGCGCGCGTCGCCTCCTGCCCCACGCGCTCGAACACGGCGTTGCGCAGATTGTCGAACAGCACGGTGCCGAAGCGCGCGGCGGCATAGCCCAGCGCAAGCGCGGCAATGAACACCGCCCAGCTGCGGTCGCCGCGCGCCATGTCGTTGACGACGGCCTGCAGCGCGAACGGCGCGCCATAGACCTGCACCAGCTTCGACGCGAGCACCAGCGCGAGCGCCGCCACGATCCGCGCGCGCAGCCCCGGCCGGTCGCGCGGCCACAGATAGGGCAGGAACCGGGCCAGCGTGGGCCAGAGCGGCGGTTCCTTGGCGCCGGGCGCCGGTGGGGTTTGCGGGGGCATCGCGCCCATTTAGGCACGACGCGCCGCAAGCGAAAGCACTGGCGGCGCACTTCGGGTTGACCGCACCGCGCCACCATGCGTGACTGGCACCCGGGCAGCCCCGCTGCCGGGGGAGCAGCATGACCAAGCCCAGACTGAGCCTGTTCGGCATCCTGCAGATGAATCTGGGCTTTTTAGGGCTCCAGTTCAGCTTCGGGCTGCAACAGTCGAACATGGGGCCGATCTATGCCTATCTGGGCGCGGACGAGGCGGCGATGCCGCTGTTGTGGCTGGCCGGGCCGATGACCGGGCTGATCGTGCAGCCGATCGTCGGCGCGATGAGCGACCGCACGCGTTCGCGCCTGGGCCGGCGCACGCCCTATTTCCTGGTCGGCGCGGTGCTGTGCAGCCTGTCGCTGTTCGCCATGCCTTATAGCCGCGCGCTATGGATGGCGGCGAGCCTGCTCTGGGTGCTCGATGCCGCCAACAACATCACCATGGAGCCGTACCGCGCCTATGTGAGCGACCGGCTGTCGCCGGCGCAGCTGCCGCTGGGCTTCCTCACCCAGTCGGCCTTTACGGGCCTTGCACAGACGCTGTCGTTCCTGGCGCCCAGCCTGCTGGTGTGGTGGGGCGTGGGCAAGGATGTGCTGGGCGCGAACGGCATCCCGGAGATTACCCGGCTGGCCTTTGTCATCGGCGCGGTGCTGTCGCTCGCCACCATCCTGTGGTCGGTGACGCAGGTGCCCGAGCTGCCGCTGACGGCGGCGGAGGATGCGGCCATGCCGCGCGCGCGGCTGACCCTGGCCGGCACCTTTGCCGAGCTGCGCGACGCGATCGCCGTGATGCCGCGGCCAATGCGCCAGCTGGCGCTCGCAATGTTCTGCCAGTGGTTCGCGATGTTCTGTTACTGGCAATATGCCGCGCTGTCGCTGGCGCGCGGGGTGTTCGGCACGGCCGATCCGGCCAGCCAGGGGTTTCGCGATGCCGCGCTCCTCAACGGCCAGCTGGGCGCGTGCTACAATGCGGTTGCCTGCATCGCCGCCTTTGCGATGGTGCCCTTCACCCGGCGTTACGGTGCGCGCGCGGTGCATGCCGTCGCCGTGGTCGCGGCGGGGCTGGGCACGGTCACGCTCGCGCTCAGCAGCAATGTGCCGCTGCTGTTCGTCGCGATGCTGGGCGTCGGGATCGGCTGGGGCAGCATCATGGGCAATCCCTATGTCATTCTGTCGGACGCCATCCCGCCGGAACGCACCGGCGTTTACATGGGCATTTTCAACATGTTCATCGTGATCCCGATGCTCGTTCAGACGCTGCTGATCTGGCTCGCCTATCGCCCGCTGCTGGGCGGCGATCCGCGCCATGTGATGCTGCTTGCGGGCGGGCTGCTGATGCTGGCAGGGGCGACGACGATGGCGGTGCGCGAGCGGGGAGCGGCGCCCGCTTCAGCTTGAGCCGCGCACGATCAGTTCGGGGACCATCTGAACCGCTGCCGCCGGCTGCCCGGCAAGCCGGCGGAACAGCAGATCGACCAGCAGCCGCCCACCCCGCGCGACATCCTGGCGGATGGTGGTGAGCCGCGGGGTGGTGTGCAGTGCCACCAGCACATCGTCATAGCCGACGACCGAGACCTGCTCCGGCACGGCATAGCCATGCGCGGCAAGCGCCCTGAGCGCACTCGCGGCAATCACGTCGGAAGCTGCGAACAGGCCATCGGGCGGCGTACCCCTGCCGAAATGGGCAAGAAGCTCGTCATAGCTTGCCTCTGCCATCAGATGCGCGGGGATCACCTCCTCGGTCACCGGGTGCGGCGCTGATGCAATCGCGCGGCGCATGCCGGCCAGACGATCGGCGAATTCGGGCACGCCCGGATTGCCCAGAAACGCCAGCCGACGCCGCCCGCGCGCGATCAGATGCTCGCCCGCCAGCCGCCCCCCTTCCACATTGTCGGTGCCGACGGTCACCTGCGCCATGCCCGGCACGCCCGCGCCCCACACGACCAGCGGTGCCCCGCGCCGCGATGCCGCCTCGATCACGTCGATCTGGTCCGACTGGCCGACCACCACCACACCATCCACCTTGCCCGACAGGATCACCGTGTCGAGCCAGCAGGCATCGGTCGGGATGACGCGCGACAGCAGCAGGTCGTAACCGCGATCGGCCAGCGCATCGGCGATCGGGCCGATCAGGCTCATGAAGAACGGGTCGGACAGCGCCTGCCCGGTTTCATGCCCCAGCGGCAGCACCACGCCGATCGCCTGCGTCTGCTGCCGGCGCAGCGCGCGCGCGGTCTGGTTGATCTGAAAGCCGGACTGTCGCGCGAGTTCCTGAATGCGCGCACGGGTTTCGGCGGCGACGGACGGGTTGCCGGCCAGCGCGCGCGACACGGTCGATGCCGATACGCCCGCCATCTGGGCCAGTTCGATAATGCCTTGCGGGCGCCCCAACGCGGCCCCTCCCATATTTTCTGGGTTAGGAAGCGGATTCTAGCGGCTTTTGTCGGCGGGCGCCACGCCCTTGGCTAGCCGGCGGCGGGGCGCTGCCAGCCGGCGGCAGATGGCGCGACCGGCGCGCCATAAAGCGCCTGCCGACGTGCCGCCTGCCACCCGGCGCGCGCGACCGCCGCCAGCTTTTCAGCAGCAGAAGTCGTCACCCGCTGGTCCCAGGCGTGGCCGCCGAGCGCGGCCACCCGGCGCCCGATGCCGCCATAAATCGACGCCGCCGCCAGCACCGCCCAGGCGGAGCGCCAGGCCAGCGCCGGCGTGCCGTGGCGCGCGGCCTGCTCGAACGCGGCGGCGCGGTCGGTCAGCCGCCGCACCATCGCGACCAGCGCGGGGCGGTGCTCGGCCGCCATCAGCCGGTCGGGCACGACCCCGGCTTCGGCCAGCCAGGCGCGCGGGAGATAGCAGCGGCCGGCGCCCGCATCCTCATCGATGTCGCGCGCGATGTTCGACAGCTGGAACGCCAGCCCCAGGTCGCAGGCGCGGTCAAGCGTTGCCGCATCGTCGGGCGCCACCCCCATCACCACTGCCATCATGCAGCCGACGACACCGGCGACATGATAGCAATAGGTCAGCAGGTCATCCTCGGTCTGCGGCCGCCATCCTTCGGCGTCGAGCGCGAAGCCGGCCAGATGATGCCGCACGAACACCGCCGGCAGCCCGGTTTCGGCAACCACCAGCCGCAGCGCCTCGAACGGCGGATCGCCGGTCTGCTGGCCGGCCAGCGCTGCCTCGCTCAGCTCGGTCAGCCGGGCCAGCCGCGCCATCGGATCGTCCACCGCGCGCATGCCATGGCCATGGTCCTGCCCGTCGGCCATATCGTCGCACGCGCGGCACCAGCTATAGAGCAGCCAGGCGCGCTCACGCGTGTCGGGCGCGAACAAATGGCTGGCTGCGGCAAAGCTTTTGGAACCCCGCGCGATCGATTGCCGCGCCGCATCGACAATGTCGGCGCGCGTCACAGGTCGCGCGCGCCGATCTGCTGGATGGTCTTGACCGGCTCAGCGGCCGCCATCTTGCCCAGCAGCGCTTCGATCGTGTCGGCCACGATCAGGATGTCGGCATGTTGCGCGCGGATGAAGCCGACCTCGATCATCTTGGCGGTAAAGGCGATCAGCCCGTCATAAAAGCCCGCGACATTGAGCAGCCCGACCGGCTTGGCATGATAGCCCAGCTGCGCCCAGCTGAGCGCTTCCCACAATTCGTCCATCGTACCAGTGCCGCCGGGGAGCGTGACGAATCCGTCGGACAGGTCGGTGAACGCCTGTTTGCGCTCGTGCATGGTGCGGCAGACATGGAGTTCGGTGAGGCCCCGATGCGCCACTTCGGCATCGACCAGTGCCTGGGGGATGACGCCGATCACCTCGCCACCCGCTTCAAGTGCCGCATCGGCGACCGCGCCCATCAGCCCCAGCCGCCCGCCGCCATAGACAAGGCCGATGCCCCGCTCGGCAAGCGTGCGGCCGACATGGCGCGCGCCGTCGATATAGACGGGGTCAGCAGGCGTCGCCGAACCGCAATAGACGGCGAGCCGTTTCACCGCCCCTCCTCCAGCATCAGCCGGGCGGTCGCCTTGGCGCTGCCCACCACGCCCGGAATGCCGGCGCCAGGATGCGTGCCGGCGCCGACGAAATAGAGGTTGGGGATATGGTCATCGCGGTTGTGTGCGCGGAAATAGGCCGATTGCAGCAGGGTCGGCTCCAGGCTGAACGCGCTGCCCAGATGCGCGTTCAGGTCGCGGGCAAAGTCGCTCGGCGCGTAATGGAACTTGGTGACGATACGGTCGTGAATGTCGGGGATCAGCCGGCGGCCGATCTCGTCCAGGATGCGCTTCTCCAGGATCGGGCCAACCTCTGACCAGTCCATCGGGAACTTGCCCTGATGCGGCACCGGCGCCAGCGCGTAGAAGGTCGAGTGCCCCTCCGGCGCCATCGACGGGTCGGTCACCGTCGGGTGGTGGAGGTAGAGCGAGAAATCCTCGGCCAGCACGCCATGGCTGTAGATATCGTCGAGCAGCCCCTTATAGCGCGGCCCGAACAGGATCATGTGGTGCGGAATGCCCGGCCAGGTGCCCTTGATGCCGAAATGGACGACGAACAGCGACGGGCTGTATTTCTTGCGCTCTAGCGACGCACGCGTGCGCTGGGCGCTGCGCGATCCTTTCAGCAGGTCGCGATAGCTGTGCATGATGTCGGCATTGCTGGCCACGGCATCGGCGTCCTGATGCCAGCCGCTCTGGGTGGTGACGCCGGTTGCCCGGTCGCCCAGCGTTTCGATGCTGGCGACCGGATCGCCCAGCCGCACGACGCCGCCCAGCCGCTCGAAATGGCGGACCATGCCGGCGACCAGCTGGTTGGTGCCGCCGCGCGCGAACCACACGCCGCCATCCTTTTCCAGCTTGTGGATGAGCGCATAGACACCGCTCGTCGTCATCGGATTGCCGCCGACGAGCAGCGTGTGGAAGGACAGCGCCTCGCGCAGCTTGGGGCTTTTCACATAGCTGGAGACGATCGAATAGACCGAGCGCCACGCCTGATATTTGGCGAGACTGGGCGCCGCCTTGATCATCGACGCAAAGTCGAGAAAGGCGACATGGCCGAGCTTTTCATAGCCTTCGCGATAGACGCCTTCGGAATATTCCAGGAACCGGCGATAGCCATCGACATCGGCCGGATCGAGCTTGGCGATTTCGGCGGCCAGCTGGGGCTCGTCGTTCGAATAGTCGAAATTGGTGCCGTCCGGCCAGTTGAGCCGGTAAAAGGGCATCACCGGCACCAGCGAGACATCCTCGTCCATGTCGCGGCCGGAAAGCGCCCACAGCTCGCGCAGGCAGTTGGGATCGGTGATGACGGTGGGGCCGGCATCGAACACAAAGCCGTCGCGTTCCCACACATAGGCACGCCCGCCGGGCTTGTCGCGCGCCTCGACAATCGTGGTCTGCACGCCCGCCGACTGCAGCCGGATGGCAAGCGCCAGGCCGCCGAAACCGGCGCCGATGACAATCGCGCTCTTCATCGCGGATTGCTCCGGATCGCGCGCATCGCTGCGCTCAGTTTCACGGGCGGTTTGCCGGTCAGGATCCGGGCCTGGTCGATCATCGTCGTCTGTCCTGCATAGAAACGCCCGACAAGGGCGGGGTTGAGCCGATAAAAATGCTGGAGAATGCGATAGCGTTCTTCGGGCGCGCTCGCACGGAACAGCATCCGGTCGAGCAGCCGGTAGAAGCTGCGCGCGCGCCAGGTGTGGCGGGCATGGCCGTGGAGCAGATCGTGCAGCGCGGCGCTCGACAGGTCGCGCGTGCGCGCGATCAGGCTGGCGGTGCGCACCGCATCGGGCAGCGAATAGCCGGTGGTCGGGTGGAACAGCCCGGCGCGCATGCCCGCCTTGGCAATATCCTTGCCGCCCGCGCGCCAAAAGGCATCGAAATCGCCGCCCAGCGCCACCGGCAGCGCGCCCTGCTCCTCGCGCACGACATGGTCGACATGCCAGCCGCCCTCGGCGACATAGGCTGTCAGCCGCTCGCCAATCGGGTCGGCATTGCTGCCGCCGGCCGCCGGCCGATAAAGATCGGGCGTGTCGCTGTAATAGGTATCCTCGACGAACAGCCGCGTCTGCGAAAAGGGCAGCGTATAGACGAAGCGATAGCCGTCGATCTGGCTGACGGTTGCATCCATCACGATCGGGCGGGCGACATGGTGCGGCTCGGTGAGCGCATATTCGCGGCCGACAAATTTCTGCCAGCCCAGCTCCAGCGCCGACAGGTCGCCGGCGCCGCGCGCGTCGATCACGCCGTTCGCCTCCACGCGGTCGCCATCGGCCAGCACGACGGCCTTGGTGCCAAGGCCGATCACCCGGCGCCCCAGCATCAGCGCGGCGGCAGGCAAAGTTTCGCGCACCATCTGGTCGAGCCGTTCGGACTCGATCGAATAATAAGCGGTGTCGAGCGTGCGGTTATAGTCGGGGAAGCGGATATTGTAGCCGCGCCAGCCATGGCAGACCAGGGGCGCCACGATCCAGCGGTCGGCATCGGCAATGTCGCTGGCGAAGAACGACCAGAGATGGTTGCCGCCCACCGTCTGCGCGCCGTCGATCAGCTTCAGCTTCAGGTCCGGGCGCTTCTTGGCCAGCGCCAGCGCGATCAGCCCGCCGGCGAGACCGCCGCCGACGATAGCCAGATCGCATGGGATCGTTGCTGCCATAGCGCACCCCCCTAGGCAAAGCCGGGGCGCGGCGAAAGCCCGTTCATGGCCGGGGCGCGGTTTGGGCGGAAGAAAGTGCCGGAAAACGGGCCGCCCCCCTCCATCCGTCACGTTTCACGCACAGATGGGCGGCACTTGGCGCGGGCATTGCCGGATTGACAATGGTGATGCGATAAGGACCGCGTTATGGGGGATTGGATGGCGGTGGTATTTGCCCTGTTGGGCTCCGCAGTGGCAATGACGATGATCGTCGGCATACGCTATCTGCTGGCGAGCGGCGCGTTTGCGCTGGCAACGCGGTGGCGCCACCCGGGGCTCTATGCCGGGCTTGATGCGCAGATCGGGCGGGAAATCCGCTGGAGCCTGGCAAGCGCTGCGATTTACGGCGTGCCTGCGGGCATCATTGCCTGGGGGTGGGACAATCGCGGTTGGACGCTGATCTATCGGGATTGGGGGGCGTATCCCTTATGGTATGTGCCATTGTCGGTTCTGGCGTTTCTGTTCGCGCACGACAGCTGGTTCTACTGGACGCACCGGCTGATGCACCGGCCCTATTGGTTTCGGCTGGCGCACGCGGTGCACCATGCCAGCCGCCCGCCCACCGCCTGGGCGGCAATGGCGTTCCACCCGATCGAGGCGCTGACCGGGGCGGTGGTGATTCCGGTGCTGGTCTTCGTCATTCCCATTCACTGGGCAGCGCTGGCTGTGGTTTTAACGGTGATGACGGTGATGGGGGTAACCAATCATGTGGGCTGGGAGATTTTTCCCCGGTTCATCTGGCAGGGGCCATTGGGGGCAGGGCTGATCACCGCGAGCCACCATCAGCGGCATCATGAGGAGTATAGGTGCAATTATGGGCTATATTTCCGGTTCTGGGATCGGCTGTGCGGCACCGACCGGGGCGTCGGCCGCTTCAGGAGCGCAGCGCCAGAGCGGCGCGCGCCGGATGGCGGCGGCATGCCTGCTGATGCTGGGATCGATCGGGGCGACGCCGGTCAGCTCGCTTGAGGTCGACATCGCCAAGCTGCGCTCGCAAAAGGGCGTGCTGCGGCTGTGCCTGACGGCGGACCCCAAGAACTTCCCCGGCTGTGTCGATGATGCGCATGCCGTGACCCGCACCGTGCCCGCCAGCCAGGCGCAGACCATCTATGACGGCCTGCCGCCAGGCAATTATGCGGTCGCGGTGATCCATGACGCCAACAACAACAAGAAGCTCGACACCTTCATGGGCATTCCGCGCGAAGGCTTCGGCTTTTCGCGCGACCCGGCCATCGGCTTTGGCCCGCCCAAATTCCGCGCCGCCGCCTTTGACGTGGCGGGTCCGCGCACGGTGCAGCACATCACCATGCATTATCTGCTCTAGCCCCCCGTTCGTCGCGACGGGGGTCAGGAACCAGTTGCAAATCGGTACTGACATCGCCTAGATTGGCGATCGACAACCGGCCACAGAGCCGGGCAGCGGCGGGACAGGTCGCAGCTTCAGTTAAAGGGGAATCATCGTGCTTGTTTTTCGCAGCGCCATGCTGGCGATGGGTGTTGTGTGCCTTGGCGCGCCGGCGTTCGGCCAATCGACGGGCGCGCCGCCCGCCACGCCCCCGGGCAATGGCGAGCCCGCCGCCACCAGGCCCGCCGGGCCGCCGCCGGGCTTCTCGTTCGGACCGCCGCGCCGCCGGCCGCTGACCATCGGCTTTGGCGGGGCCCTGTCGCCCAGCTATGAGGGCTCGAACGATTATCTGCTGCTGCCCTCGGGCATTATTCGCGGCAATGTGGAGGGTTTCAACTTCGCGCTGCGCGGGTTGCAGATCGGCGTCGACCTGATCCGCGACAAGGGCAAGAAGGGCCTCGATTTTCAGGCCGGCCCGGTGCTCGGCATCAACCTCAACCGCGCCAACCGGCTGATCGACCCGCAGGTCAGCCTGCTCGGCAAGCGCCGCGTCGCGCTGGAAACGGGCGGCTTCGTCGCGATTTCGAAGACCGGCATCGTGCCCAGGTCGTTCGACACGCTGACCGCGCGGCTGCAGATCGTGGGCGATGTGAGCGGCGTGCACCGCAGCTATGTCATCACGCCGTCGATCGAGTATAGCGCGCTCGCCACGCCCAAGCTGCAGCTGGGGGCGTCGCTCTCCGGCACCTTTGTGGGCGATGGCTATGCCCGCACCTATTTCGCGGTCGATGCCGCCGGCAGCGCGCGCAGCCGCCTGCCGGTGTTCGCCAATCCGCGTGGCGGGTTCAAGAATTTCACCCTGGGCGCCAACGCGAACTATGCGTTCAAGGGGCTGCTGCGGCGCGGCTGGGTGGTGTTTGCCACCGTCAGCTACAGCCAGCTGCAGGGCGATTTCGCCGCCTCGCCGATCGTCTCGATCGCCGGCAGCCGCAACCAGGTGTTCGGCGCGGCGGGGCTGGGGTACACGTTCTAGCTTTGCCCGGGCCGGCACCGCACAACGCAAAAAAAGACTATCTCGTGGATACTGATAACAGCGCCCAGGGTGTTCGCGGACACCCTGGGTGTCTAGCCCCGGCGCCACGCGTCCCATGCCTGCCGGACCCTGTCGATCAGGTCGGGCAGGTGCGGATAGTTGGCGAAGGCAATGCCAACATAGTGGGTCAGCACCGGCGCATATGTCGCCACAAATTCGAGGATCGGTACATGATAGGCGATAACGCCGCAGATCGCTGCCCCGGCTAGGGTCTTCCCCATTGCTTCTTGGGCGCCCTTGCCGATGCGGCGCCCGGTCAGCTCTAGATTGGCGAAAGACTTCTGGAGGCCGGAAAGCAGCGCCGCGATCCAGTTGCGCTTGGTCCGATTACCCTGCTCTTGCACCTGCGCGGCATAGGGGTCGCTGGCGGACAGCTGCGCCGCTTCCGCCTCGGCGTTCAGGTCGTCGCGGGCGCGCTCCGTGGCGATGTCGGGCGTCGCCAAAATCGCCCGCACCACCGGCGCCGCAGCTTCCGTCTCCCGGTCGGCGCGGTCGCGCTCTTGCGCGGCGACGCGCACTTCGTCCTTCAGCCGCAGACCGTCATCGCCGAACGACAGCACATTGTGCAGATCGAGCAGCCCGCCCAGCTTTGCCGCAATCACCGGTTCAAGCTTGGCCTCGTCCGGCTCCGTGCTTTTTGACGCCTCGCGGTGCGCCAGGTCGAGGCGCCGCAGCATATTGCCGTCGCGCCACACCGCCAGCACCAGCGCCTCCTCAAAGCGTTCGGGCAAAGAGGCGATATAGCGATCAAGCGCCTGCGTGAGGGGCCGGCCGAGCCGTTGCCCTTCCTCGCGCAGGTTTATCGCAAGGTCGCGCATATCGGCATAAAGCTGTCGCTGATCGGGCATGTCGCGCAGATGCCGCTGGTCCGATCCGGGCAGCCGGTCGAGCTTGCC
>NZ_JAIESM010000071.1 GCF_019746015.1 Sphingomonas sp. | reverse complement strand
TGCTGTTCAAGGGCGAGGATTTTGTGCATGCGGGCTTGGAGAGGGCGATGTGATCACGCCAAATCCCCACCGTCACCCCGGACTTGTTCCGGGGTCCACTCTTCCACTCGCGGTGCCGTCGCTTGTTGCTCGGTGGGCCCGGGAACAAGTCCGGGGTGACGGGGCTCCGTTGTGAAGCTGCGCCTCCTCATCATCGTTTTCCTGATCGCATCGGGACTGCTGGGGCTTTTAGGGCTTGCCACGCTCTTCGCTTGGTCAATGGCAGACTTTGACTGCGCTGACGGATACTGGGAATGCCGCAAGGCGATGGTTGGTCCGGTAGCGATGTATTTGGGGTTGCCACTCGCGGCTTGGTTAGTGCTTGCAGGGCTGCTCGTGCGGGAATGGAAAAAGGCTTAATGCTCAAAAAAATCCTCGTCGCCAATCGTGGTGAAATCGCCTGCCGCGTGTTCCGCACCGCCAAACGCATGGGCCTCCAGACCGTCGCGGTCTATTCGGATGCCGATGCGCGGGCGCCGCATGTGCTGATGGCGGATGAGGCGGTGCGGCTTGGTCCTGCGCCCGCTGCGGAAAGCTACCTCAAGGCCGACCTGATCCTCGCGGCCGCCAAGGCGACCGGCGCGGATTGCATCCACCCCGGCTATGGCTTCCTGTCCGAGCGGGAGAGTTTCGCCAAGGCCTGTGCGGACGCCGGCATCGCGTTCGTCGGCCCGCCGCCGAACGCCATCGCGGCGATGGGCGACAAGATCGAATCGAAGAAGCTCGCCAAGGCGGCCGGCGTCAACGTCGTCCCCGGCTATCTGGGCGAAATCGCCGACACCGAGGAAGCGGTGAAGATCGCCGCCGAGATCGGCTTCCCCGTGATGATGAAGGCGTCGGCCGGGGGCGGTGGCAAGGGCATGCGGCTGGCTTATTCCGAGCAGGACGTGCGCGAAGGCTTCGAGGCGACCAAGCGCGAGGGGCTGGCCAGCTTCGGCGACGACCGCGTGTTCATCGAAAAATTCATCGAAAGCCCGCGCCATATCGAAATCCAGGTGCTGGGCGACCAGCATGGCAATATCGTCTATCTCAACGAGCGCGAATGCAGCGTGCAGCGCCGCCACCAGAAAGTGGTGGAGGAAGCGCCGTCGCCCTTCGTTACTCCGAAAATGCGCCAGGCAATGGGCGAGCAGGCCGTCGCGCTCGCCCGTGCGGTGGGCTATTACAGCGCGGGCACGGTCGAACTGATCGTGTCGGGCGCGGATACCACCGGCGAAAGCTTCTATTTTCTGGAGATGAACACCCGGCTGCAGGTGGAGCATCCGGTGACCGAGGCGATTACCGGCGTCGATCTGGTCGAGCAGATGATCCGGGTGGCAGCGGGCGAGAAGCTGCCGTTTACGCAAGGCCAGATCGGCATCAACGGCTGGTCGATCGAAAACCGCGTCTATGCCGAGGATCCCTATCGCGGCTTCCTGCCGTCGACCGGGCGACTGGTGCGCTATGCGCCGCCTGCAACCGGCGCGCCCGACGGCGACCGGCCCTATGTCCGCGTCGATGACGGCGTTTGCGAAGGGGGCGAGGTGAGCCGCTTCTACGACCCGATGATCGCCAAGCTGATCACCTGGGCGCCAACCCGCGAAGGCGCGATCGATGCGCAGATCGCCGCACTCGACGCGTTCGAGATTGACGGCCCCGGGCACAATGTCGATTTCGTCTCCGCACTGATGCAGCATCCGCGCTTCCGCGCCGGCGCGCTGACCACGGGCTTCATTGCCGAGGAATATCCCGACGGCTTCCATGGCGCGCCAGCCACGCCCGAGTTGATCCGGGCGCTGGCGGCGATTGCGGCGGGCAATGCCTTCACGCTCGATGCGCGCGCGCGGCAGGTGGATGGCCAGCTGGGCGGCACCACGCGGCCCGGCACGCGCTGGCAGGTGCGCATCGGCGGCCATGACCATGACGTGGTGCTGGGCGAGGGGCATGCCCTGGTCGACGGCCACCGGATCGAGGGCAGCTGCGACTGGCAGCCGGGCGCGCGCCTGGCCCATGCAACGGCCGATGGAGAGGCGCTGACGGTGAAGGTCGCCCGCGCATCGGGCGCATGGCTGCTCACCACCCGGGGCGCCACGCACCGCGCCCGCGTGCTGCCTGCCCATGTCGCCGCGCATGCGCACCACATGATCGAAAAGGTGCCGCCGGACCTGTCACGCTTTCTGCTGTCGCCGATGCCGGGGCTGTTGATGCGGCTTCATGTCGATGTCGGCGACCGGGTCGAGCCGGGTCAGCCGCTGGCGGTGGTCGAAGCGATGAAGATGGAAAATATCCTGCGTGCGGAAAAAGCCGGCACGGTGAAGTCGGTCGCCGCGCGCACGGGAGACAGTCTGGCCGTCGATGCGATTATTCTGGAGATCGACTGAAATTCTGTTGTGAATAAGTCGCTGTCGCCATTGCGATATCGTCGCCTCACGTTATGGATTGCGACATATTGATACATATTCGCGGGTGACGGGGGCGTCTTAGATGGGCATGACAGTGGCAATGGTCCGCACGTCTTTTGCCCTGCTCGCCTTCGCCCCGTTGATGCTCGCCGGCTGCGCGGTCGGCCCCAATTATCACCGGCCGGAACCCGCCACACTCGGCGTGCCCGATGCCTTTTCCACCCCCAGCGTGCCGGGCGTGCGGCCCGAGCTGGAACAATGGTGGACCAGCTTCAACGACCCGCAACTGAACGCGATCGTCGAGCTGGCGCTGAAGCAGAATCTTGACGTGGCACAGGCCGTCTCGCGCCTACGCCAGGCGCGCGAGCAGCTGATTCAGCAGAATGCCGGGCTGTTCCCCACCGTTTCCGCCAATGCCGGCTATTCGCGCAATATCGAGGTGCGCGGGCGCACCTTTGGCCAGATTACCAATGCCGGCATCGTCAACGAGAATTACGTGCTGTCGGCCGACGCCTCCTATCAGGTCGATCTGTTCGGCGGGGTGCGGCGCGGGATAGAGGGCGCGCGCGGCAGCCTGCAATCGAGCGGCTACAGCCTGGCGCAGGTGCGCGCCTCGGTCGCGTCGGAAGTGGCGCGCAACTATATCCTGCTGCGCGCGGCGCAGGCCAATGCCGCCATCGCGCGCGGCAGCCTGGCGCTGCAGGACGACAATCTGGAAATCGCGGGCTTCCGCGTGCAGGCCGGGCTCGTCTCCGGCCTCGATGCCGAGCAGGTCCGTGCCCAGCGTGCACAGACCGCGACGCAGGTGCCGACCTTCGACCAGAGCTTTGAACAGGCCGCCAACCGGCTGGGCGTGCTGACCGGCCAGGCGCCGGGCGCGCTGAAGGAGCAGCTGCGGGCGATCAAACCCATCCCCAAAGGGCCGGACGCGGTGCCGGTGGGGCTGCCCGCTGATCTCATCCGCATGCGCCCCGATGTGCGCGTGGCGGAGCGCAACCTGGCGGCGGCAACCGCGCAGATCGGCGTCGCCAAGGCGCAGCTGTTCCCGCAGCTGACGCTGGGCACCAGCATCAACACCAACGCCTCGTCGATCGACCTGCTCACCAATATCATCACCGGCCGCGTGTTCGGCCAGCTGGCGCAGACGATCTTCGACGCCGGGCGCAACCGCGCGGTGGTGCGCCAGCGCCGCGCCGCGGCCGAACAGGCCTTTGGCGCGTATAAGGCAGCGGTGCTGACCGCGCTTGAAGATGTCGAAAATGCGCTGACCGCGCTCGCCACCGCGCAGCGCCGCCAGCGCGACTTCATGATTGCAGCGGAAGCATCGGAAAATGCGGCACTGCTCGCGCGCAGCCGCTATCGTGCGGGGCTGACCGATGTGCTGACGCTGAACACCGCGGAAACCTCGCTGCTGACCGCGCAAAATGGCCTGGCGCAGGCCAAGTCGGATCAGGCGCAGGCGCTGGTGCGGCTCTATCTGGCGCTGGGCGGCGGCTGGGACGCCGATGGCCCGGTGCCGACCGCGCCCCCGTTGAAACATGGCGACGGCCAGCCCGCCGCTCCCTCCAGCCCGACCAAATAGGATCGTTCATGGCCGACGCCGCTTCCACCAATCTAGACGATTTTCTGGGGCAGAAGCCGGTGCCCGCGTGGCGGCGCTGGGGCAAATGGGTGCTGGTCGCGATTGGCGTGGTGCTGCTGGTGCTGCTCGCGATGCGGCTGCTCGCGCCCGCGCCCAAGCCCGGCTATGCGACCGAAGTGGCGCAGCCCGGCGACCTGACCGTCACCGTCTCCGCCACCGGCAAGCTGGCGCCGACCAACCAGGTCGATATCGGCTCCGAAGTCTCGGGCCTGGTGTCGAAAGTGATGGTCGATGTGAATGACCGCGTCACGGCCGGTCAGCCCATCGTCTATATCGACCCGGCGCGCTTCCGTGATGCAGTGAACCAGAGCCGTGCGCAGCTGAACGCCAACATCGCCGCTGTCGGCCAGGCGCAGGCGACGCTCGCTCAGGCCAGTGCGCAGCTCGCCCGGCTGGAGGAAGTGAACAAGGCATCGGGCGGCCGGGTGCCGTCAAAGACCGAGATGGACCAGGCCGTGGCCGACCGCGACCGCGCGGTTGCCAATCTGCGCGCGGCACAGGCCAATGTGGCACAGGCGCGCGCCACCCTGTCGTCCAACGATTACAACTATGTGCGCGCGGTCATCCGCTCGCCCGTCAACGGCGTGGTGCTCGCGCGCCAGATCGAGCCAGGGCAGACGGTCGTCGCCTCGTTCAACACGCCGACCCTGTTCGTGATTGCCGAAGACCTGACCAAGATGAAGCTGGAGGTCGCGATCGACGAAGCCGATGTGGGCGAGGTGAGCGCCGGTCAGCAGGCGACCTTCACCGTGGACGCCTTCCCGGGCGAGAAATTCCCCGCTTCCATCACGCGGGTCGATCTGGGATCCAACCTGTCTGCGCAAAGCTCCACAACGGCGGGGTCGACCAGCAATCAGGTGGTCAGCTATTCCGCGACGCTGGCGGTCTCCAACCCTGCGCAGAAGCTGCGTCCGGGCATGACCGCGACGGCCGACATCACCACCATCCAGAAGAAGAATGTGCTGCTGGTGCCCAATGGCGCGCTGCGGTTCCGCCCGGCCGAAGGAAGCGCGGCACCGCAGAGCGGCATTGCCAGCGCGTTCGGCCCGCCCCGGCTGCGGCGCGGCGGTGAGCGCACGGCGACAATCGCGCGTGGTTCCCGCCAGAATCTCTATGTGCTCCAGGCCGATGGCACGCTGAAGCAGCTGGAGGTGATCGCCGGCAACACCAACGGCACGATGACCGAGATCGTGGGCGGCGACCTGAAGGCCGGCATGAAGGTGGTGACGGGCCAGCTGGCGCCCGGGGCCAAGCAGGGCGAGGCGGGCGGTGGCCGCTGAGCCGCGCCCGGCGTCCCCCGCGCCGCTCATTGCGCTGCGTGGGGTGACCAAGACCTATGGCAGCGGGCCGACCGCGTTCCAGGCGCTGAAGGGCGTCGATCTGGACGTGACGCCGGGCGATTTCGTCGCGGTGATGGGCGCGTCGGGCTCCGGCAAGTCGACGACGATGAACATTCTCGGCTGCCTCGACGTGCCCAGTTCCGGCAGCTTCACCTTCAAGGGCGTGCGAGTGGAAGGGCTGGACCGCGACCAGCGTGCGCTGCTGCGCCGCCGCTATCTGGGCTTCGTGTTCCAGGGGTTCAATCTGCTCGCGCGCACCACCGCGCTTGAAAATGTCGAGCTGCCGCTGCTTTATCGCGGCGATGCGCGCAAGGTGCGGCATGACGCGGCGATGGCCGCACTCGACCAGGTCGGCCTTGCCCCTTGGTGGGACCATACGCCGGCCGAGCTTTCCGGCGGGCAGCAGCAGCGCGTGGCGATTGCCCGCGCGATCGTGACCAGCCCGGCGGTGCTGCTCGCCGACGAGCCGACCGGCAATCTGGACAGCGAACGCTCGGTCGAGATCATGGAATTGCTGACCCAGCTCAACCGCGACAGCGGCATCACCATCCTGATGGTGACGCACGAGCCGGACATGGCCGCCTATGCCAACACCATCGTGATGTTCAAGGACGGGCTGGTTGAAAGCATCGAGACGGGCAGGCGGCGCCAATGATCTGGACGACATTGCTTCTCGCGCTGCGCTCGATCGCCCGGCACAAGCTGCGCTCGTTCCTGACGACGCTGGGCATCATCATCGGCGTGGCGGCGGTGGTGACGATGGTGACGCTGGGCAAGGCGACGACGGCGGCGGTGCAGGCGTCGATCTCGTCGCTGGGGACAAATATTCTGCAGGTGCGGCCCGGCCAGGGCTTTGGCCGTGGCGGCGGCGGCCCGCGCCCGCCCGACTTCAAGATCGAAGATGTGGACGCGGTGCGCAGGCAGATTTCGGGCGTGCGCATCGTGGCGGAGGAAGCCCAGTCGACCGGCACCGCCGTTTATGAGGGCGGCAACTGGTCAACCACCGTCAACGGCACCACCAATGATTTCTTCCGCGTCAATCCCTGGCCGATCGCCTCCGGCCGCGAGTTCACCGATCAGGAGATTTTCGCCGGCAAATCGGTGTGCATCCTGGGCAACACCGTCAAGAAGAACCTCTATCGCGACAAAGATCCGGTCGGCACGCGCATGCGCATCGGCGGCATCAGCTGCGATGTCGTCGGGCTGCTGATCGCCAAGGGGCAGGCGGGCTTTGGTGCCGATCAGGACGATGTGGTGGTAATGCCGATCAAGGCGGTGCAGCGCCGCATCACCGGCAACCGCGATGTGCGGGTGATGCTGGTCGGCGTCGACGCGGCCTATTCAACCGCGCAGGTGCAGGCGTCGATCACCAGCCTGTTGCGGGAGCGGCGCAACATCACCAATGGCAAGGAAGATGACTTCTTCATCTTCGACACCAACCAGATCAACCAGACGCTGACCCAATCGACCACGCTGCTGACCGGCATCGTCTCCGCCGTCGCAGCGATCAGCCTGGTGGTGGGCGGGATCGGCATCATGAACATCATGCTCGTCTCCGTCACCGAGCGGACCCGCGAGATCGGCATTCGCCTGGCGATTGGCGCAGTTGCGCGCGAGGTGCTGCTGCAGTTTCTGGTGGAGGCGATTGCGCTGTCGTGCCTGGGCGGCGTGATCGGGCTGGTGCTGGCGCAGGCAGTGATCGCCGGGCTGGTGCCGGTGCTGGGCGTGAAATGGCTGTTCGACCCGCAGATCAACATCGTGGCCTTTGCGATTTCGGCGGTGATCGGCGTCGTGTTCGGCTATTTTCCGGCCCGCCGCGCGGCGAGTCTGAACCCCATCGACGCGCTGCGCCACGAATAAGCGTGGGTGCCGTGCCAACGGGGCTTTAGCCGCTCGCCAAGCCGCGCTACACCACACTCCTGAACATCGTTAGTTGAAAGTGCCTTGATGCCCCGTGCCCTGCTGCAGGCCTGTGCCACCGTTGCCGCCCTTGCGCTGATTCCGGTCGGCACCAGCGCGATCGCCCAGGTCGATTCCGACAGCTATCGCGAGCTCGACCAGTTTATGGACGTCTATAATCTGGTGAAGTCCAAATATGTCGACCCGGTCGACAACAAGGTGCTGGTGCGCGGCGCGATCGACGGCATGCTCGCCGCGCTCGATCCGCACAGCTCCTATGAGGACGGCGCCGATTACGAGAATCTGAAGATCCAGACTGAGGGCAAATATGGCGGCCTTGGCCTGTCGATCACCATGGAGGACGGCATCGTCAAGGTGGTGACCCCGCAAAAGGACACGCCGGCCTGGCGCGCCGGCATCAAGTCCGGCGACTATATCACCCATGTCGACGGCAAGTTCGTCTATGGTCTGACCCGCGACGAGGCGGTCGGGCAGCTGCGCGGCAAGCCGGGCTCGAAAGTGACGCTGACGGTTGCGCGCAAGGGGCAGGACAAGCCGATCCAGCTGACGCTGACGCGCGAGGACATCACCATCAAGCCGGTGACGTGGGACGTGCGCGGCGACATCGGCGTGATCAGCATCAACACCTTCTCCGAAGGCACTGGCCGCTATACGCGTGAGGCAGTGGCCGGCATCCGCAAGCAACTGGGCCATGCGCCGCTGGGCTATATCATCGACCTGCGCGACAATGGCGGCGGCCTGCTGAACGAGGCGGTCGCGGTGTCCGATGCGTTCATGGAGCGCGGCGAGATCGTCTCGCAGCGCGGGCGCGACAAGGGCGACATCCAGCGCTTCTATGCACAGTCGGGCGATGCCACGCTGGGCGCGCCGCTGGTGGTGCTCATCAACGCGGGTACGGCGTCGGCCTCCGAAATCGTCGCCGGCGCGCTGCAGGACCAGCACCGCGCGATCGTGGTCGGCGAGCGCAGCTTCGGCAAGGGGTCGGTGCAGTCGCTCCTCCAGCTCGGCCCGCGCACCGATGTGCGGCTGACCACCGCGCGTTATTACACGCCCTCGGGCCGCTCGGTGCAGGAAGGCGGGATCGACCCGGACGTGCCGGTGCCGCAGCTGTCCGACGCCGATTATCGCAGCCGGCCGGTGGTGCGCGAGGACGATCTGCGCCGGCACCTGCTCAACTCGGCCAAGGCCACCGACCGAATCGTCGAGGATGACGGCAAGCCCGACCCGCGCTTTGCCGCGACCGCGCCCGATCTGAAGGCGAAGCGGATCGACGATTACCAGCTTTATTACGCGCTGCAGACGCTGGCGCGGCTGGGCGGGCCGACGCAGGTGGCGGCGATTGCGCGGCTGGGCGCGCCCAATCCGGGCCGGGCCGATCTGGCGCCCGCTGCCACGCCCGCGCCGGCAGACGCGCCCAAGCCCTGATGCCGGGCCGGAGTTTCGTCACGGCGCGCTGGCTCGCGCTGCTGGTGCCGGGCGCGCTGATGGCAGGGGCGCTGGGCTCGCAATATCTGGGCGGGCTTTATCCCTGCGAGATGTGCCACTGGCAGCGCTGGCCGCATTATGCCGCGATTCTGCTGGCGCTGCTGGCCTTTGTGCTGCCGGCACGGGCGCCGCGCGGCGTGCTGGTCGCGCTCGCGGCCTTTGCCGTGCTGACCAGCGGCGCGATCGGCGTTTTCCATGCCGGCGTCGAATATCACTGGTGGCCGGGCATCACCGCCTGTTCCAGCACGGTCGCGGCCGGCGGCGATCCGCTCGCCGCGATCATGCATGCCCCCATCGTGCGGTGCGACGTGCCGCAGTGGAGCTTTGCCGGGATTTCGCTCGCCGGCTTCAACGCGCTCTTTTCGCTGGGCGGTGGCATCGCCATATTGGCGCTGATGGCAGCAAGGAGGCGCTGATGGCCCGGTGGAAACCCGGCGACCCCCGGCGGCGGACCGACGCGATGGTGCGCGTCGATCAAGCCGGTGAATATGGCGCGACGCGGATCTATGCCGGCCAGCTGGCGGTGATGGGCGACCGGAGCACCGCCGCGCGCGAAATCGCCGGCATGGCGCAGCAGGAGGAGCGGCACCGCCTGTTCTTCGACCGGATGATCGCCGAGCGCGGCGTTCGGCCCACGCTGTTGCAGCCCTTCTGGAATGTCGCGGGCTTTGCGCTGGGCGCAGCGACCGCAGCGCTGGGGCCGGCGGCAGCGATGGCCTGCACCGCCGCGATCGAGACCGAGATCGACCGGCATTATTCGGAGCAGCTCGCCGAGCTGGGCGATGACGATCCCGAGCTGAGCGCAGCCATCGCTGATTTCCAGGCGGACGAGGTCCACCACCGCGAAACCGCGCTGGCGGCGGGGGCGGAACAGGCGCCGGCCTATCCGTTGCTGTCGGGCGCGATCCGGCTGGGATGTCGGCTGGCCATTGCGGTTTCCAAGCGGGTGTGAGTAAAGAAGGGGCCAAGGAGGCGGGTGCCATGTTGAGGTTGATGATCGCCATTGCGGCTGTTTCGTTCCCCGCCGCAACGTTCGCCCAGGCCGTCGGCCCGTCGGCTACGCCGCCGCCGCGCCCCACCACGACCAGCTCGCCCGAAACCTCGCGCGAGGCGCCGATCAACGGCGTGCTGGTGCTCTATGGCAATCAGCGCTGCCCCACCGATGCCGCCGGCAACGAAGTGGTGGTGTGCCGCCGCGTCGACGCCAATGAACAGTTCCGCATCCCCAAGACGCTGCGCGATGGCCCGATCAAGCCCGAAAATGAAAGCTGGGCAGTGCGCGCCGATGGCATCACCAATGTCGGCGCAGCCGGCATCGGCAGCTGTTCGGCGGGCGGCGGCCCCGGCGGGATGATCGGCTGCGCGAACCAGCGCTTCATCGAGGCGCGGCGCGAGAACAAGGCGAAGAAGGCCGAGCAGGCTCGCGAAGAAGCCGCGATCGGCGGCAACTGAACGGGCGACGGGTTGAACATCGCCGCACCGGTAAAGCCGGGCCAGACCGGCGGCGGCCCGCTGGCGGCGGACCGTTTCGAGCGGGTGCTGGCGGTGCTCAGCGCCATTCTGTTCGCGCTGGTGCTTGCCGCGATCGTGCGGGGCCAGCCGCGCTGGGGCGAGATGCTGGGGGTGATCTGGTTTCACCTCGCCACGGTCAGCATCGCGCTGGCGCTGACGCCGGTCATGCTGCTGCGCCGCCGGGGCGATGCGCGCCACCGGCTGCTGGGCCGCATCTGGGTGGTGGCGATGCTGGCGACGGCGATCGGATCGTTCGGCATCCGTCAGGGCAATCACGGCGGCCTGAGCGTCATCCACATTCTGTCGGCCTGGGTGCTGATCCAGGCGCCGCTGATCTGGTGGAGTGCCCGCACCCACCGCATCGCCATGCACCGCAGCGCGGTGCGGGGGATGGTGACGGGGGCGATGCTGCTGGCCGGTTATTTTACGTTCCCGTTCAACCGGCTGCTGGGGCAATGGCTGCTGGGTTGAGGGGCGGCAAATCCAAAAAAGAGCGTCTCGTGGATACCGGAACGCGTTTTTTCCAACAGATGGACACCTTGTCCACATGGGCGCCCGCCTGCGCCGTGCTTGCCATCACCGGGCTTTTGCGCCAACGCACGCGGCCATGATCGGCAAAATCCTGGGATATCTCGCCCAGCTCTTTCTGGGGATGATGGCGAGCGGCGGCTATCTGGCCGTCATCGTGCTGATGGCAATCGAATCGGCGTGCATTCCCTTGCCGTCGGAACTCATCATGCCGGCGGCGGGCTATCTGGTGCAGCAGGGCAAGATGAACCTCTACCTTGCCGCCACGGCCGGGGCGATCGGCTGCAATGTCGGCTCGATCTTCGCCTATGAACTGGGCAAGCGCGGCGGCCGGCCGCTGCTGGAGCGTTACGGCAAATATGTGCTGATCGGCATGGGCGAGATCGAGGCGGCGGACCGCTTCTTCGCGCGCTATGGCAGCATGGCGGTGCTGATCGGCCGGCTGCTGCCCGCGATCCGCTCGTTCATTGCCTTTCCGGCCGGCGTCGCGCGGATGAAGCTGGTGCCGTTCCACCTTTACACCTTCATCGGTTCGTGGCCGTGGTGCTTCGGCCTGGCGTGGCTGGGCATGGTGCTGGGCGAGAAATGGGACAGCGACCCCCGCGTGAAGGCCGCCTTCCACTCGGCCGACGCGCTGATCGGCGTGGTGCTGGTGGCCGGCGTGGCGTTCTTCGTGTGGCACCGGCTGCGCGGCGCGAAGGCGGCTTGAGCGCGCGTCAGGACGGCGCGGTTGCCGCCAGCCCCAGCCCCAGCCCCAGCCCCAGCCGTGCCGCCGCCGCCCGCGTCCGTTCGTCGCGGCCCGGCGCCATCCGCGCGGCGAGTGCCTGATAGCGCGCGAGCGTCGCCGCATCGGCGCGCGCCGGGCTGCCGCTGTCGAACGGGGGTGCGGGGTCATATTCCAGGCTCAGCTGCACCAGCCGGGCATGCTCCTCCCCCCGGATCGCGGCGACCAGCGCCAGGCCGAAATCGATGCCCGCCGTCACCCCGCCGCCGGTCGCGCGGTTGCGGTCGATGACGACGCGGTCGTGCACCCCGATCGCGCCAAAGGCGGCCAGGTGATGGTGCTGCGCCCAGTGGCAGGTCGCGCGATAGCCGATCAGCAGCCCGGCCGCCCCCAGCAGCAGCGAGCCGGTGCACACGCTCGTCACCCAGCCCGCACCGGCGCCCACCGCGCGCAGCCAGGCCAGCGTGGCTTCGTCCTCCATCGCATCGTTCACGCCGAAGCCGCCCGGCACGCACAAAATGTCGGCGCGCGGCACCTCGGCAAAGGTCGCGGTGGGGAGCAAAGCAAAGCCGGCATCGGTCGGCACCGGATCGCGCGTGGCAGCGACCAGATCGATCCGGGCATTGCCCAGCCGGCTCAACACCTGCGCCGGCCCGGTCAGGTCCAGCTGGGTGACGTTGGGGAACAGCAGAAAGGCAATGTGCAGCGGATCGGCCATGGCATCCTCCCTAGGGTGAAAGTTGCCCAGGCGATGCGGCGGCTAAGGGCGCGCTCCCCGGTGGTGCTCCACCTGATCGCCAGTCACGCGCCGGGGGCCAGGGTAACGCGGGGCGGCGGCTTTGGGAACGGGGTTCTGCTGCGCAGGGCGGGCAGGGGCATGCTCGCTGCAACGGCACCACCATCTCCTGCGTCACCCCGGGCTTGACCCGGGGTCCCGCTGCCTTGATGCCCCCCACCGATTTCCGTTTCGCCGCGCTCGACAAGGCGTTATAGTGCGGCGATACACGGAGGTTGGCCATGGGCATTCTCGACTTTCTTTCGAAGCAGTTCGTCGACGTTATCGACTGGGTGGAGCAGCCCGGCGATCTGGGGTTCCGCTATCCGATGCAGGACCGCGAGATCCAGAACGGCGCGCAGCTGACGGTGCGTGAGGGGCAGGTCGCGTTCTTCTATAACGAAGGGCAGATCGCCGACGCGTTCAAGCCGGGCATGCACACGCTGGAAACCGCCAATCTGCCGCTGCTGACCGCGCTGCAGAACTGGGACAAGGGCTTCAAATCGCCGTTCAAGGCCGATGTCTATTTCTTTAGCCAGAAGGAACAGGCCGGGCTGAAATGGGGCACCGCCCAGCCGATCACCGTGCGCGACAAGGAATTCGGCCCGCTGCGCATCCGCGCCTTTGGCAGCTATTCCTTCCGGGTGGAGGATGTGCCGGTGTTCGCCGCCAAGCTGATGGGCACGCTGGAGCATGTGACGGCGGCCGATATCGAGCCGCAGCTGAAGGGCGCGATTGCCACTGCCATTGCCACCGCGCTGGGCGGCGCGGACACCGCGTTCATCGATCTGGCCGCCAACCAGCAGGCATTGTCGGACAAGATCAAGGGCGCGGTCGACGCTGCCTTTGCCCTGTGGGGCCTCAGCTGCCGCAGCTTCTTCGTCGAAAGCGTGTCGCTGCCCGAGGAGGTTCAGAAATATCTCGACAAGGCCAGCTCGATGCGGGTGGTGGGCGATCTGGACCGCTTCACCAAGTTCCAGAGCGCCGACGCGATCGAGGCAGCCGCCGCCAATCCCGGCGGGCTGGGCGGCATTGGCGCGGGCGCGGCGGCCGGCATGGCGATCGGCCAGGCGATGATGGGGTCGATGGCGGGGGCAGCAGCCCCGGCGGCGGGCGCGGGCGGCAGCGACGATGCCTTTGCCCAGATCGAAAAGCTGCACCGGCTGATGACGGTGGGCGCGATCACCCAGGCCGAGTTCGACGCCAAGAAGGCCGAGCTGCTTAGCCGCGTTCGCTGACCGGACCCGGGCGCATGGCGCTGCATCTTCCCTGCCCCAATTGCGGGGCCGATGTCGTGTTCCGCTCGGCCGCGCTGCCGATGCGGGTGTGCGACCATTGCCAGACGATGCTGGTCCGCTCCGACGAGGGGATTGCCCAGGCCGGCAAGGCGGCGGCGCTGCCGTTCGACGTGAGCCCCATCCAGATCGGCACCGCCGGGCGCTTTGGCGGGCAGGCGTTCGACGTGATCGGCCGCATCCGCTGGGGCTGGACCGATGGCTCGTGGAACGAATGGCTGCTGCTGTTCGCGGGTGGCGGCACCGCCTGGCTGGGCGAGGCGATGGGGCAATATATGCTGACGGTCGAGCGTCCGCTCAGTGACCTGAAGATGCGGGGGCTGGCCGCGGTGCTCGCCGGCAACGACGCGGTGATCGGCGACCAGGCCGAGGTGGAGGGCGAAACGCTGTTCGTGGCGGACGCGCGCGCGGTGGACTGTCTGGCGGCGGAGGGTGAGCTGCCGTTCCGGGCGCCGGCGGGCTGGCGGATCTACAGCATCGACTTGCGCGCGCCATCGGGCAATTGCGCCAGCCTGCAGCGCGACGGGGGCGAGGCGACCTTCTATGTCGGCCGCTATGTGACGCTGGCCGAACTCGCCCCGCGCAATCTGCGTGTGATCGAGGGATGGGCGCGGCCCGATTATGCCGCCTGACGCGACCCCTGCCACAGCCGCCCCCGCGCCGGCCGTAAAGGCGCTCAGCTGCCCCAATTGCGGCGGCACCATCACGCTGCGCGCGGCGGGCTATACGGTGACGGTTGCGTGCCAATATTGCGGCAGCCTGCTCGACGTGACCAACCCCGAAGTGCGGCTGATCGAGGCGTATCACAACGCCACCGCCGAGCTTTCCATCCCGCTGGGCATGCGCGGGGTGCTGGACGGCGTGGAATGGGAAGCGGTCGGCCATATGACGCGCAGCGAAGGCGGCGCCTATCCGTGGGAAGAATATCTGCTGTTCAATCCCTATCATGGCTATCGGTGGCTGACCTTTGACGGGCGCGGCTGGAGCCTGGGCACGATGCTGACGACGGTGCCGGCGTGGAGCAGCGGGTCGCTCTCGGTCGACGGGCGCGGCTTCACCCCCTTTTTCGCCAAGACCGAGGCGCAGGTGGATTCGGTCGTCGGCGAATTCTACTGGCGCGTGCGGCAGGGCGAGCGGGTGGAGAGCGAAACCTGGGTCTCGCCGGGCTTCATGCTCTCGCGTGAGGCGAATGCGCAGGAGGCGAGCTGGACGGTGCTGCGCCTGCTGACCCCGGCCGAGATCAAGGCAGCGTTCGGGGTGGATGCGCCCGCCAATCCCTGGCCGCCGCTGCCGCACCAGCCCTCGCCCTATGGCGGCTGGCTGGGCAAGGCGACCGGCATCGCGATGGCGGCGATGGCGTTTCTGGTGGTGGTGATGCTGGTGTTCAGCGGCGGCACCCAGCTGGCCAGCACGCGGCTGTCGATCGACCCGCAGGGTCGCGACCAGAGCGCGACGATCGGCCCGATCACGCTGACCCGCGCTTGGCAGAAGGTGGAAATCAGCGCCGATGTGCCGCAGATCGACAATGGCTGGGTCGACCTCGATTATTCGCTGGTCGACCGCAAGACGCAGCAAAGCTATGACGCTTATGGCGCGGCCGAACGCTATTCCGGCCGCGACAGCGACGGGCCGTGGCAGGAAGGATCGGGCACGCGCGAGGTTTCGATCGCCAGCGTGCCCGCCGGCACCTATGACCTGGTGATTGATTACAAGGCCAATCGCTGGGCGGACCCGGCGCAAAGCGTGTTCGGTAGCGGCCCGGCCTGGTTCGAGAATGGCGCGGAGATCGCCGTTACCGCGCGCAGCGGCGGCATGTTCGCGGGCAATTTGCTGCTGGCGTTCGGGCTCATTTTCCTGCCGTTCCTCTGGTTCCTGTATCGCCAGGTGAGCTTTGAGCAGGCACGGCAGGACCAGGGCGATTTTGGCCGCAGCGGCATTGCCAAATTGCTCGAATCCCAGTCGACGGAGGATGACGAATGAGCGGGCGCACCTTCTTCTACACCGCCTGGTGCATGGGGGTGGTGCTGCTGTTCATGGCTACCGGCTATTATTCATGGTCGCCCTTTGCCGATGGCGGCCGCACACGCTCTGGCATGGGCGGCGTCTTTGTCGGCGGCCCGCGCCACAAATAGGGAGTTACGGGGATGATCATCAACTTCAACGTCCTGCTTGCCTCGCTGGTTTATGCCGTGGTCGGCATCGTCGTGTTCACGGCCGGCTTCTTCGTGTTCGACCTGCTGACGCCGGGCAAATTGTGGGAAGAAATCCAGGTGAAGCAGAACATGGCGGTGGCCGTGTTCGGCGGCGCGGTGGCACTGGGTTTTGCGATCATCGTCGCTGCCGCCGTCCACGGTTGAGCGGGGGCAGGCGCGCCCGTGGCCGAGGCTGACCCGCCCCGTTTCGCCGCCGCCCGGGGCGCGCAGGCGGCGCTGCTGGCATCGGCCTTTGCGGTTTCGACCTGCGGGCTGATCTATGAATTGCTGGCAAGTACGCTGGCCAGCTATCTGCTGGGCGACAGCGTTACCCAGTTTTCCACCGTCATCGGCACCTATCTGTTCGCGATGGGGCTGGGCAGCTGGTGCTCGCGCTATGTGCGGCGCGATCCGCTCCGGCTGTTCGTCCGGGTCGAGCTGCTTATCGCGCTGATCGGCGGCTGTGCGGCGGCCATGCTGTTCGTGCTGTTCCCGCTGGTCGAGCAATTCCGCGTGCTGCTCTATGCCGTGGTTCTCGCCATCGGCTTTCTGGTCGGGCTGGAAATTCCGCTGCTGATGCGGCTGCTGAAAGGGTTCGATTTCCGCGAGGTCGTCTCCAGCGTGCTGACCTTCGATTATGTCGGTGCGCTGGCCGCGTCGCTGCTGTTTCCGCTGCTGCTGATGCCGCATCTGGGGATGATGCGCACCGGCTTCCTGTTCGGCATTGCCAATGCAGCGGTCGCGATGGTGCTGCTGGCAATGCTGCCCCGGCGCGGCTTTGCGCTGGAAAAGCTGGCCGGTGTCGCGGTGATCGCGCTGCTGGTGGCGGGGTTCGTGCTCTCCGACCGGTTGCAGCGCTGGGCGGAGGTGGCAAGCTATCAGGAGCCGGTGATCTATGCGGTGTCGTCGCCCTATCAGCGGATCGTGCTCACCCGGCGCGACGACGATCTGCGGCTCTATCTGAACGGCAATCTGCAATTCGCCTCGCGCGACGAGTATCGATATCATGAGGCGCTGGTGCATCCCGCGCTCGGCCGGGTCGAGCGCCCGCGCCATGTGCTGATCCTGGGCGGCGGCGATGGCCTGGCCGCGCGCGAGGTGTTCCGCCACCCCGGCGTCGAGCGGGTGACTCTGGTCGATCTGGACGGCGCCGTCACCCGCCTGTTCCGCGATACGCCGGTGCTGGCGCGGCTGAACGGCGGGGCGCTGAGCGACCGGCGGCTGACCGTGATCAACGACGACGCCTTTCGCTGGGTGCGCCGCGCGACGGACCGGTTCGACGCGGTGATCGTCGATTTCCCCGATCCGGTCGATTATTCGGTGGGCAAGCTCTACACCGAAAGCTTCTATCGCGCGCTCGCCCGGCTGCTGGCGCCGGGCGCGGTGGTGGTGGTGCAGAGCACCTCGCCGCTGGTCGCGCCCGGCGCTTACTGGATGGTGGCGACCACGCTGGAGGCGGCCGGCTTCACCACGCGCGGCTATCACGCCTATGTGCCAAGCTTTGGCGAATGGGGCTTTGTGCTGGCCAGCCGGGGGGAGATTCCGGCCACCGCGCGGCTGCCCGCCGGCAACCGCTTTCTCAACGCGGGCACGGCGGAACGGCTGTTCGATTTTCCGCCCGACATGGCCCGGCGCGCAACGCCGGTGAACCGGCTGGACAATCAGGCACTGGTGCGCGCCTTTGGCGAGGCGTGGGGGCGTTATGAAGGCTGACCGGCGCGCCTTCATCCTGGGCGGGGCGGCGGTCGGCATGGGGCTGGGCGCGGGGGCGTTCGCGCTCGCCGGCGTGGCCGATCCGCTGCCCGAAGGGTCGTTGGCGGGTGCCGATCTGGCGCGCGGCCACCGGCTGGTGACGGGCGGATTTCCGCCGCCAAGCGCCACGCGCGCGACCGGCATCGCGATTGTCGGCGGCGGCGTGGCGGGGCTCGCCACCGGCTGGCGGCTGGCCGAGGCGGGCTTTGACGATTTCACCCTGCTGGAACTGGAGGACCGCGCCGGCGGCAATGCCCGCGCCGGGCGCAACGCGACCACCGCCTTTCCGCTCGGCGCGCATTATCTGCCGGTGCCCAACCGCGAGGCGCGCGGGCTTCGCCACATGCTGACCCGCTTCGGCATCGTGCAGGGCATGCAGGACGGCGCCCCCGTCTATGACCCCGAACAGCTCTGTGCCGATCTGGAGGAGCGGCTGTTCTGGCAGGGGCGCTGGCAGGAGGGGCTGATCCCGCGCACCGGCCTGGCCGCTGCCGACCGGGCGGAGCTGGCCGCGTTCGAGGCGGCGATGCGCGCCTTCCAGACGATGACCGGCGCCGATGGCCGCCCCGCTTTTGCCAGCCCCAGCGCCTATAGCTCGCGCGACCCGGCGCTGCTCGCGCTCGACCGGGTGAGCTTTGCCGCCTGGCTCGATGCGCGCGGGTGGCGCTCGCCGGTGCTGCGCGGCCATGTGCGCTATGCCATGCGCGACGATTATGGCAGCGAGCCGGCGCATGTCTCGGCCTGGGCGGGCATCCATTATTTCGCCGGGCGGCGCGGCTGGGCGGCGGCGGGCGCGGGCGGCAACGAGCTGACCTGGCCCGAAGGCAATGCCCGGCTGACCGCGCTGATGGCGGCGCGCTTTGCCGCGCGGATCAGCCCGGCGCAGATCGTCCACCGCGTGGCGCGCGACGGCGACGGCGTGGCGATCGACCATTTCGACGTGGCGCAGGGCGTAACGGTGCGCACCCATGCCCGCGCCGCCGTGCTCGCCGTGCCGCGCTTCGTCGGCGCCCGGCTGAGCCCGGACGTGAGCGACGCCGGGCACAGCTATGCCCCCTGGCTGGTCGCCAATGTGGCGGTCGACCGTCTGCCCGAAGGGCGCGGCGTGCCGCTGGCGTGGGATAATGTGTCGTGGACCAGCGAATCGCTCGGCTATGTCGTTGCCACGCATCAGGGGCCGGCGGCGGTGACGGCGGGCACTGTGCTGACCTGGTACATGCCGCTCTCCACCCAGCCCCCGGCCGAGGCGCGCCGGCTGCTGCGCGATCGCCCGGCGGCCGAGTGGAAGCGCATCGTGCGCGACGACCTGATCGCCACCAATCCCGAGCTGAAGGGCGCGATCCGCCGCATCGACCTGTGGCGCTGGGGCCATGCGATGATCCGGCCGGTGCCGGGCTTCATCTGGGGCGCGCGGCCCGCGCCGGCGCCGCCGCTTTATCTGGCGCATTCGGACAGTGCCGGGCTGCCGCTGTTCGAGGAAGCGCACCATGCCGGCTTCGTCGCGGCGGAAGCGGCAATGGCGCGGCTGGGCCACCGCTTCGAGAGCCTGACATGACCGGCTATCAGGGCCGCCATCTGCTGGCCGACCTGACCGGCTGTTCGGGGCTGGACGATGCCGCGCTGATCGAGGCCGCGCTGACCGAGGCGGCGGCGGCGGCGGGCGCGACATTGCTCGATGTCCGGCTCCACCATTTCGGCCCCGGCGCGGGGGTGACGGGGGTCGCGCTGCTCGCCGAATCGCACATCTCGATCCACAGCTGGCCCGAGCATGGCTATGCCGCGATCGACATCTTCCTGTGCGGGGCGCGGCACGATCCCTATGCGGCGCTCGCCGTGCTGCGCGCACGGCTGGGCGCCACCCATGCCGAGACGCAGCTGATCGCGCGCGGCTATGGCGCGATGCGCACGAACTGACGGGGCAGGGCGGCGCGCACCATGAACCGTCACCCCGGGCTTCACCCGGGGTGACGCTTTTCTGGCCCCGCAACGGGCGCGAGGCCCCCGATCAAGCCTTGGCGAACGCCGCCGGATCGATGGGCAGCGAGCGGCAGCGCGTGCCGGTCGCCGCGTGCACCGCATTGGCAAGCGCGGGGATGACCGGCGGCAGGATCGGCTCGCCCAGCCCGGTCGGCCTGTTGTCGCTCGTCACGAAATCGACGCGGATCTCGGGGGTGATCGGCATGCGCGGCAGCGGGAAGGCGTTGAAATTATCCTCCACCACCGCGCCCTTTTCCACGGTGATGCGCTGCCCGGCCATGGCCTGGCCCAGCCCGTCGATCACCGATCCCTCAATCTGCGCGCGCGCGCCCAGCGGATTGATGATCTGGCTGCCGACATCGGCGGCAACCCACACGCGCGGCACGCGGATGCCATCTGCCCCGCCCGTCACCACTTCCACCACTTCGGCGACATAGCCATTGTGGCTGAAGTAAAAGGCAAAACCCAGGCCGCGCCCGCCGCCCTGCCTGAAATCGCGCCAGCCCGACAGCGCCATGGCGCGCGCGATGACGCCGGCCGCGCGTTCCGGCTTGAAGCTGCGCGCGTTGATGGAATTGCCCGGCACATAGGGCCGCGCCAGCAAGTCCAGCATCATCTCTGGCAGCGTGGTGCCGGCGGCCTGTGCCACCTCGTCCAGAAACCCCTGATAGGCATAGGCAAGGCCGTTGGAACCGGGCGCGCGCAGCCAGCCCATCGGCACATGGGTGTCGATCATCGACATGCCCATGCTGTGCGCGGGCAGCAGGCCGATGGGGAATTCGCCCTCGTTCAGGTCGGCGCCGCGGCCCGGCTTGCCATCGGCGCTGAAGGTGACGAAATGCGTGTCGAGCGCGACCAGCTTGCCGCCCGCGTCGAGCCCGGCGGTGAACTGGTGCCAGCCGCCGGGGCGATAGAAATCGCGGCGAATGTCATCCTCGCGCGAGAAGATCAGCTTCACCGGCGTGCCCGGCATTTGCTTCGCAACAACGGCCGCCTGCACGATCGCGTCGTTCATCAGCCGCCGGCCAAAGCCGCCGCCGCCGCGCATCATGTGCAGCGTCACTGCGTCAAGCGGAATGCCCAGCGCATCGGCGACCAGCTTGCGCGCCTGGCCCGGCGTCTGGCTGCCGCCCCAGATTTCGACCTTGCCATCGGCAAAGCGGGCGGTGGCGTTTTGCGGCTCCAGCGTCGCATGCGCCAGGAACGGATAGTCGTAGCGCGCCTCCACCCGCTTGGCCGCGCCCGCCAGCATCGCCTTTGCATCGCCGCGCTGGCCGACCAGCTTTTGCGGCGCGCCCTTCAGCAGCGCCTCGGCCCGCTGGGCATAATCGGCGGTCGAATGGCTTTCCACCGCCGCGCAGTCCCACACGCATTCCAGCGCGGTGCGCGCCTGGTTGGCGCGCCACCAGCTGTCGGCGACAACCACCACGCTTTCGAACATCGTCTCGGGCTTGCCCAGGCTGGGCAGCTTCATCACCTGGCGCACGCCCGGGATGGCGCGCGCCGCGTCGAACTTGGCCGATTTTAGCGTGCCGCCAAACGCGCCGCAGCTTTCGATCGCGGCATAGAGCATGCCCGGCTGCGCCACGTCGAGCGCGTAGAGCGGCTGGCCGGACACGATGCGCGCGGTATCCACGCCCTTCACCGGCTGGCCGATGATGCGGAAATCCTTCGCGTCCTTCAGCTTGATGGTGGCAAGGTTGGGTGCGGGCATCGTGGCGGCGACGGGGGCGAGCGCGGCATAGGTGGCGCTGCGCCCGCTGGCCGGATCGCGCACCATGGCGTGGCCGGTGGTGAGCGTGTCGGCGGCGACGCCCCATTGTTTCGCGGCAGCGGCGACCAGCATCGCGCGCGCCGCCGCGCCCGCCTGGCGCATGGGCAGCCAGGTGTTGGGCGTGGCGGTGCTGCCGCCGGCGACCTGAATGCCGTAAAGCTTTTCGTTGGCGAGCGACTGTTCGACGGTCACCTGCGTCCAGTCGACGTCCAGCTCCTCCGCGATCAGCATCGGCAGCATGGTGCGCACGCCCTGGCCGACTTCGGGATTCTTGGCGATGATGGTGACGCGGTTGTCGGGCGCGATGCGGACGAACGCGCCGATATCGGTTGCAGCCGGTGCGCCAGCGGCGCCGCTGGCGGCATCCGCTGCGTGCACGCCGAACACCAGCGCGCCGCCGGTGGCCAGGCTTGCGGTCAGGAACAGGCGGCGGTCGAGCGTGGTTTCCATGGCCGCTCTCCTATGCCTGGGCCGCCGCGCGGATCGCCGCGCGGATGCGGTTATACGTCGCGCAGCGGCAGATATTGCCTGCCATCGCCGCGTCGATATCGGCGTCTGCCGGCTTGGGATTGCTGGCGAGCAGCGCGGTGGCCGCCATCACCTGCCCGGCCTGGCAATAGCCGCATTGCGGCACGTCATGCGCGATCCAGCTCGCCGTCACGCGCTTGCCCGCCGGGGTTGCCGCCACGCCTTCGATGGTGGTGATCCGCGCGGCGCCGACCGCGCTGATCGGCGTCTGGCACGCGCGCACCGCTACGCCGTCCAGATGCACGGTGCAGGCGCCGCACAGCCCGGCGCCACAGCCGAATTTGGTGCCGACCATGTTCAGGTCCTCGCGCAGCACCCACAGCAGCGGCTTGTCCGGCGGCGCGGTAACCTGGCGCACGCGCCCGTTGATGGTCAGCTTGATCGCCATGCCCGTCTCCACCGATTTCTTGGTCGTCTCAACATGCTACGCCTGCGCCCCGTGCCGGGCAAGCGGTGGTTGCGCGCCCGGCAAAGCTTGGGCAATGATCATGTCACTTCCTTGCGCCGGAGCTTTTCGCCCTGATCGATGCCTCCCCTGCCGCGCCGCGCTGGCGCTTCTGGATCGACCGGGGCGGCACCTTTACCGATGTCGTCGCGCGCGCACCCGATGGCCGGCTGCTGACCGACAAGCTGCTGTCCGAAAATCCGGGGCGCTATGACGATGCCGCCGTCGCCGCGATCCGCCGGATGACCGGGGCGGCGACCGGCCCGGTGCCGCCCTGCGAGGTGCGCATGGGCACCACGGTGGCGACCAATGCCCTGCTGGAGCGCAAAGGCGCGGTGGTCGCGCTGGCGATCACGCGCGGCTTTGCCGATGCGCTGGCAATCGGCACGCAGGAACGGCCCGAGCTGTTCGCGCGCGCGATCCACCTGCCCGCGCCGCTTTATGCCCAGGTGGTGGAGATTGACGAGCGCGTCGCCGCCGACGGCACCGTGCTGCGCCCGCTGGACGCCGGCGCCGCGCGCGCCGCGTTACAGCGCGTTTATGATGGCGGTGTGCGCGCGCTGGCGATCGTGCTGGTCCATGGCTATCGCTTCACCGCGCATGAAGCGGCACTGGCGGCCATCGCACAGGCAATCGGCTTCACCCAGATCTCGGTCAGCCACCGGGTCAGCCCGCTGATCAAGCTGGTCGGGCGCGGCGATACGACGGTGGCCGATGCCTATCTGTCGCCGGTGCTGGGCGGCTATGTCGCGCGGGTGGCGGCGGCGCTCGCCGGGCGGGCCGATCTGCTGTTCATGCAGTCGGGCGGCGGGCTCGCCGGGGCGGCGGCGTTTCATGGCAAGGATGCGGTGCTGTCCGGCCCGGCTGGCGGCATTGTCGCGCTGGCCGCCGTCGCGCGCGCGGCCGGCACCGATCATGTGATCGGCTTCGACATGGGCGGCACCTCCACCGACGTCGCCCATTATGCCGGCGCCTATGAGCGCGAGGTGGAAGCGCGTGTGGCGGGCGTGCGGCTGCGCGCGCCGATGATGCGCATTCACACGGTGGCGGCGGGTGGCGGATCGATCTGCGCGCGCGATGGCGGGCGCTTCACCGTCGGGCCGCAATCGGCCGGGGCCGACCCGGGGCCGGCCGCCTATCGCCGGGGCGGGCCGCTGACGGTGACCGACTGCAACCTGATCCTGGGCAAGATCCAGCCGCAGCATTTCCCCGCGCTGTTCGGCATGGGCGGCGACCAGCCGCTCGACCGCGCCGCCGCGCTTGCCCGGCTGGCAGAGGTTGCGCCGGGGCATGATCCGCATGAGGCGGCGGCCGGCTTTGTGGCGATTGCGGTCGCCAACATGGCCAATGCGATCAAGAAAATCTCGGTCGCGCGCGGGCATGATGTGACGCGCTATACGCTGATGAGCTTTGGCGGCGCGGGCGGCCAGCATGCCTGCCTGGTTGCCGATGCGCTGGGGATGGACCGGGTGTTGATCCACCCCCTGGCCGGGTTGCTTTCGGCCTATGGCATGGGGCTGGCGGCGCGGGCGGTGGTGCGCGAGACGACGCTGGCGCAGCCGCTGGACGAGGGGCACTGGGCCGCGATCAGCGCAGCAGTGGCGGCATTGGGGGCAGAGGCCGAGGCCGCGCTGACGGCGCAGCTCGCCACGCCGGAACCGGTCGAGACGCGCGCCTGGCTCCATCTGCGCCACGGCGACAGCGACAGCAGCTTCGAGATTGGCTGGGCGCCGCTTGGCCAGATGCGCGCCGCCTTTGCCGCCGCGCACCGCGCGCGCTTCGGCTATGCGGGCACCGGGCCGGTGATTGCCGACATGCTGCGGGTGGAAGCCGCAACCGAAGCGGGCGCGGCGGGCGCGGTCGTCGCGCTCCCCGCCTGCTCCGCGCCGCCGCTTGAAACGGTCACGCTGCACACCGCCGGGCAGGACTGGCCGGCACCGGTTTATGACCGGGCGGGCCTGGCCGCCGGTTTTGCCGGGCCGGGGCCGATGCTGATCATCGATGCGGGCGCGACAACGGTGGTGGAGCCGGGCTGGCAGGTGGCGGTCGACGCGACCGGCAATCTGGTGCTGACCCGCGCCACCCCGCGCGCGGCGGCCGCTGCCGGCACCGCGCTCGACCCGGTGCGGCTGGAGATTTTCAACGGCCTGTTCATGAGCATTGCCGAGGAGATGGGCGCCGCGCTCCAGCACAGCGCCGCCAGCGTCAACATCCGCGAGCGGCTCGATTTTTCGTGCGCGGTGTTCGATGGCGCGGGCGGCCTGATCGCCAATGCGCCGCACATGCCGGTGCATCTGGGATCAATGGGGGAAAGCATCCGCGCGATCCTGTCGGCGCGCGGCGGCGGGGCGGACGGGCGCGGCATCCGCCTGGGCGATGTCTATGCGCTCAACGCCCCCTATCGCGGCGGCACCCACCTGCCCGACATGACGGTGATCATGCCGGTGTTCGTCGATGCCGGCGACGCCGCGCCCGCCTTTTTCGTCGCCGCGCGCGGCCACCATGCCGATATCGGCGGCATCACGCCGGGATCGATGCCGCCCGACAGCCGCACCCTGGCCGAGGAAGGCGTGGTGTTCGACAATGTGCTGATCGTGGAGGATGGCCAGCTGCTGGAGGCGGCGGTGCGCACGCGGCTGGCCGCCGGGGCCTGGCCCGCACGCAACCCGGACCAGAACATCGCCGATCTGGCGGCACAGGTGGCCGCCTGCGCGCGCGGCGCCGATGGCCTGCGCGCCGCCTGCGCCTGGCACGGGCGCGACGTGGTGATCGCCTATATGGAGCATGTGCAGGCGCATGCCGAAGCGGCGGTGCGCGCGCTGCTGGGCCGGCTGCACGATGGCCGGGCCGAGGTGGCGCTGGATAACGGCGCCGTCATCCGCGTGGCGGTGACGATCAGCGCAGACGGCGCAGTGATCGACTTCACCGGCACCAGTGCGCAGCTGCCCGGCAATTTCAACGCGCCCGCCGCCGTGGTGCGCGCGGCCGTCCTCTATGTGATGCGCACGCTGATCGATGCGGCCGTGCCGATGAACGACGGCTGCCTGCGCCCGGTGCGGATCGTGGTGCCCGCCGGATCAATGCTGAACCCCGATGCGGGGGCAGCGGTGGTCGCCGGCAATGTGGAAACCAGCCAGGCGCTGTGCGACGCGCTGTTCGCGGCACTCGGCGCGATGGCGGGCGCGCAGGGCACGATGAACAACTTCACCTTCGGCAATGCCCGCCACCAATATTATGAGACGATTGCCGGTGGCGCGGGCGCCGGGCCGGGCTTTGCCGGCGCCGATGCGGTGCAGACGCACATGACCAACAGCCGGCTGACCGACCCCGAAATTCTGGAGACGCGCTTTCCGGTGCGGCTGGAAAGCTTTGCCATCCGGCGCGGATCGGGCGGGGCGGGCGCCTGGCCGGGGGGCGACGGCGTGGTGCGGCAGGTGCGCTTTCTGGAGGGCATGACCGCCAATATCCTGGCCAATCGCCGCGCAGTGCCGCCGCGCGGGCTGGCCGGTGGCGGCGATGGCGCGCCGGGGCGCAACTGGGTGGAGCGCGCGGACGGCACCCGCGAGGACTTCGGCGCGACCCACAGCATTGCGGTGGCGCCGGGCGACCTGTTCGTCATCGAAACGCCGGGCGGCGGCGGCTATGGGGAGCCGGGCTGATGCTGGTCCTCTCGGGCATCGTGGTGATTGCGCTGGGCTTCGTGCTGCGGCTGAACCCGCTGCTCGCGGTAGCGCTGGCGGCGGCGGTGACGGGGCTCGCGGCGGGGCTGGACCCGCGCGCGGTGTTGGCCGCGTTCGGCAAGGCATTCAACGACGCGCGCGTCGTCAGCCTGGCGTGGATCGTGCTGCCGGTGATCGGCACGCTCGAACGCCACGGGCTGCAGACACGCGCGGCCGACCTGGTCGCGCGGCTGCGCGGGGCCACACCCGGCCGGCTGCTGACCGGCTATCTGCTGCTGCGCCAGATCAGCGCGGCGCTGGGGTTGGTGTCGATTGCCGGCCCCGCGCAGACGGTGCGCCCGCTGGTCGCGCCGATGGCAGAGGCAGCCGCCGGCACCGACGATGGGCAGGTGCGCGAGCGCGTGCGCGCGATGGCGGCGGCGACCGACAATGTCGGGCTGTTCTTTGGCGAGGACATGTTCATCGCCATCGGCTCGATCCTGCTGATGGTGGGGGTGCTGCAGAATTACGGCATCACGCTTGCCCCCTTCGCGCTGGCGGTGTGGACGATACCGACCGCGATCATCGCCTTTTGCGTCCACGCCTTCCGGCTGTGGCTGCTCGACCGGGGGCTGAAATGATCACGCTGGCGGCGGTCTATGCGCTGGCGGGCATCTATTTCGCGGGGCTGAGCGGGCTCAGCCTCGCCCGGCGGCGCTGGGGCAATGGCGGCTTCTGGGGGCTGCTGGCACTTTCCATGCTGGCGGGGGACCGGATCGGCGACCTGGGCAATGGCGTGCTGGCGCTGGCACTGGTGGCGCTGGCCGCGCTGGGGCTGGTGCGCCCGCCGGGGCAGGGGGCCGCGCCGCGCCCGGCACCGGCGAGCGCGCGCACGCTGTTCGTGCCCGCGCTCGTCATTCCGGCGACGGCGCTCGCCGGCACCGCGCTGTTCGCGCTCAATCCCGCGCTGGTGCCGCCCAAACAGGCAACGCTGGTCGCGCTGGCGGCCGGGGTGCTGCTGGCGCTGGCGCTGTGCTATCTGTGGCTGCGCCCGCGCGCGGCCGAACCGCTGAGCGAGGGGCTGCGCCTGATCGACACCATCGGCTGGGCCGCCGTGCTGCCGCAGATGCTGGCCAGCCTGGGCGCGGTGTTCGCGCTGGCCGGGGTGGGGCAGGTGGTGGGCGACCTGATCGGCCAGGCGATTCCGCCGGGCAGCCTGCTCGGCGCGGTGATTGCCTATGGCCTGGGCATGGCGCTGTTCACGATGGTGATGGGCAATGCCTTTGCCGCGTTTCCGGTGATGATCGCCGCGGTCGGCGCGCCGCTGCTCATCACCCGGCACCATGGCGACCCGGCGGTGATCTGCGCCATCGGCATGCTGGCCGGCTTTTGCGGCACGCTGATGACGCCGATGGCCGCCAATTTCAACATCGTGCCGGCAGCACTGCTGGACCTGAAGGATCGTTACGGCGTGGTGCGCGCGCAGGTGGCAACCGCGCTGCCGCTGCTCGCCGTCAACATTGCGCTCATCTACTGGCTGGGGTTCCGATGACTGATCTGACTGCCGACCTTGCCGCCCGGTTCGCGCGGCTGACACTGGGCCATATCGGCCGCGAATATCCGCAAAAGCTGGACCATGTGATGACGGGGCCTGCCGATGTGCGCAGCCCGCGCACGCTCCACCCCATTTTCCATGGCAGTTTCGACTGGCATAGCTGCGTGCATGGCTGGTGGCAGCTGATGCGGCTGGCCCACCTCTTCCCCAGCCTGACCGAAAGCCAGCTGATCGTCGCCCGCGCGCGCGAAATGTTCACGCCCGGCAATGTGCAGGTCGAGCTGGATTACATGAAGCGGCCCGCCTCTGCCGGGTTCGAGCGGCCCTATGGCTGGGGCTGGCTGCTCGCGCTGCACACTGCCGCCGCCGCCTTCGATGCAGAGATCGCCGCGCGGCTGGCGCCAATGGCGGGCCATGTCGCGCAGTCTTTGCGCGACTATCTGCCCCGGCTGACCTATCCCATCCGCGCGGGCGTGCACAGCAACACGAGCTTTGCGCTGATCCTGGCGTTCGACTGGGCGCGCCATGGCGGGCACGACCCGGCGCTGGCCGAGCTGATCCGCGCGCGCGCGCGCGACTGGTTCGTGCACGACCGCAACTGCCAGGCATGGGAGCCCGATGGCGACGCCTTTCTCTCGCCGGCGCTGACCGAGGCGCTGCTGATGAGCCGCGTGCTGCCGGCCGAGGGCTTTCGCGCCTGGTTCGGTGCCTTCCTGCCCGACATCGCACAAGGATCGCCAGCAAGCCTGCTGACCCCGGCCGAAGTGAGCGACCGCAGCGATGGCAAGATCGCCCATCTCGACGGGCTGAACCTCAGCCGGGCCTGGTGCTGGCGGGGGATTGCCCGGGCGCTGGGCAGCGGGCCGGCGGCGGCAATGGCGCTGCGCGTGGCGGGCGCGCATGTCGACGCGAGCATGCCGCATCTGGCCGATGACTATGCCGGCGAGCATTGGCTGGCGAGCTTTGCCCTGCTCGCGCTGGGCGAGGGATAGAGCGTGCCGGCGCGGCATTGAACCGCAACTATCGGGACGTGCCGCGCCAATATTGCGTCTAGTTCATACAGGCCAAACGCAAGGAGGCCAGCATGAACCGCATCAACATCTATATCGACCGTGTCATCGCCGTGCTGTTCGTCATGAGCTGCAGCAGCCTGCCCCTGATCTTTGTTGTCGACATTGCATCGTCGGTGGCGATCTAGCGGGGTGACGGTGAGCCTAATCATGATCCACCCTGCCCCTGTTCTTGGGGGCGGGGTGGAAAATGCCGTTGAAGATGGCGGCGGGCGGCGTCAGGCCGCGTCGTGGAAGATGATGCCCAGCGTATGGCGGCTGCCGCGCCGCACCTCGCTCACGCCGTGGCGCAGCTGGGTGCGATAATCGCCCCGGCTGCCGCGCACTGGCCGGGTGCGCACCGCAAACACCACCGCATCGCCCTGCGCCAAGGGCACCACGCTGGCGCGCGATTGCAGGCGCGGGCGCTGCTCGGTCAGCACGAACTCGCCGCCCTCGAAATCGCGGCCCGGCGCCGACAGCAGCACCGCGACCTGCAGCGGGAACAGCTCGGCGCCATACACATCCTGATGCAGGCAGTTATAGTCGCCCGGGCCATAGCGCAGCAGCAGCGGCGTCGGCCGTTGCTGGCCGGCGGCATGGCAGCGCGCCAGATAATCGGCATGCGCCGCCGGAAAGCGCACCGCTTCGCCCAGCCGCGCCTGCCACTGATTGGCGACCGGGGCGAGTGCGGCATAAAGGCCGGTGCGCAGCGCCCCGACCAGCGGCGGCAGCGGATAGGCGAAATAGCGATACACTCCCCGGCCAAAGCCGTGCCGCGCCATCACCACCTCGCTGCGGAACAGTGCCGGATCGGGCGTGGCATAGAGCGCGGCGGTGGCGGCGCATTCCTCCGCGCTCAGCAGGGCGGGCAGCCGTGCCCAGCCGCGCTCGTCAAGCGCGGCGGCGATGGTGGCGGGCGGGTGCGCGGCCAGCCGCGCGGCCATGCCGGGCGCGGTCATGCCGCCGCCTGGGCACGTTCCGCCGCCAGCAGCGCGCGCTTGCGCTCCACCCCCCAGC
>NZ_JAIESM010000098.1 GCF_019746015.1 Sphingomonas sp. | reverse complement strand
CGGCTTCACCACCAGCTGGGCGGTGCCGAACCGCTCAAACGCGGCGGCGATGCTGTCCGCATCGGCATCGCCGAACCAGCTGGGCACCACCGGCACCCCGGCCGCGGCCAGCGCCTGCAGATAGGTCTTGCGCATGTTCCACGCGATCAGCGCGGGCGGGTTGAACAGCGGCACCGCCGCCGGCCAGCCGGCGGCGGTGCCGCCCAGCCGGCCGGATCGGCATGATAGCCCCATGCAAACATCGCGAGCGCCGCCTTCGCGTCGCCCCCCGCCGGCGCATCCCAGCGGCGCGGGGCGAGCGTCAGGCCCTGCGCGGCAAAGGCAGCGCGATACGCCTCAACCCCTTCTACCGCCATCTCGCCATAGCTGCTGCCGGCGGCCGGCATCAGCACCTCGATCACGGCCATGGCGGCGCCCCCGGCCCGGTCAGGCCGGCGCGCCGACGATGGTCTTTACCTCCATGAAGTCAGCCAAGCCAAAGCGGCCATTTTCGCGCCCGTTGCCCGACTGCTTGTAGCCGCCAAAGGGCGCCGCGCCATCCGGGCTCCAGCTGTTGATGGTGACGAGGCCAGCGCGCAGCCGGGGCGCCACGCCCGCCGCCGCTGCCGGATCGCCCGAAATCGTCGCCGACAGGCCATAGGGCGTGTCGTTGGCGATGGCGACCGCCTCGTCCAGCGTTTCATAGCTGGTGATGGTGGCAACGGGGCCGAACACTTCCTCCTGCGCGATGCGCATGTCGGGGGTCACGTCGGCGAACAGGGTCGGCTTCACATAATAGCCGGCATTGCGCCCGTCGGGCCGGCCGGTGCCGCCGGTAACGAGCGTTGCGCCCTCGTCGATTGCCGACTGGATGAGGCCCTGGATCTTCTCGAACTGCGCCTTGTTGACGACGGGGCCGATATGCTGGCCCATCTCGGCCGGGTCGCCGGCCTGGGTCGCTTCCATGATGCCCTTCACGATCGCGGTGGCGGCGTCGGTCTGCGACCGGTGGACGAGCAGGCGCGTCGGCGCGATGCAGCTCTGGCCGCTATTGGCGATCACGCCGAACACGGTGGGCGGCAGCACGGCGGCCAGATCGGCCCCTTCCAGCACCAGATTGGGCGCCTTGCCGCCCAGTTCCTGATGCACGCGCTTGACGGTGGCGGCGGCCGCCTGTGCCACGGCCACGCCGGCGCGGGTGGAGCCGGTGAAGCTGACCATGTCGACCCCGCGATGCGCCGACAGTGCCGCGCCCACGCCGGGCCCGTCGCCATTCACCAGGTTGAAGACACCTGCCGGCACGCCTGCTTCGTGCAGGATTTCGGCCAGAATCATCGCGCAGCTGGGCGCTTCTTCGCTGGGCTTCAGGATCATCGCATTGCCGGCGGCGAGCGCGGGCGCGACCTTGGCGGTGATCTGGTTGAGCGGCCAGTTCCACGGCGTGATCATGGCGATGACGCCAACCGGCTCATGCACCACCTTGGCCCGGCCCAGCCGCTCCTCGAACGGGAAATCTACCAGCGCTTTCAAGGTGTTGACGAAATGACCAAGCCCCGCCGGCACCTGTGCCGCCGTCGCAAAGCCGATCGGCGCGCCCATTTCCTCGCTCACGGCCCGCGCCAGGTCGGGCATGCGGGTCTTGTACACCTCGATGATGCGCTCCAGCAGCGCGGCACGCTCGGCGACGCTCGTTTGCGCGAAGCGGTCAAAGGCGCGGCGCGCAGCGGCCACGGCCTTGTCGACATCGGCGGTGCTGCCCAGCGTGATCGCGGTGCAGGGCGCTTCGGTGGCGGGGTTGATCACCTCGTGGCGGCGGCCGCCCTCGCTCGGGGTCCAGGCGCCGTCGATATAATGGTTCAGCAGCTCGTGCATGGGGCTCTCCTAAGGTTGCGCCCTGTGTGGCAAGCCCGGCGGGCAACGGCAAGGCTCAGTGTCTTGTCCGAAACGCTGTTTCGGATGGTCCGGCACCGGCCCGCTCCCCCACCCGGCCACCCATTCAGGATATTCTTGTGGGTGGCCGGGTGGGGGAGCGGGCCGGTGCCGCCTCAAAATCAGCTCTTTCGCGAATGTCGAATCAGCCTCTCAGGCGCGCGCAATCCAGCCAAGCGCGGCGTCGAGCACGGGATCGCGGCCTGCGGCAATGTCTGCCGCCGTCAGCGCCACCGGCACATCGGGCGCGACGCCGGCATCGGGCTGGGGCGTGGTGGCGAAATAGCCGACCAGCGGCAGGTCGAACTCAAGCCCGCTTTCGGGCAGGCGCACGAAGAAGAAGGCGCCGCCATTGATGCCGCGCCGGTTGCCGCCCGTCGTCTCGCCGAACAGCCGCACCTTGCCACTGGCGCGCCCCATGAGCGCGAAGTGGAACGCGGCCGAGCTGTTGGTCGGCGAAATCAGCGTCGCCACCGGCAGGTTGAGCCGGCGGGCGTCGGGGCGGATGGTGCTGGCGTCATTGCCGCCGGGCCGGGCGATAAATCCATCAGCCAGCGCCGCGCCGCCCACGCCCATGGTGCGGAAACTGTTATCCCACGTGTCCAGGTAACGGTCTAGTTCGGCCGGTGTCCGGCGATAGCGCAGCCGCTGTTCATAGCCCGGCGGCGGCAGGTCGCGCTCCACCAGCCGGGCGAGAATCGGGTCGCCGCAATCCAGCCCGCCTTCATTGTCGCGCAGGTCGATCACCAGCCCGCGCGCGCCGCCCAGCGAATCGAGCCGGTCGTTCAGCCAGCCCAGCCAGTCCCACTTGCTGTTGTACACCGCCCAGCCCGGCATGGTGAGCAGCGCCACGTCGCCGCGCATTGCCCAGGTCCAGCGCGCGCCGTCGCCATCGTCGGCCGCCTTGGGCATGGCGGCGCGGCGGGCGGCAAGCCCGATTGCGGGCAGCCGCTGGTCGACCGGGCGCCCGTCCGGCGCGACGCCGGTGACATGATGCTCACCCCCCGGCGGCGGCGCCAGCAGGCCTTGAAACACGTCGAAAAACTCGACCGTGTCGACGCCGCGCACTTCCAGCAGCGCGCGGCGCTTGCCGTCATTATGCCCGTCGGCCCTTGTATAGGGCATCAGCTGGGCGAGGAGCCTGTCGCTCGCCACGCCGTTCACCCGGGTGATGCGCGTGCCGGGGGCCAGGCCGCTGTCCAGCCCGGCAATCACCACCATCTGGCCGTCCAGCCAGCGGAAGTGGAAGGGCAGGCGCGTCGGCCGGTCGAACAGCGCGCTCACCACCCGCCGCTTCTGGTTGAAGAAGCTGGCATAGCTGTGGCCGCAGCGCAGCGTCGCCAGAAAGCGCGACAGTGCGAGATAGCGCGCTTCCTGGCTTGCCCCCGGCCAGGTCGCGGCCAGCCGGTCGAGCCCGTCCGCTACCGCGCGCGGGCTGGCATAGCGATACAGGCCCGGATGCAGTGCCATCGCCGCGCGCACGATTGCCACGTCGTCGGCATAGCCGGCGGGGGCGGCTGCGCCGATCAGCGGCAGGGTGGCAAGGCCCGTGATCAGCTGGCGACGGTCCATCGCCGGCCATTGTGCCTCCATACCACCCGGCGCTGCAAGCCGCCCAAGGCGCTGATGCTGCCCGAAGCGGGGCGGGTGGCGTCAGGCGGCGCGGGCGTAGGCCGGGCGGCTGGCGCGGCCAGTATCGGCGGCGCCGCTGAAGCGGAACTGGCGGGTCAGCTCGGTCAGCCCGGCCACGTCGCTGGCCAGCGACCGGGTGGCGGCGGTCGATTCCTCCACCATCGCCGCGTTCGACTGGGTCACCTTGTCGATCTCGCGGATCGCGGCGTTGACGGTGTCGAGCGCGCCGGCCTGCGCCTCGGTCGACTGGGCAATCTCGCCGACCAGATGGCGAACATCGCCGAAGCGGTTGACGATCTGGCGCACGGTCGCCCCGGCCCTGTCGACCAGCGCGACGCCGTTTTCGATCTGGCTGGCGCTGGTCGCGATCAGCCCCTTGATCTCGGCCGCGGCAGCGGCGGCCTTTTCAGCCAGGCTGCGCACCTCGATCGCGACCACCGCAAAACCGCGGCCTGCCTCGCCCGACCGGGCCGCCTCGACGCCGGCGTTCAGCGCCAGGAGCGTGGTCTGGAAGGCGATGCCGTCGATCAGCCCGACGATCGAATTGATCGCCTGCGACGATTTGTTGATGTCTTCCATCGCGCGGCGGGCGTCGTTCACCACCACGTCGCCGGCCTCTGCCTCGGCAAAGACTTCGCTGAACAGCTTTTCCGATTCGCCCGCGCGGCTGGCAACGCTCTTCACCGCCCCGCTCGACTGGGTGGCGGCGGCGGCGGTTTCCTCCAGCGTTGCCGCCTGGCGCTCGGTCCGGCGCGACAGGTCGTCGGCGGCCGAGGTGATTTCGTGGGTGGTCGCCGCGATGCTGGCAATCGCGCTTGCCAGCTGGCCCATCATCGCCTCCAGCTGGCTGGCGGTCGCGTTGAAGTCGTGGCGCAGCGGCTCATATTCGGCGTCGAACGCCCGGTTGAGCCGCACGGTCAGGTCGCCGCCTGCCAGCTGTTCGAAACCGGCGCGCACCTCGTCCATCACCCGCGCACGGGTTTCCTGCCCGGCAAGCACCTTCTGGTGCGCCTGCTCGGCATCCGACAGCGCCTTTGCCGAGGTGGCGAGAAGGGCGACCAGCGCGTTTGCGGTCCACATCAGCACGCCTGCCTCGACCAGCACGATCACGGCGTGCAGCACCACCCGGCCCAGGCTCGCCTCGCCCCCGAAGACGAAGACGGGCGCGATGAAGCTGGTCGCCAGATGGTGCACTGCCGTCACCAGCGTGGCGGCCAGAATCGTGCGCCAGTCGCACAGGATGACCAGCGCCGCGATCACCGCGAAGAAGGGCATGTGCATGTCGGCCTGCCAGGGATGGCCGGCCATGGCGAAGAGCATGCCGGCCGGTACCAGCGGCGCGGCGATGCCCAGCGTCAGCCGCGCCGTCATGTCTGACTTGCCCTGCACCAGGTTCCACACCGGCAAGGCCATGGCCACCGCACAGATGGCCGTGCCGGCCAGCGTGTGCGCGCCGCCCAGCACCAGCCCGGTCGCCAGCGTGGCGAGCGTTCCGGCCGCCATCAGCGCCACCATCACCCGCGTGCCGATCTGCCGCATCGTCTGAAGCGACAATTGACTGACGTTAAGCACCGGCTTTTTCCTCCGTCGAACAGGCGCGTGCATCGGCGCCGAGCAGAATGATGCCGCGCTGGGCGGCGGTTGCGAAAATGTCTGACTTGCCGGCATCGATCACCAGCGTGCCCGGCCACGGCCCGGCACCGCGCAGGCGCACGTCCGCGCCCAGCAGCGCTGCCGCCGGCGTGCCGCCCAGCGGCACTGCGAGCATCGTGCCGCTGGCGGGCGGCGCGACGGACATCATAGTAATGGCCGCTGCGCCCAACAGCGCCTGTGCCACGACCTGGCCTGTAACCATGGTTAGCGATGTTCCCGACGGGAAGGGATGTTCCCGCAGGCGGCTATGGGCGGAAACGCCTTGGCGATTGGTTAATCGCGCGGGCGTCTGGCACCGGTTATTGCGGCGCAATATTGGGGTTTGCGATACAAGCCACGGACGACAAAAGAAAACCGCCACCCGAAGGCGGCGGTGACGCCCGTAGAAATACGGGTCAGCGGCTGACGATCAGCCGCTGTAATACATGTCGAACTCGACCGGGCTCGGCGTCATTTCCCAGCGGGCGACGTCTTCACGCTTCAGCTCGATATAGGCCTCGATCTGGTCCTTGCTGAACACATCGCCCTTCAGCAGGAAGTCCATGTCCGCTTCCAGGCTGTCCAGCGCCTCGCGCAAGCTGCCGCACACCGTCGGCACATTGGCCAGTTCCGCCGGCGGCAGGTCATAGAGATTCTTGTCCATCGGCTCGCCGGGGTGGATGCGGTTGGCGATGCCGTCCAGCCCCGCCATCAGGATCGCGGCATAGGCAAGATAGGGATTGGCGAGCGCGTCGGGGAAGCGGAATTCCACCCGCTTGGCCTTGGCGCCAGTGCCATAGGGAATGCGGCACGAGGCCGAGCGGTTGCGGCTCGAATAAGCGAGCAGCACCGGCGCCTCATAACCCGGCACCAGCCGCTTGTAGCTGTTGGTCGACGGGTTGGTGAAGGCGTTGAGTGCCTTGGCGTGCTTGATGACGCCGCCGATGAAGAACAGGCACAGGTCGCTCAGCCCGGCATAGCCATTGCCGGCGAACAGCGGATTGCCGTCCTTCCAGATCGACACATGGGTGTGCATGCCCGAGCCATTATCTTCCTTGATCGGCTTGGGCATGAAGGTCGCGGTCTTGCCATAGGCATGCGCGACCTGATGGACGACGTATTTGTACACCTGCATCCGGTCGGCCGTCTGCACCAGCGTGCCGAAGGTCAGCCCCAGCTCGTGCTGTGCGGCGGCCACTTCATGGTGGTGCTTGTCGCAGGGCAGGCCCATCTCGATCATGGTCGAGACCATCTCGCCGCGAATGTCGACCGCCGAATCGACCGGCGCGACGGGGAAATAGCCGCCCTTGGCGCGCGGCCGGTGGGCCAGGTTGCCGCCCTCATAGTCGCGGCCGCTATTGGTGGGCAGTTCGATATCGTCGAGCTTGTAGAAGCTCGTCGAATAGCTGGTTTCGAACTGGACATCGTCGAAGATGAAGAATTCGGCTTCCGGCCCGACATAGACGGTGTCGCCGATGCCGGTGTTCTTCAGATACGCCTCGGCGCGCTTGGCGGTGGAGCGCGGGTCGCGGGCGTAAAGCTCGCCGGTGGCCGGCTCGACAATGTCGCACACCAGGATCAGCATCGGCGTCGCGCTGAACGGGTCGATATAGACCGCGTCCAGATCGGGCTTCAGGATCATGTCGCTTTCGTTGATCGCTTTCCACCCGGCAATCGACGAACCGTCGAACATGAAGCCGTCGGTCAGCTCATCCTCGCCCACCACGCTGGCCACCATGGTGAGGTGCTGCCACTTGCCCTTGGGATCGGTGAAGCGCAGGTCGACCCACTCAATCTCTTCGTCCTTGATCATGTTCAGGATGGCGGCGGCGTCGTTGGCCATGTGGCGTTCCCCTTGTTGCGTGGCTGGGTGCGGGCAGCGCTTTCCATTCAACCGCTGCCCGCGCGGATTACAAACTCAAAATGGACACAAATGCTGCGGCGCGTCAAATCGCGTTTTCGTCCCGCTCGCCGGTGCGGATGCGCAGCGCCTGCTCAACCGCGATGACGAAGATCTTGCCGTCGCCGATGCGGCCGGTGTGCGCGGCCTGGGCAATGGCTTCCACCACCCGGTCGCTCATCGCATCGTCCACCACCACTTCCAGCTTCACCTTGGGCAGGAAGTCGACGACATATTCGGCGCCGCGATACAGCTCGGTATGGCCCTTTTGCCGGCCAAAGCCCTTGGCCTCGGTCACCGTGATGCCCGACACGCCAACCTCGTGCAGCGCCTCCTTCACCTCGTCGAGCTTGAAGGGTTTGATGATCGCCTCGATTTTCCGCACCAGACTCGTTCCCGCCCTCGGGCGTGACGCCCGTTGATGCCCCATCTTACAAGCTTCGCAAGATACGGGAAGGGCCGCGCGACGGGTTGATTGCGCAGCGGCCGGCCGCTGGCGGCGGGCTAGGGCGGCGGCGCCTGTTCGGCGGCCAGCGTCGCCCTGATCCAGCCGGCCAGCATATCGGCGGCGGCGTTGGCGCGGCGCGGGGCGGCGGGGCGGACCAGATAATAGGCGCTCTGGTCGTCTACCGCGATGGCGAAGGGGGCGACGAGTCGCCCCGCCGCCAGATCGCGCGCGACCAGCAGCCCGCGGGCCAGCGCCACGCCTTCGCCGGCCGCGGCCGCCTCCAGCAGCAGCCCGGCATCTTCGTACATCGGGCCGTTGCGCGGTTCGGCAAGCGCCACGCCGGCGGCCGCGAACCACGGCTGCCAATGCTGGCGCAGGTGGCGCAGCAGCGTCGCCCGCGCGAGATCGGCGGGAGTGGCAAGGCCCAGCCGCTCGGCATAGGCCGGCGCCCAGACCGGGAACAGCCGCTCGCCCGCCAGCCGCGTCGCGACCAGCCCGGGCCACGCGCCGCCGCCATAGCGCAGCCCGGCGTCGATCCCCCGCTGGCCCGGCGCGGCAAGCTCGAGCCGCGCGTCGAGCTGAAGGTCGATTCCGGGATGCGCTGCCCGGAACGCCGGCAGCCGGGGCACCAGCCAGCGATGCGCGAAGGAGGGGAGCACGCTCACCCGCAGCGGCTGGCGCGCGGGCTGCGCGGCCGGGAACGTCTCCGCCAGCAGCGCGAGCGCCTGCGCCACCGGCTCGGCCAGTGCACGGGCGCGCGCGCTCGGGATCATCCGCTGCCCCTGCCGCTCGAACAGCCGCACGCCCAGCCGGGCTTCCAGCTCGCGCACGCGGTGGCTGATCGCGCTGTGGGTCAGCCCCAGTTCGCGCGCGGCGGCGCTGTAGCTTTCCAGCCGCACCGCCGCCTCCAGCGCGCGCAGGCTTTGCAGGGAGGGGATGGTCACGCCACCATTGTGACAAAACATCACAACCCCGGCAATCTCATATCGTTGGCGCCCGGCCGGTGGCGGGGGGATAAGCCGGGTCGGGAGACATGCCATGACCGAACTCGATCTGCTCGCCGATGCCGATGCCCGCGCCCGCGCCTATGTGGCGGGTGCCGCCACCCGCCGCGCCTTTCCGGATGCGGAGGCATTGGCAGCGCTGGGCGGCTTTGACGAGCCGTTGCCCACGCATGGCGCCCCGCCCGAAGCGACGCTGGCGCTGCTCGACCGGATCGGCTCGCCGGCGACGGTCGCCTCCAACGGCCCGCGCTATTTCGGCTTTGTGAAGGGCGCGAGCCTGCCGGTGGCGGCCGCTGCCGAGCGGCTGGTGCTGGCCTGGGACCAGAGCGCCGCCTCCGCCGTCGGTGCGCCCAGCGCGGCCGCGATCGAGCGTGTCGCCGGGCGCTGGATCGCCGACATCCTCGATCTGCCGCGCGACAGCGCGGTCGGCTTCGGCACGTCGGCCAGCGCGTGCACGATCGGCTGCCTCACTGCCGCGCGGCGAACCCTGCTCGCCCGGCTGGGCTGGAATTTCGACGCGCACGGGCTCGACGGCGCGCCGCCGCTGCGCGTGGTGATCAGCGAAACCGCACATATCACGGTCAAGAAGGCGCTGCGCCTGCTCGGCTTCGGACTTGAGCGGGTGGTCGTGGCGCCGGTCGACGGTCTCGGCCGGGTCGATCCGGCGCGGCTGCCGATGCTCGATGACCGCACCATCCTGTGCCTGCAGGCAGGCGAGGTGAACACCGGGTCGTTCGATCCCTTTGCCACCATCCTGCCCGTTGCCCGAGCGGCGGGCGCATGGGTGCATGTCGATGGCGCGTTCGGGCTCTGGGCGCGCGCCGCCGCCGCCTCGCGCCCGCTGACCGAAGGCGTGGAGCTGGCCGACAGCTGGACCACCGACGGGCACAAATGGCTGAACACCCCCTATGACGGGGCGATGGGCATCTGCCGCGACCCGGGCGCGCTTGCCGCCGCGATGAACAGCGATGCCGCCTATGCCACTGCTGAGCCCGACGCGCAGAAGAACCTGACGCTTGAATTCTCCCGCCGTGCGCGCGGGGTGGCGATCTGGGCGGCGGTGCGCTCGCTGGGGCGCGAGGGCGTGGCGGCGATGGTCGACCGCCACCGCGCCCAGGCAAAGCGGCTGGCTGAAGGGCTGGCGGCAGCCGGGTTCGAGATATTGAACGACGTGGTGCTCAACCAGGTGCTGATCCGTGCCGCTTCCCCGGCGGAGACCGAACAGGTGCGCCGCGCGGCAGAGGCTTCGGGCGAAATCTGGTTCGGCCCGACGATCTGGCAGGGCGCGCCCGCCGCGCGGCTCAGCGTGTGTTCGTGGCGGACGACCGATGCGGACATTGACCGCGCAGTCGACCTGCTCGCCAGTCTGCTCCGCGCCGGACGTCAGTCGTAAGGCGGCTTGTGCAGCCCGGCCGGGCTGGCGGTGAAAATCTCGCAGCCCGTCTCGGTAATGCCGATCGAATGTTCGAACTGGGCAGATAGCGATCGGTCGCGCGTCACCGCCGTCCAGCCATCTTCCAGCAGCTTCACCTCGGGCCGGCCGATATTGATCATCGGCTCGATGGTGAAGAACATGCCCGGGCGCAGTTCCGGCCCGGTGCCGGGGCGGCCGACATGCACCACTTCCGGCGCATCATGAAACAAGCGGCCGACGCCATGCCCGCAGAAATCGCGCACCACGCCATAGCGGTGGCGCTCGGCATGGCTCTGAATGGCATGCGCCACATCGCCCAGCCGGTTGCCCGGCCGCGCCTGTTCGATGCCCAGCATCAGGCATTCATAGGTCACCTCGACCAGCCGGCGCGCCTTCAGCGGCACATCGCCGACCAGGAACATCCGGCTGGTGTCGCCGTGCCAGCCATCGACGATGGGGGTCACGTCGATATTGACGATGTCGCCCGATTTCAGCGTCTTGTCGCCCGGAATGCCGTGGCAGACGACATGGTTGATCGAAATGCAGCAGCTGTGCGTATAGCCGCGATAGCCGATCGTCGCCGGCACCCCGCCATGTTCCACCATGAAGCGGCGGACCATCTCGTCGAGCGCGGCGGTCGTCACCCCCGGCACCACATGCGGCGCGATCATGTCGAGCGTTTGCGCCGCCAGCCGGCCGGCCGCGCGCATGCCGGCAAAGCCGCTTTCGTCGTGCAGGCGGATGGCGTTGCTGCGCGCGCTGGGCGCGGTGGCGCTGTCGAGGAAATATTCGGTCATTCCCCTTTATAGGCGCCAGCGGCAGACTTTGCGAGAGGGGGCGGCTGGGCTATGCCCGCGGCCATGAGCGAACGCATCTGGACCGCCGCGCTGGTCGTGATCGGCGACGAAATCCTTTCCGGCCGCACGCAGGACAAGAATGTCGCGCAGATCGCGACCTGGCTCAACGTGCAGGGCATCCGCCTGGCCGAGGTGCGCGTGGTGGGCGACCGCGAGGAAGCGATTGTCGAGGCGGTGAATACGTTGCGCGCGCGCAACGACTATCTGTTCACCACCGGCGGCATCGGCCCGACGCATGACGACATCACCGTCGATGCGATCGCGGCGGCGCTGGGCGTGGCGGTGGTGCATCACCCGCGCGCGGTGGCGGTGCTGGAACATTATTATGCCAGCCGTGGCGGGCTGACCGAGGCGCGCAAGCGGATGGCGCGCGTGCCCGACGGGGCCGAGCTGATCGAAAACCGCATGTCGGGCGCGCCCGGCATCCGCATCGGCAACCTGTTCATCATGGCGGGCGTGCCGCACATCACCGCCGGCATGCTGGAGGCGCTGACCGGCACGCTGGAGGGCGGTCGCCCGCTCGTCTCGCTCACCCTGGGCTGCTGGGTGGCGGAAAGCGAGGTTGCCGACCTGCTGCGCCAGGCCGAGCGCGATTTCGAGGGCGTGGCGATCGGCAGCTATCCCTTTTTCCGCACCGGCCGCGTGGGCGCCAATTTCGTCGTCCGCGCAACCGATCCGGCGCTGGCAGAGGCGTGCGCGGCGGCACTTGCCGAGCGGCTGGCGGCAGCCGGCTATGAGTCGGTCGACGGCGGCATCTGAACGCCGCCACCCGCTGCCCGCGCCGCGCAATGGTTGCGTTCCTGCAACACTCGGCCATGATTCATACAGTTTAGCAAAACATTGCGCGCTGCTTGCGCTTGAGCTTGGCATTGGGCATCGTTAGCGATCATCAATGAAATATTATGCCGCTGGCTTGGGCGGCACTACCTTGAGGGGACCAGCATGACGAACTCGACCGCCGCGATCCGCCGGATTCGCCCGTATCTGATGGGCAGCGCCGCCTGCCTCGGCCTGATGATCGGCACGGCTGCACAGGCCCAGACCAGCGCCCTGACGCCGTCGCCGGCAACCGGGGGCTTGCTCGATCGCGGCGAAGCGGTGCTGGAAGCGCATGGCTCGTCGACGATCAACCGCGACCAGGCCGTGCTCGAACCGCATGACACCAGCGCGCTGCCCCCCGCCCAGCGCCTGGGCTATCGCGAAGTTCAGCTCGATCCGAACATCCTGATCGCGCTGCCCGGCACGCCGACCACCGCGCGTGACCCCAACAACATCACCGGCGTTGCCCAGATGATCGTCGCCGTGCCCAACGCCACCGGTGGCGTCGGGCTGGGGCTGTGCACCGGCTCGCTGATCAACCCGCGCACCGTTCTGTTCGCGGCGCACTGCGTCAACACGCGCCCGGCAAACGCCTATGGCTCGGGCAGCGGCGGCGTGGCCATCGGCTTTGCCTTCAACAATTCGAACAACACCACCCAGCCGGGCCAGCCGGCCGGCAGCAGCCCGCTGCTCAACTGGGTGTTCGGTGTGACCGGGCGCCCGGCCTTCACCACCAGCATCACCGACAATTTCTATACCGTGAACGGGGTGGCGTATAACCAGCTGTCGCTGCTGCCGGAATCGCGCGGCTTCCTGTTCGGCGACGTGGCGATCGCCTCGCTCGACACGCCGGCGCGCAACATTCCGACGCTCAGCCTGCTGTTCTCGCCGCTGCCGGCACCGGGCGCGATCACTGCGGCCAATGGCACGGGCTACAGCGTGCAGCTGGTCGGCTATGGCGGCAACGGCACCGGCGTCAGCGGCACGCAGCCGATCGATTATCGCCGTCGTCTGGCCGACAACTGGCTCGGCGGCCTGGCCTCGCTCGCCGATTTCGAAGGCGCCGTGTTCGGCCCCGGCAGCAGCGCTGGCCTGCCGCAGAATCTGTACTGGATCGATTTTGACGATCCCGCGCGTGGCACCGGCGGCGCCAGCCCGTTCGACTTCAACGCCTGGCGCGACAATGCCCGCACCACCGAAGGCACCACTGCAGGCGGCGACTCGGGCGGCCCGCTGATCCTCGACCGCGCCTTTGCCCGCCAGCTGGTGATCGGCGTGCTGTCGGGCGGCTATACCCGCTTCTTCACCGCGCAGCCGGCGAACGGCTATGGCACGGCCAGCTTCTATCAGCCGCTTTACCTCTATTGGGACTGGATCGCCGCCAACAACCCCTATCGCTATGTCGGCGCGGTGGCGGGTGACGGCAACTGGAACGATCCCACCCGCTGGGTGTCGCTGCAGGATCCGAACTATTTCATCCTTGGCGCCAATGGCCAGCCGATCAACGGCGTGCCGAACCTGACGGGTGAGGAAAACACCGGCACCGCCGGCAAGTTCGGCCAGGTCTGCATCCAGGGCGGCATTACCGGCGCCATCGGCAACAATGTCTGCCGTGATGTGCGCACCGGCGGCCTGGTCAACACGCCTGGTGGCATCGGCACCGCGGCCGACCAGCCGGCCGGCGCGCTCGACAACAACATGGGCAGCGCGCTGATCAGCGGTCCCGGTGCGGCCAACCAGCCCGCCGACACCATCCTGACCGGCGGCGCCGCCCAGCTTGAGCCGCAGGCGCCCGCCGTTGCGACCCCGGCGCCGACGATTGCCAACGGCCTGCCCGGCGCGACCAACTTCGTGCCGAACAACCTGGCCGGCAACCGCACCGCTGGCACGCTGCCCCGCTATTTCGACGTGACGCTGTCTAACACGGGCACGATCACGCTGGACACGGCAGTGACTATCGACCGGTTCCGCCTGAACGGCGTCGGCGCGCGGCTGAACATCGCTGCTGCCGGCTCGCTCACCACGCTCAACGACGCAACGCTCCAGATCGGCACGCTGCAGGTGCTGGGTTCGCTGGTCAGCCGCAACGACCTCAATCTGGTCACCGGCGGCCTGAACGGCACCGGCACCATCACCGCGCCGTTCATCACCAACATCGCGGCCACCATCTCGCCTGGCGCCACCGGCAATCCGGGCTCGATCGGCACGCTCACCTTCAATGGCGATCTGGTGCTGGGCGTCGGTTCGAACCTGCTGATTGACCTCGGGGCCAACGGCGTGTCCGATCTCGTGCGCGTGCAGCCCACCGCCGGCCCGCCGGCGGCGACCGGTCGCGCCGCAGTTGGCGGTCTGGTGATCTTCAACACCACCAACGACCTGCGTGCCAACAACCTCTACACCTTCCTGACGGCGGCGGGCGGTGTGACCGGCACCTTCCTCAATTCGGCGCCGTTCAGTGCGATCCTGTCGCCGCAGTTCATCTACAATCCCACCTCGGTGCAGGTGTTCGTGCGCGCCGGGCTCTATCAGAATGTCGTCAACATCAACTCGCCGGTGCAACTGGCCTTTGCCACCCTGCTCGACGAAAATCGCGGCAACAACCAGGTCAACCAGGCGATTTTCTCAGGTCTCGATCTGCAGAACGCGGCGACCATCCGTGCCCAGCTGGACGCGATGGCGCCACGCGCCGAGGCGCTGCTGCCCAATCTCGGCATCGCCGCGATCGACAACATGTCGCGCTTCCACCGCGACCGCATCGTCACGCGCGAAGCGCAGGGAGCCGAAGGCGGCAGCATCGCCGTGATCGGCCAGCCGCTGCAGCTGGCATCGGCGGCGAATGGCTTTGGCGGCCTGGCTGGCATGGGCGGCGGCTTTGGCGGCGCCATCCAGGCGTCGAGCGACGCAGCGGCCACCACGGTGAAGCGCGGCGCGCTGCCCGATGACCTGAACGCCTTCCTCGCCGGCGGCTACATCACCGGCAGCAGCCGGTCCGCGCGAGACGCGGTGAACCTGGGCGGCCGCGATACCTTCAACGGCTTCTACTTCGTTGGCGGTATCGAGAAGGACCTGGGCGCCGACGGCTTCATCGGTGTGTCGTTCGGCTATTCGCAGCTGGCCGGCAACACTGTTGACGGGCTGCAGCGCGCCACGGTCGGCCTGTATGAAGGCACGGTCTATTCCAAGGTCAATCTGGGCAAGGGCTGGTCGATCGACGGGCAGACCGCGCTCGGCCTGCTCAACACGACCACGCTGCGCAACGTCAACCTAGTCGGCAATCAGCAGGCGCTGCGCACCGGCGACAACTCGATCACGCTGTCGAGCGAAGTCGGGGGCCAGAAGGAGCTGCTGACCGGCTTCCTCAAGCTGACGCCGCGCGTTTCGGTGCGCTCGTCCTATATCGACTTCAGCTCGGTGGTGCCGGAAACCGGCGGCGGCTCGGCCGCGCTGGTGTTCAACCGCCCCGACATGCTGTCGATCCAGGGCCGCGCCGGCTTCGGCGTGACGACGGGCACCTGGAAAAACCTGCGGCCGTTCGCCACCGCCAACTTCGTCTACGAGTTCAACAATACGCGTGCCGATCTGGTGCGCGCGAACCTGCTGAACTCGGGCACGTTGCCGGTGGTGTTCCGTGGCGGCCGGGTTGACCGCGCGTGGGGCGAAATCAGCGGCGGCATCACCTATGTGACCGGCCGTTGGGAATTCTCGGTGGCGGCCGACACCACGGTTGCCCGCGACGATGTTCGCAACCAGGCCTATCGCGGCTCGGTGCGCTTCCGCTTCTAAGCGTCGCGCGAAAACAGGAAAGGGCCGTTCGCAGCACGCGCTGCGGGCGGCCTTTTCCGTTTGGGAGGGTGCGGTCGATGCGATGGCGAAGATGGGCCATGCCGGCGCGCGCTTTGGCGTTGACCCGGCGCCACCCGATGTGGCAGGCGACGCTCACAGTCTGCGGGGCTCAGCCCTCGGCGCGCGGGTGTAGCTCAATGGTAGAGCAGAAGCTTCCCAAGCTTACGACGAGGGTTCGATTCCCTTCACCCGCTCCAGCCTGCTGAGCTGTCAGCGCTCCCTTATACCATCACCCCGCGCCCATGCGCGACGCTCGCGCTGTGGACGGTGCTGGCAGCGGTCGAGGCGGTCTTGATCGTGTCCACCATCACCCAGTCGTTGCTGACCGAGGCGGGCGTGATGGTGAGCGCCATATAGCCGCGCCGCGCGGTGTCGCACCATTTCAGCTCCGGATTGCCGCGCACCAGCGTGGCCGCGACCAGCGCCGGGTCGGCGCTGACCCCGCTTTCGATGCCGGGGGAGGTGACGCCCGGCCCGGCAAACTCCACGCCCGCCGGCCGCCCGTCCTGCGCCAGGTCATAGGCCCAGCCATTATGGCTGTCGCCCGACAGCACCACCAGATTGGCGCCCGCGCGCTGCGCCGCCGACAGGAAGCGCGCCCGCGCCAGCGGATAGCCGCCCCAATTGTCGACATTGAACGGCAGGCCGGCCGCCCCCGCCATGATGCCGGCGGTCAGATAGAGTTTCGACCGTGCCGGTGCGTTCGCGTTGAGCCAGCTGGCCGCTTCCGCCGGCAGCCGGGTTTCGCCCATGATGGTGCCGAAGCACGCCACCTGCCAGCGCGCGCCGTCCTTCACCGATCGCGCCATCGCGTGCGCCAGCCAGCTTTCCTGCGTCGTGCCCAGCATCGTAGCGGCCGGATCGCGCCACGCGCCGTCGCGGAACTTGGCCAGCGCCGCCTTGGGATCGGCCGACAGGATCAGCCCGCGGATATCGGGCTGTTTGGTGCGCGCCAGCAGCCGGCTTTCGGTGCGGAACAGCGTGGCGAGCGTGCCGATGTCATAGGCCTTCCAAGGCTCGTCCGACACCGGCATCCATTCGCGGTACGCCTGGATGGCGGCGGCGCGGCGCGCGTTCCAGTCGCCCTTGGCCGGCTGGTGGTTCTCGGCGCCGCCTTCCCAGCTGTCATTCGCCGATTCGTGGTCGTCCCACTGCACGATCATCGGCATCAGCTGGTGCAGCCGCTGCAGATCGGGGTCGGCGCGATAGCTGGCATAGCGCAGCCGGTAATCGGCCAGCGCCAGCAGCTCGCCGGCGGGTTCGGGCACGCGCGCGGCAATCGCGTCCTTTGGCTCAGGATAGTGACCGGCGTCATATTCGTAGAAATAGTCGCCCAGATGGATCGCCAGGTCGAAATCGCCGCGAGCCGCTGCGTGCGCATAGGCATTGAAATAGCCAAAGGCGATGTTGGAGCAGGAGAACACCGCCGCGCGGAAGCGCTTGGCCGGCCCCTGCGGCAGGGTGCGCGTCTGCCCCACCGGCGACAGGCTGCCGTCGGGCGCGATGAAGCGATAATGATAGCGCGTCGCCGGTTTCAGGCCATCGACGGTGATCTTCACCGTCCAGTCGCGCCAGGGGCCGGTGGTCTGTGCCTCGCCGCCGGCGATGCGCGCGAAATCGGGGGTTTCCGACAGCTCCACCCGGATCGTCGCCGCATCACCGCTTGCCGGCACATAGCGCGTCCACAGCAGCATCGAGTCGGCGGCCGGTTCACCGCTTGCGACCGCATGGGTGAACCCGCGCAGCGCACCCGCGTTCCCGGTCTGGGCAAAGCCGGGCACGGCAAAGGCGCCCAGGCCAAGCGTGCCGGTGAGAACGAACGAACGGCGATCGAGACGCATGGCATCTTCTCCCCAATTGCGGCGCCGGTGGTGCCCCTTTTATGTGGATGATTGATGACACCGTTTGAATTCCAGGCAAGTGCCGCCGGCGCCGCGCGACCGGTTGCCGTCGCCGTGCCGCGTGCGGGCGTGGGCGCGGCGCGCATGGCCTGGGTGGCGTTGGGGCTGCTACTCGGGCTGCTCGCGCTGGTGCGGCCGGTGGACCATGACGAGAGCCAATATGTCGCTGCCGCGCTGCTCGCCGCCCAGGGTCTTCCCTATCGCGACTTTGCCTATCTGCAGACGCCGCTGCAGCCGCTGCTTCTGGCGCCGGTGGCGGCGCTGGCGGGGGGCTGGGCGTGGCCGGTGCTGCGGCTGGTGAATGCGGCGCTGGCGCTGGCGGCGCTGATGCTGTTCCACCGCACCGCGCGCAGGCTGGGGGCGGGCGCGGCGACGGCCGGCTGGGTGACCGCGCTGTTCGCGGGCAGCGACATCCTGCTCTATTCGGCCGGGGTTGCCCGCAATGATGCGCTGCCGCTGCTGCTCTATGCCGCCGCGCTGCCGCCGATGCTGGCGGCGGCGCAAGGGAAGGGGTCACCCGCTGGCGCGCTGCTGGCCGGGCTGCTGCTGGCGGCGGCGGCGTCGGCCAAGGTCTCCTATGGCGTGCCCGCGCTTGCCTATGGGCTTTACGCGCTGATCGATCGGCGCCACCGCCCGCACTGGCTGGCGCTGGGCGCGGTGCCGCCGGCGCTGCTGTGCCTGTGGATGTATGCACAGGCGCCGGGGGCCTTCCTGTTCGAGGTGCTGCGCTTTCCCGCCGAGGCGCCGACGCAGTGGTATCTGGCCCAGCAGGACGCGTGGAAGCTGTCGGCGTCGGCACGGCTGATCGATGCGGCGAAGTTCCTGGCGCTGGGCGTGCCGCTGGTCGCGCTGGTGCTGGTCGCGCGGCATCGCGAGGCGCAGCCGGTTCACCGCCTGCTCGACCTGCTGATCGTCGCGGGGCTGGTCGCCGCACTCGCGCCGGTGCCGGTGTGGCGGCAATATCTGCTGCCGGTGCTGCCGCCGCTGATGCTGCGGCTGGCGCTGATCTGGCAGGCGCGGCCGCCGGGGCGATGGATGCGCGCGGTGGTGGCGCTGTTCGCGGGCGCGGGGCTGGCCTATTCGGCGCAGGCGCTGTGGCTGGCGCGGGCGGGCGCGCCAATGCTGGTCGCGCTGCGCGAGGGGCAGGCGATCGCCGCCGCGTGGCGCGCGGCGGCACCGGCGGGAGCGAGCGGCCCCGTTGCCAGTTTGAGCCCGCAATATCTGCCGGCGGCCGGGCTCGCCATCGACCCGCGCTTTGCCGCCGGCCCCTTCTATTTCCGCGCAACCGGCCTGCTGCGCCCGGCCGAGGAGGCGCGGCTGCACCTGATTTCAAAGGGCAATGTGGCGCGCATGGTGCCGCCGGCGGCGATCCTGACCGGGGCGCCGGTGCGCAACACCAGCAGCGAGGCCAGCCAGGACCCGGTGCTGATCGCCTATGCCCGGGCGCGCGGCTGGCGCGGGGTGCCGGTCGCCGGCACCGGCTTCACGCTGTGGCTGCGCTGAGCCGGCGCGCCTCGGCTGGTCGCAGGATCGGCTCGCCCCGTCCCGCCGGCAGCGGCACCACACGGCACATTCGCCCGGCAGAACGGTTTGGCTGATCAGGCTTTCACATCGAGCGGGGGTGCTTGAAGGAGCCAGTCAATGCCGTCCATTCCCACCCAGACGGGTGCGTTCTTCCTGTTCGCCGTGATTGCGGCCCCCGCAGCGGCCAGCCAGGCCACGCCGCCGCAGGACCCGCCCCAGACCAGCGTCACCGTCACCGGCACGCGCCCGGCTGCGCCCGTGGAACTGGCCCGGGGGCCGGACATTCGCGGCATCATTTCCGGCCGCAATGCCGACAAGGTGAAGGTGACCGCCGACGATGGCACCAGCACGGTCATCGCCATTACCGAGGCGACCAGCATCAAGACCGAGGGGCTGTTCGGCGGTGGCCTGTTCAGCGGGCGCAGCAAACAGGGGGCAGCCGCGCTGCGCAACGGCCTGCCGGTGACGGTGCGCACGCTCCAATCGGGCGATGGCCTGGTCGCCAGCCAGATCGTGTTCCGCAACAGCGACCTGCGCGTCGCCAACATGATCGACAGCGGCACCGCGCAAAAGTTCGAGGAACAGACCGCCGCCACCGCTGCGCTGCGCGGCCGGCTGGGCGATATCGACAAATACAATGTCAAGAAGACGGTGAACGTCTATTTCGACACCGGCAAGGCGATCCTCTCCGGCCAGGCCAGGGCCGAGCTTTGCACCACCGCCAGCGAGGCCGACAAGGTCGACAACGCGCTGATGCTGGTGGTGGGCTATACCGATTCGGTGGGCAGCCAGGAAAACAACCAGCGGCTGAGCGAGCGCCGCGCCGCCAGCGTGATCAACCATCTGCAACAGGCATGCGGCTGGAAACCCTATCGCATGCTGACCCCGACCGGCCTGGCCGAGGCCGACCCGCTGGCCAGCAACGACACCGAAGAAGGCAAGGCGCAGAACCGCCGCGTCTCGGTGAACATCCTGGTCAGCAAGGGGGTCGATGGGCTGTAGGGCCGGGGGGCCGCTCTCCCCTCCCGCCTGCGGGAGGGGCTTATCGCCCGCAAAAGCCCCTCCCCTTCAGGGGAGGGGTTGGGGTGGGGCCTTACCACAAAGCGCCGTGCTCTCCATCGACGCCCCACCTCCCGACCTCCTCCCCTGAAGGGGAGGAGGGGCGCCTACATTCCGGTGTCGATGCCCTCCTCCCGTCGTCGCCCCGGGCTTGATCCGGGGCCCGGCTGCCTTTTGCGGCGCAAGAAGCGGGACCCCGGGTCAAGCCCGGGGTGACGATATGGGTTGCGTCAGGGTTGCGGAAAGGACGCGGCGCCACGCCGCGCCCAGCGGAACGATGCCCGCTCAGCTGTCTTTCAGCGGGCCGAAGCCCGAAAAGATGCCACGCAGATATTGCGCGCGGATGGTGATGACGGCCACGCCCTCGCCCAGCACGATGTCCGACGCGGCGAGCCTGGGCTTGGACGAGCCCAGCCGCTTGTTGCTGACGATGCCGGCGCCGTCGTTCCACACGCTGAACTTGTTCTTGCCGTCGCGGTCATGGGTGAAGAACAGGCCATAACGGCCGGCATGCGGCGCCTTGATGCACAGCACCACGTCGCCGGTGGCGGGCGTCTCTGCCCAGATGCGGCGAAAGAATTTGCCCTGCGCGACCAGGTCGCGGTCGTCCTTCAGGAAATCTTCCTCGGTGCCGGGATAAAGTTCCAGCTTCAGCCGGCCCTTGCGGTCCTTCAGCCCGGTGATGTGCACCTCGACCGCCGGCCCCTGCTGCAGCTCGCACGCCGCCGCATCGCCGCCGGCAATCGCGCGGGCACGGGCATCGCCCGCCGCGGGCGCGGCAAGGCTGAGGGCAGCAAGCAACACAGGCATCACGGCACGGCGCATCAACGTCTCCTCAACAGCGCAGCGGCGCCGAACACGCCCAGCAGCGCCGCATGCACCACCAGGGTGAGCGCGGCGGTGAGCGCGATCAGCACCGTCAGCTCGGCGCTATTACTCAGAAACAGGATGGCAAAATTGGCAAAAAGAAGTTCATTATTTGGCACGAAGGGCAGCCGCCCGGTCAACATGCGCAGCGCCACCAGCAGCAGCCAGGTGCCGATCGCCACCTGCGGCAGCGCGGCATGCCACACCAGCGCCAGCAGCGCCGAACTGGCCGCCACCCGCGCGACATGGATGCCGAAAATCTCCCACAGCACGGGGCGCGTGAGCGAAAACACCCGCCGCCCGAAGACGAGGAAGGGCAGCGAGGTGCCCACCACCACCAGCGCCGACAGGGCGAACCCCTGCAGCTGCACCGCATTCAGATAATGCCCGGCAAAGGGCAGGGCGGCCACGATCAGCGCGATCGTCACCGCGTTTCCAGCGAGCGCGGACAGGATGCTGACATCCTTTACCGCGCCGAACGGGGCCTTCACATGGCGTGCTTCGGCCTTTGCCCAGGCAAAGAAATAGGCTTCCCCTGAATAGCCGAACAGCACTTCATTGGCGATGCGCTTGCGGATGAGCGCGCCCAGCCCCGCTGCGGGAATGCCCCAGAGCCGGCGATAGATCACGAAATCGCCCAGCGGGAGCGACAGATAAAAGGCCGCAAAAGCGATGTAGAACAACGGGTTGGCGGGGAAGGCCGCGATCAGCCGCTCCACCCCCTGCACATAGAGCGCGCGCGCAAGGCCGGCGACCATGCCCAGCGTCAGGATCGCGGCAAGGATCGTCACCCAGCGCTGGCGCGCGGGTGCCGGTGCCGGTGGCGCGGCGTCGCCATCCGGCGTGATGGCAGGGGACTCTTTTTCGCCAAGCTGTTGAAACATAATGTGTTTGTCTCATCGCCACAGCGTGCGGCGGGGGCGCTATCGCACCGATTTGGGTATCTGGCAAACGCTCTACTTAGGCCGGGGCAAAGCGCTCCGGATGGGCAGCGGCAAAGGCGGGGTGGTCGGCAGCGGCGGCATCCGCCATCACCAGCCGGGGATAGCGGGTCAGGTCCACCCCGCCGCGCCGGGCGTTGAACATCTGTGGCACCAGGAAGATGTCGGCCAGCCCCGGCGCCGCCCCGCCCAGGAACGGGCCGGGCAGATCGGCGGTCATCACTTCCAGCGCGGCCAGGCCCAGCTCGATCCAGTGGCGATACCAGGCATCGCGCGCGGCCTGATCGGCGCCGAACTGGCTCGAAAGCCGCTTCAGCACGCGCATATTGTCAATGGGGTGGATGTCGGCGGCGATCACCATCGCCTGTGCCAGCACCCGCGCGCGGGCCACCGGGTCGGCGGGGTAGAAGGGGGGCGTGGGGTGGGTCTGGTCCAGCCAGTCGATGATGGCCAGGCTCTGGGTGATCGGCGTGCCGTCCACCTCCAGCGTCGGCACCATCGCCTGCGGGTTGCGCGCGACATTGGCGGCGCCGGCCTGTTCGGCGCTGAGCAGGTCGACTGCGACCCGGTCATAGGCAATGCCCTTCAGCGCGAGCGCAATCCGCACGCGATAGCTGGCCGAGGAGCGCCAGTAATCGAACAGCCGCAGCGTCATGCTGCCTCTCCCATCGCGGCCTCGTCGCGGGCGGCCATTTCCGATTCGCGCTCCAGCGCTACCTTGATCATCGCCACCAGCGGATCGGCCAGCGCCAGCCCCAAAATGCCGAACAAGGTGCTCGCCAGAATCTGCGACGACAGAGTCAGCGCCGGCGGCATGTCGACCGTGCGCCGCGCGACCAGCGGGATCACCACCCAGCCGTCGAAGGTCTGCACGAAGAAATAGGTGCCCAGTGCCCACAGCCCGGTGTCGACCCCGGCCGAAAAGCCCACCGCCGTCATCAGCACGCCGGTCAGGATCGCGCCCAGATTGGGAATGAACGCCAATATGCCCGCCAGGATGCCCAGCAGCAGCGCCATCGGCACGCCGCCCGCCATCAGCACCAGCCAGGTGAAAATCCCCTCGAACACCATGCCGAGCAGCCGCCCAGCGAGCAGCACGCGCATCGTCGAGGCCATCCGCTCGATGGTGACGGCAAAGTCGCGCCGGGCGCCCTGCGGCACCATCCATTGCAGCCCGCGCTCATAGATGCGCGGCTCGATCGCCACGAACAGCCCGATGATCAGGATCATGAAGAAGCTGCCCACCGCGCCGGCGGCACTGCCCAGCCACGAGGTCAGCCGGCCGAACGAGCCCAGCACCTGATTGGCGAGGCTATGGAAATCCGCCGGCCCCGGCATGAAGCCATAGCGCGCGGCCAGCGCCATCACCCGCTCGGTCTGCACCTCCAGCGTGGCGCGGAGCTCGCCGAACTGCTGCGCCACCTGCACCCCGGTCAGATAGACGACGCCGCCCAGAAAGCCGATCGCCAGCAGTACGACCAGCGCCAGCGCCAGCCCGCGCGGAATCGGCAGCACGCGCCGGATCAGCCGCACCCCGCCATCGAGCAGCGCGGCAAACACCAGCCCGCCGAAAATGATCAGCAGCGGCTGGATGAGCAGCACGACCAGCGCCATGCCCGCCACCATCCCCAGCCACACCGCCGCGCGCTTGAACTCGCGGCGGATTTCGGGATCGCGCAGCTCGTTGGGGCCGGGGCCGCTGACCAGTTCGCTGGGCTGGTCGCTCGTCTCCGTCATCGCGTCACGCGCTTGGGGTGGAGCGAGGTGCCGGCGCGGCCGCTGCGGAACTGGGTGAACCAGGTCAGCGGGTTCCAGGTCGCGCTGCCATCGACCGAGAAGGTGATGAGCTCAGCCCGCCCGCCGACATTCTCCCACGGGATCGCGCCGCCCAGGCCGCGCCCGGCAACCGGCACGCGGCTGTCGGCGCTGCGGTCACGATTGTCGCCCATCAGGAAGACATGGCCGGCCGGCACCTGATACGGCCCGAAGAAATCGGCCGACGAATCGCCCAGCTCGACCGTGTCATATTGCGCGCCATTGGGCAGCGTTTCGGTGATGACCGGCAACCGGCAATAGGGCTTGCCGTCGCGCCTGGTGACACGGGCACCGGGATATTGATCGGGCGCGCAGGTTTCGCCGCCCTCGACCGTGCGCACCTGGTCGATTGGCGTCGTCACATAATGGAGCGGCCCGCGCTGCACTGCCTTGCCGTTCAGGATGACGACGCCGTCGCGCACCTCGATCGTGTCGCCGGGCAGGCCGATCACCCGCTTGATATAATCCTCCTCGCTGCCGGGGGGCGAGGCGATGACGATATCGCCGCGCTCGGGCATCCGCCCGAACAGTCGCCCCTTCATGAACGGCAGTATGTGGAAGGTGGGGGTGATATAGGAATAGCCATACGGGTATTTGGTCACCACCAGCCGGTCGCCCACCAGCAGCCCGGGCAGCATCGATTCCGACGGGATGTAGAAAGGCTTGGCGATCAGGCTGTGAAAGCCCAGCACCGCCAGGATCAGCCAGAGCAGGCCGCGCAGCTCCGCCCACCAGTCGGTGCCGGCGCGCCGGGCGGCGGGTTCGGTCGGGCCTGTCTGTTCCTCGCCGGCGTTCAACGCGACATCCTTGCTCATCCTGTCAATCCCGCTCGGCCACTGCCTCGATGATCACAAAGGCCTGCGCCCAGGGGTGATCGTCGGTCAGCGACACATGTATCCGTGCTGCGTGGCCCGCAGGAAGCAGCGCGTCAAGCCTTGCCCGGGCGCCGCCGGTCAGCGCGAGGCTGGGCGCGCCGGAGCGCAGATTGACGACGCCGATGTCGCGGAAGAACACGCCACGCTTGAAGCCGGTGCCGACGGCCTTTGAGAACGCCTCCTTGGCGGCAAAGCGCTTGGCGAGCGTGGCGGCGCGGGTGAACGGGCGGGCATCGGCCTTGGCCAGTTCCTCGGCCGTGAACACGCGGTTTTCAAAGCGGGCGCCGAACCGGTCGAGCGAGGCCTGAATGCGCTCGATATTGCACAGGTCGGAGCCGAGGCCGATGATCAACGCGCGCCGTCCATCGCCGCGCGCATCGCGGCCACCGCCGGGCCAAGGCCGGTGAAGATCGCCTCGGCGATGAGCGAATGGCCGATATTGAGTTCAGCGAGCTGCGGGATGGCGGCAACGGGGGCTACATTGTCCAGCGTCAGCCCGTGGCCGGCATGCACCTCCAGCCCGTTCTTGGCCGCGAGTGCTGCCGCATCGGCCAGCCGCTTCAGCTCCTCGGCGCGCGCGGCACCTGTCAGTTCGGCATAGCGGCCGGTGTGCAGCTCCACCACCGGCGCGCCCAGCGACACGGCAGCGACGATCTGCCGCGCATCGGGTTCGATGAACAGCGACACCCGCACCCCCGCCTCGCCCAGCGCGCGCACCATCGGCGCCAGATGGTTGTGCAGGCCGGCGGCGTCCAGCCCGCCCTCGGTGGTGCGCTCCTCGCGCTTTTCAGGCACGATACAGGCGGCATGCGGGCGGTGCTTCAGCGCGATCGCCAGCATCTCGTCGGTGGCCGCCATTTCCAGGTTGAGCGGAATGGAGAGCCCCGCCGCCAGCCGCGCAATATCGTCATCGGTGATGTGGCGCCGGTCCTCGCGCAGATGCGCGGTGATGCCGTCGGCGCCCGCCTCCGCCGCGATCAGCGCCGCACGCACCGGATCGGGATAGCCCACGCCGCGCGCGTTGCGCACCGTGGCGACATGGTCGATATTGACGCCGAGGCGCAGGCGCGCGCTCATGCCAGCCCCCGGCTGCCCGGCTTCACCGCCGGAATGGCGGCCAGCTCGGGCGGCAGCGCGTCGGCCGGATAGGCGGGAATGTCGATCTTGCACAGCGAGACGAGCGGCGCGCCCACATCGGCGGTGCCGTTTGACCGGTCGATGATGCACGCCGCGCCCAGCAGCCGCGCCGGGTGCGCGCGGATCGCCGCCAGGCACTCGCGCGAGGAGAGGCCAGTGGTGACGATATCCTCCACCATCACCACGCGTTCACCGGGCGCGATGCGAAAGCCGCGCCGCAGCTGGAACACGCCGTCCTCACGCTCGACGAACACCGCGCGGCAGCCGAGCGCGCGTGCCGTCTCATAGCCGGGAATGATACCGCCCACCGCCGGCGACACGACCAGATCGACCGCGCCGAACTGCGCCCGGATTGCCGCCGCCAGCGCCCGCGCCAGCCGCGCGGTGCGCACCGGATCCTGGAACACCAGCATCTTCTGCAGGAAAACCGGGGACCTGAGCCCCGAGGACAGAATGAAATGCCCCTCCAGCAGCGCGCCCGCGGCGCTGAATTCGTCGAGCACGGCTTGCGCGGTCATCCCCGCGCCGGTGTCGGTAGCTGTCATGGCTTGCCGCCTTAGTGTGCGGTCTGCCCCCGTGCAACGCCTGCCCCTGCCCGATATCGGTAAAAAAGCCGGCCCAGTGCGCAACGCGGCTTGAGGGAGCGGGAAAGCCTGCGTATAGCGGCGGCGTTCGGGGCATATTGCTGCCCCTTCGCGGCGCGGCGGGGCGCATACTCCGGGCGCCCAACGACAAAGGGTGAAGACCGGTAATGTTTAACATGTGGCGTTCGGGTGGCGTGAAGGCGGCGATGCTGGCTGCCGGGCTGATGATCGGAACGATGGGCGTGGCGCCGGCACTGGCGACTGCCCCGCAAGCACCCACCACCGAGCAAACCCAAGCCGCCGCGCCCGTCGCCGGCGGCACCGAACAGGCCGCGGCAAAGGCCGATCAGGCGCCGGCCGCCACCGATCCGCTGCTCGCCGTCGATGGCGGCCCCGAGGTGCCGATCGTGGACGGCGTGGGCCAGCCCAAGGACGGGCTGCTGCTCAACCAGCCGCAGGTCACCCCCAATGGCGAACGGGCGGCGTGGATGCACGATTATCTGCTCGTGCCGATCATCACCTTCATTTCGCTGTTCGTGCTGGGGCTGTTGCTGTGGGCGATGGTGCGCTATCGCCGCGCGGCCAATCCGGTGCCGTCGAAGGTGACGCACAATCTGACGCTGGAATTCGCCTGGACGATCGTGCCGGTGATCATCCTCGTCATCATCGCGGTGCCGTCGATCGGGCTGCTCCAGGCGCAGTTCAAGCCGGCGCCGGCCAATGCGGTGACGCTGAAGGCGATCGGCAACCAGTGGTACTGGAGCTATGAATATCCCGACCACGGCATCGAGATCACCTCCAACCTGCTGAAGGAAAAGGGTGAAGCCGGCAAGGGTGAGCGCTTCCGCACCGATGCGGACGGCCCCCGCCTGCTGGCGACCGACAATCGCGTGGTGCTGCCCACCAACACGCCGATCCGGCTGGTGACCACCGCCAACGACGTGATCCACAGCTGGGCGATGCCGGCCTTCTGGATCAAGCTCGACGCGGTGCCGGGCAAGCTCAACGAAACCAGCTTCACCATCGCCAAGCCGGGCGTCTATTTCGGTCAGTGCTCCGAACTGTGCGGCGCGCGCCATGGCTATATGCCGATCACGGTGGTGGCGGTTGACCGCGCGACCTTCGACAAATGGGTGATCGCCAAGGGCGGCAAGCCCAAGGCGGCGGCAACGCCCGCTGCGGCGCCCGCGCCCGCCGGCGAGGCGGCCAATGCGGCGGCGCCTGCTGACGCCAATGCCGCTGCCCCTGCCGACGCCAACACCACCGCAGCCGACGCCGCCGGCAATGCCGCCGCGCCTGCCAACGCCACCGGGAATTAAGTCATGTCCGATATCGCGCTTACCCCCAACGCCTTCCAGGCGCATGCCGATGGCCATGGTCATGGCCATGCCGACGACCATGCCGATCACAAGCCGGCCTTTTTCCAGCGTTGGTTCATGTCGACCAACCACAAGGATATCGGCACGCTCTACCTGATCTTCGCGATCTTCGCGGGTATCATCGGCGGCGGCATTTCGGGCCTGATGCGGCTTGAACTGGCCCAGCCAGGCATTCAGTATCTGCCGACCTGGGCCGCGATGCTGGCCGGCGGCAGCACCGTTTCGCTCGACCAGTCGCTGCACCTGTGGAACGTGTTGATCACCGCGCACGGCCTGATCATGGTGTTCTTCATGGTGATGCCGGCGATCATCGGCGGCTTTGGCAACTGGTTCGTGCCGATCATGATCGGCGCGCCCGACATGGCCTTCCCGCGGATGAACAATATCTCGTTCTGGCTGCTGGTGCCGTCGTTCGCGCTGCTGCTGGCGTCGCCTTTCTTCGGCGGCGCGGGCACCGGCTGGACGGTCTATGCGCCGCTTTCGACCTCGGGTTCGCCGGGGCCGTCGGTGGACATGGCGATCCTATCGCTGCACCTGGCCGGCGCCTCGTCGATCCTGGGCGCGATCAATTTCATCACCACCATTTTCAACATGCGCGCGCCGGGCATGACGCTGCACAAGATGCCGCTGTTCGTGTGGTCGGTGCT